>NZ_JBSFNO010000002.1:0-389783 GCF_053981095.1 Nocardia sp. NPDC003693
CCGAGCCGGGCAACATCTACACCCGCATCATGAACCCCACCCAGGACGCGGTGGAGCAGCGCGTGGCCGCCCTCGAGGGCGGCGTGGCGGCGCTGCTGGTGTCGTCGGGCCAGGCCGCGGAGACCTACGCGATCCTGAACGTCGCCGAGGCCGGCGACCACATCGTGTCCAGCCCGCACCTGTACGGCGGCACGTACAACCTCTTCCACTACTCGCTGCCCAAGCTCGGCATCGAGGTCAGCTTCGTCGAGGATCCGGACGATCTGGCCCAGTGGGAAGCGGCCGTCCGCCCCAACACCAAGGCTTTCTACGGTGAGACCGTCGCCAACCCGAGCAGCTCGATCTTCGACATCGAGGGCATCGCGGGCGTGGCGCACGCGGCCGGCGTTCCGCTGATCGTGGACAACACCGTCGCCACCCCATACCTGATCCAGCCGCTGAAGCACGGCGCGGACATCGTCGTGCACTCGGCGACCAAGTACCTGGGCGGGCACGGCTCCGCGGTCGCGGGCGTGATCGTGGACGGCGGCACCTTCGACTGGACCGTGACCGACGCCAACGGCAAGCCGCGGTTCCCGGGCTTCACCACCGCGGACCCCAGCTACCACGGCGTGGTCTTCGCCGACCTGGGCGCACCGGCGTACGCGCTCAAGGCGCGCGTGCAGCTGCTGCGCGACCTCGGCGCGGCGGTATCGCCGTTCAACGCCTTCCTGATCAGCCAGGGCATCGAGACGCTGAGCCTGCGGGTGGAGCGGCACGTGGCCAACGCCCAGGCGGTCGCGGAATTCCTGAGTGGGCAGGACGCGGTGGAGTCGGTGTACTACGCCGGTCTGCCCAACTCCCCCTGGTTCGAGCGTGGCAAACAGCTGGCACCGAAGGGCGTCGGCGCGATCGTCTCGTTCGAGCTGGCCGGTGGTGTCGATGCGGGCAAGAAGTTCGTGGACGCGCTGGTGCTGCACAGCCATGTCGCTAACATCGGGGATGTGCGCTCGCTCGTGATTCATCCGGCTTCGACCACCCACTCCCAGCTGACTCCCGAGGAGCAGCTCGCGTCCGGCGTCACCCCTGGTCTGGTGCGTTTGGCCGTGGGTATCGAAGGTATCGACGACATCCTGGCGGATTTGCGCGCGGGACTGATTGCGGCAGCGAGCTGATAGTGAGCATTGAATCGAGCACCTCTCGTCCAGCGGCGGATCTCTTGCTGCCGCCGCCCGACGGGACGCTCTGCACCATTGCGATCGGGGAGGTCCGGCTCGAGAACGGCGCCGTCATCCCCGACGTGAGCCTGGCGGTGCAGCGGTGGGGCGAACTCTCGGCGAACGCGGATAACGTCATCCTCGTCGAGCACGCCCTCACCGGCGATTCACATGTGGTCGGCCCCGCCGACGTGCAGCACGCCCAGCCCGGCTGGTGGGACGGCATCGTCGGCGAGGGCGCGGCGGTGGACACCCGCGAATGGTGTGTCATCGCCACCAACGTCCTGGGCGGCTGCAAGGGCAGCACCGGCCCGGCGTCCCTCGCCGCGGACGGAAAGCCGTGGGGCGCACGCTTTCCCGAGATCAGCATTCGCGATCAGGTGACCGCGGAGGCGCAGCTGCTCGATCTGCTCGGCATCTACCGGCTGGCGTCGGTGGTCGGCGGGTCGATGGGCGGCATGCGCGTGCTGGAGTGGATGGCCGGCTATCCCGAGCGGGTCGGGTCGGCCCTGGTGCTGGCGGTGGGCGCGCGTGCCACCGCCGATCAGATCGGCACCCAGACCACCCAGATCGCGGCCATCCGGTCCGATCCGAACTGGCAGGGCGGGGCGTATCACGGCACCGGGACCGCGCCGATGTCCGGCATGGGCATCGCGCGCCGGATCGCGCACCTGACCTACCGGACCGAGGCCGAGCTCGACCACCGCTTCGAGAACCATGCCCAGGGCGACGAGAACCCCTGGGACGGTGGGCGTTACGCGGTGCAGAGCTACCTGGAGTACCAGGCGGACAAGCTCATCTCGCGGTTCGATCCCGCCACCTACGTCCTGCTGACCGAGGCCATGAACCGGCACGACATCGGCCGTGGCCGCGGCGGCATCGAGGCGGCGCTGGGCGCGATCACGGTGCCGTGCGTGGTCGGCGGCGTGGACTCGGATCGGTTGTATCCGTTGCGGACCCAGCAGGAACTGGCGGATCTCCTACCCGGCTGCAAGGGGCTGGAGATCGTGCGTTCCCGGGACGGGCACGACGGATTCCTCACCGAGACCGAAGCGGTGGGCAAACTCATGGTGCAGACCATGGAGCTGGCCCGGGCCGCACGCCGTTAGTTGCGGTACCGAAGCTCAAAACAAATGATCCCCCGGGAGCGCTGCTGCCGGGGGATTGCTGTGTCGAGGCTCAGACCTCGGTGAGGCGGCGGCCGAGTTCTCGGCGCAGTACTTCTTGGGCGGGCAAACGGTGCAGGACGCGGAGTACCGCGGGACGTAGTTCGCGCTGTTCCTCGAGCGAGAGCAGGCCGACCAGATCCCGCAGATCCATGTCATCGAAGGTCGCTGTCATGCCTATACATTACGTGGACGACGCGACTTCGTCCCGTAATTGGCACCGGGGTTACGGAGCCGTCACCCTAACGAAACCGACAGTGCGTCAGGATAATTCGTACGAAACAGACATGACTCGTGGTACCCGCAAGGCTAGGTGACACCGAGGCTGTTGATGGTCGCCGCCAGCACGATGATGGCGCAGCCGAGCACCGCCAGCCACGTCACGTCGAAAGGTTTGCTGCGCACCGCCAGCAGCCCCACGCGCTCGGTCGGCAGCAGTAGCCGGAAGGCCGCCGCGAGCAGTGTCGCGCCGCCGAAGAAGAAGGTTCCGCGGCGCCACCGGTCCCAGGCCAGGAAGACCACGGCCACCACCAGCACCAGTGCGATCAGCACCATGGGCAGGTTGTCCCGCAGCGCCTGTCCGATACGGCTGCTGCGGCTCTCCGGGGCGGCATGGGCTGCACTCACGCCCGGAAGCTTAACCGGACCGCTCGCATCGGGCTCCCCCGCCGCCACGCGCACGCACCGGCCGCGAACAGTACGGTTCTCTTGCTCTGCGATGCTGGTGGGCGTGTTCCATCTTGTGTTCTTCTCCCCGCGCATCCCGCCCAACACCGGCAACGCCATCCGGCTCGCCGCCGGGACGGGCTGCCAGTTGCACCTGATCGAACCCCTGGGCTTCGACCTATCCGAGCCCAAGCTACGCCGGGCGGGCCTGGACTACCACGACCTCGCCTCGGTGACCGTGCACCAGAACCTGGCCGCCGCATGGGATTCCATAGCCCCCGCCCGCGTCTTCGCCTTCACGGCCGCCGCCACGACCCGCAACACCGACATCACCTACGCCGACGGCGACGCCCTCCTGTTCGGCCCCGAGCCGACCGGCCTCCCCCCGGAGGTCCTGTCCGACCCCCGGGTGACCGACCGACTCCGGATCCCGATGCTCCCCGGCCGCCGCTCGATGAACCTCTCGAACGCCGCCGCCGTCGCGGTGTACGAGGCCTGGCGCCAACAGGGCTTCCCGGGCGCGGTGTAGCGGCGCCGACCTACCCTGGTGACGTGCCCATCCCGCGTACGCACCCGGAACTGTCCGAATACATGACCTGGGAAGAACTCGCGCGGCTCCCGAAGGAGATCGCCGGGGAGATCGAACTGTGGGAGGGTCGTGTGGTCTGGCTACCGCGCGAACCGCCGGAGCATCAGACGTTCACGAGTCTGTTCTTCACCGGAATGGACAGGTGCCTACGGGAATTCATGCCCGTGGGCTCGACGCGACTGCGCCGCGCGGCGATCGAATCCACCGTTTTTCTGGGCGAGAGCGGGAGGTCCGACTTCCTGACACCGGACTTCCTGGTTCATCGTCGTCTCGAAGCTCCCTACCAAGACATTCGCGCCGCCGATGTGTTCCTGGTCGGCGAGGTGCTGTCGCCCTTCGGTTCCAGGTCGACGGTGGAGTCCAAGAAGTATCGCTACGCGAGCGCGGGAATCCCCTGGTACTGGGAAGTCCAGCTGGCCACGGAGGCCAGCGCCGTCGCGAGGGTCCGTGCCTTCGGCCTGCAGACCGCGCCGGCGGTACTCCCGGAGGGCGTGCGCCCCCTGCACACGAGCAACTACATCCTCGCCGCCGAATGGTTCCCCGCCGACACCGACGGCATCGACTTCGACTTCCCCTTCCCGATCCACATCCCCTGGTCCGAACTGGAGTACTAGCTCCGGCGCCCGCACTTCGGTTCCGCTCGGGGCATCGCCGTGGAACGCGGTGGCGCGGTAGGGTGGCGGGAGTTCGGATCCGCAACCTCGTCGCAGGCGCAAGATCTCCGTTGATGTAGCCGGAGGAATTGTCGTGCGCGGAATTACATTGGTAACCGTCGGAGCCGGGGACAAGAGCGCGGGGTGCAGCCCCACCGGGATCGTGGGGCGGTGGCTGGCCCGGGAGCTGCTCGACGCCGGGGTGCGGGTGCGGGTCGTGGCCGAGGCGGGGCAGCTCGGGGAGTGGCCGGACGCGGTGGAAGTGGTCGAGGGGTCGATCACGCGGCCGGAGCCGGCGCCGGGGATATTCGACGGGGTCGACGCCGTTTTTCTCGCCGGGGCGCGGGCCGCGACCGTGGGGCGGGTGCTCGCCGGGGCGCGGGAGGCGGGGGTCGGGCGAATCGTGCTGCTGTCCTCGCACGGGGCCGAGCACGAGGCGGCGTATCCGCCCGAGACGTGGTTCTGGCTCGCCATCGAGCGGGCGGTCGAGGCGTCGGGCATGGCGTGGACCCACATCCGGCCGTCGGCGGTGATGGGGTCGGTGCTCGAAGGAACCTATCCGGCAACGGGTTCGGACTGGGCGGAGACCATCGCGGCCGAGAACACCGTGCGGGAAGCGTTTCTCGGGACGGGGCACTACCCCTTCATCCACGAACGGGATCTGGCGGCGGTGGCGGCTGCGGCGCTGTGCCGCGACGGGTACGCGGGAATGCTGTTGGAGGCGGTGGGATTTCCGGTGAGTACACGATCCCGGGTGCGGGACATCGCCGAGGTGCTCGGGCGGGAAATCACCGCCGTGGAGCTGACCCCGCGGGAGAGCCGCGCCGCCTGGCGCGCACGCGGGTGGCCGGACGACGGTATCGACGTGACCCTGTTCGCACTCCAGGAGTACGGCGTTCACTTCGACGAGCTCACCCGCTGGACCGCCGAGCAGCGCCCCACGGTCCCGGAGCTGATCGGCCGGCCGATGCGCACCTACCGGGACTGGGTCGCCGAGCACGCCGCGCTGTTCGACCCGGTTCCGGATCGAGCGCGGCGCCACCGTGCGTAGGCGGCGCCGCACATCGAAGTCCCGCTCGTGCGCCGAGTTCGCCGCTCAGTCGTCGACTTCGAACCGTTTGAAGCGGGAGGTGGCCCCGGCAGCCAGGCGGACGGCGGTCTTGGGGACGCCGTAGTGGGCGGCCAGCAGCTCGATGGCCGCCCTGTTCGCCTTGCCCTCGACGGCGGGGGCCCGGACGTAGAGCCGGAGCGTCCCGGCGGGGAGGGCTTCGACCAGGGGACCCTTCTTGCTGTTGGGTTTGATGACGGCCCGGACCACGGTGGGCATGGCGGCGCTCCTTTGCGGGATCCGAGGGAACCGCTCGATTCTCGCGGGTGGTCCGGGGCGGCGGGCGCGCGGGTCAGGAACGGACGGCGGTGGCGTCCACCTCGAACTTCATCCCCGGCAGGGCCAGGGCGGCCACGCCCGCGAGGGTCTGCGCGGGCGGGCGGTCACCCCAGATCTCGGCGATCTTCTTCCCGAGTACGGTCAGCTTGTCCAGGTCGTGGTCGACGATGAAGGTGCGCAGTTGCGCCACGTCGGCGTAGTCGAGACCTACCGCGCGCAAAGCCTTTCCGAGATTGGCGAAGGCATTGCTCACCTGGGTGGCGAAATCGGCGTCGCCGGTGTGCCCCTGCGCGTCGGAGTCGTACTGACCCGCGATGAACACCAATTCACCACTCACGCGGGCGATATGGCTGTAGCCGAAGCCGGTCGGGTCGTGCAGTTCGGCGGGGTTGACGAATTCGATGCTCACGATGTGCTCCTCGATGCGGTGGTACGGATGCCAACACCGGGATGACGACGAGCCCATCCGCACCGTGACACGCGTTCGCTGTCAGCGGAAGTCGCGCGAGCGCGCCTCGATGCGCAGATCCATCCGCTGCACGTGATCGGCCACCACCGTGACCGCGCCCTCGGCGTTCTGCACCCGCCCCCGCACGAGCAGCGCGGGCGCGGTCTGCACGAGCCGGCGATAGCGCGCCCACAACCCCACCGAGCAGACCACGTTCACCATCCCGGTCTCGTCCTCCAGATTCAGGAAGGTGACACCGGCCGCGGTGGCGGGCCGCTGCCGGTGCGTGACCGCGCCGCCGACCAGCACCCGGGTGCCGTCCCGCACCCCGAGCAGCTGATCGGCGGGCACCACCCCGAGCGCGTCGAGCCGCTCGCGCAGGAACTCGGTGGGATAGCTGCCGGGCGAGACCCCGGTGGCCCACACATCGGCCGCCGCCAGTTCCAGCGCGCTCATCCCGGGCAGCGCGGGCGCGTCCACCGCCGCGCCCATGCCCGGCAGCCGATCGGGCCGCTCCCCCGCCGCCGCGCCCGCCGCCCACAGCGCCGCGCGCCGGGTGCCGCCGAGACTGCCGAGCGCCCCCGCCGTGGCGAGCGCCTCGGCCTGCGGAACGGTCAATTCCACTCGCCCGGTGAGGTTTCGGAACGAGGTGTACGGCCCGAGCTCGCGAGCGGCCACGATCTGCTCGGCGAGTTCGGTCCCGATCGTGCGCACCGCGCCCAGCCCGAGCCGCACCTGCGTACCGCCCGCCGCCAGGGTCGCCTCGGCGAGCGAGTGATTGATATCGGGCCCGTGCACCACCACCCCGTGCCGGCGCGCGTCGGCCACCAGCGACTGCGGCGAGTAGAACCCCATGGGCTGCGCCCGCAGCAGTCCCGCGCAGAACGCCGCCGGATGATGCAGCTTGAACCACGAGGAATAGAACACCAGCGAGGCGAAACTCTGCGAATGACTCTCCGGGAAGCCGAAATTCGCGAACGCGTACACCTTCTCGTAGATGCGGTCCGCGATCTCCCCGGTGATCCCGTGCAGTTCGCGCATCCCCGTGTAGAAACGCTCGCGCAGCCGTTCCATCTTCTCCGGGGACCGTTTGGACCCCATGGCCCGGCGCAACTGATCGGCTTCGGCCGCGGTGAATCCGGCGATGTCGACGGCCATCTGCATGAGCTGCTCCTGGAACAGCGGAATGCCGAGCGTGCGCTCGAGCGAATTCTCCAGTGCCGGATGGTCGTAGACGACCTTCTCCCTGCCGTTGCGCCGCCGGATGTAGGGATGCACCGAACCGCCCTGGATCGGCCCGGGCCGGATCAGCGCCACCTCCACCACCAGGTCGTAGAAGTTGCGCGGCTTCAAACGCGGCAGGGTCGCCATCTGCGCCCGCGATTCCACCTGGAAGACCCCGACCGAGTCGGCGCGGCACAGCATGTCGTAGACGGCGGCTTCGGTGAGATCGAGTTGATGCAGCTCCACCGTCTCGCCCTTGTGCTCGCGCACCAGGTCGATCATGTAGTGCAGCGCGGAGAGCATGCCGAGCCCGAGCAGATCGAATTTCACCAAACCCGCTGCCGCGCAATCGTCCTTGTCCCACTGCAGCACGCTGCGCCCCGGCATACGCGCCCATTCGGTCGGGCACACGTCGGCGATGGGCCGATCACAGATCACCATGCCGCCGGAGTGAATACCCAGATGCCGTGGCAAACCCTCCAATTCACCGGCCAGCCCGAGCACGTCCGCCGGAATATCGGTGTGCTCTTCCTTTGCCACCCCGGTCCACCGGCTCACCTGTTTGCTCCAGGCGTCCTGCTGTCCGGGCGAGAACCCCAGCGCGCGTGCGGCATCGCGCACCGCCGACCGCCCGCGATAGGTGATCACATTGGCCACCTGCGCGGCGTACTCGCGCCCGTATTTGGTGTAGACGTGCTGAATCGCCTCTTCCCGGCGATCGGATTCGATGTCGACGTCGATATCGGGCGGCCCGTCGCGCTCGGGCGCGAGGAAGCGTTCGAAGAGCAGTTTGTTGGCGACCGGATCGACATTGGTGATACCGATGGCGTAGCAGACCGCGGAATTGGCCGCCGAACCCCGGCCCTGACACAGGATGTCATTGGTGTGGCAGAAGTCCACGATGTCGTGCACCACCAGGAAGTACCCCGGGAACTTCAGGTCGGCGATCACCCGGAGTTCGTGTTCGAGCTGGTCGTACGCCTGCGGATTGCCCGCGCGCGGACCGTAGCGCCGGGCCGCGCCCATCATGGTGAGCTCGCGCAGCCACGAGTCCTCGTCGTGCCCGGGCGGTACGTCGAACGGCGGCAGCTGCGGCGCGATCAGTCTCAGGTCGAAGGTGCATTCCCGCGCCAGCGCAACGGCATTGGCGACCGCGCGCGGGCATTCGGCGAACAGCCGCGTCATCTCCGTGCCCGAGCGCAGGTGCGCGCCGCCGGTGGGCGCGAGCCAGCCCGCCATCTCGTCCAGGCTGGACCGCGCGCGAATGGCGGCCAGCGCCATGGCCCGGCGGCGATGCGGCGGTGCGGCGAAATGCGCTCCGGTGGTGGCGAGTACGGGCAGCCCGAGCAGATCGGCGAGGGCGATCAGCCGGGCATTGCGTTCGTCGTCCTCGGGAATGCCGTGGTGGGTGAGCTCCACGCTGACGTGCTCGTGACCGAATCGTTCGACCAGTTCCCGCAATTCGGCCTCGGCGGCGGCATCGCTCTGCTGCAGCGCCTGGCGCACCGTGCCTTTGCGGCAGCCGGTGAGAATGTGCCAGTGCCCGCCCGCCGCGGCGGTGAGCCGGTCCAGGTCGTAGCGCAGGATGCCCTTCTCCCCCGCCGCCATGTGCGCGGCCGCCATCTCCCGGGACAGCCGGCGGTAGCCCTCCTGCCCGCGCGCCAGCACCAGCAGGTGCGGTCCGGCCGGATCGGGCGCGCCGGTGCGCGGCGCGGAGTCCCCGGTCTCCTCGCCGGCGCGGTCCCGGCCGCGGCGGCCACCGCGCGGGGCGAGGTGCGCGCCCGCGCGGGCGGCGGTGCCCAGGGACAGTTCCGCGCCGAAGACGGTCGGCATCCCCCATTCGCGGGCGGCCTCGGCGAAACGCACCACCCCGTAGAACCCGTCGTGATCGGTGAGCGCGAGCGCTTCCAGGCCCAGGCGCACCGCCTCCTCGACCAGTTCCTCGGGCTGGCTGGCCCCGTCCAGGAAGCTGTAGGCGGAGTGGGTGTGCAGTTCGGCGTACGGCACACCGGGCCCGGCCGCGCGGGCCAGTGCGCCCGCTTCGTACTTCTCGCGTTTGCGGGACCAGGCCGGGCTGTCGCCGCCGTCGCCCTCGATCTCGCGGGCGGGTGCGGGCCTGCCGGAGAGCACGCGTTCGAGTTCCGACCAGGTCGGCGGACCGTTGTGCCAGCCCACGGTCTCTCCTCTGTCTCGATCGTGCTCGAGTGTCGAACATACATTCGATCTTCCGAAGCATTACAGGAGACCCAACCGAACGGTCTGTAAATGCCGAATCCGGCGTGTCCGCCACCCGTCCCGGACAGTTGCGAATCTCCTGCCCCGCCACCCTGGTCACGGAACTTACTTTGGAGTAAGTTCTAGGCAAATCGAATCCCGAGGGAGCAGCGATGAGCGATACCTCCGCCGCCAACGGCAACGGCTACCTGTCCCGCCGGCGCGCCGGTCGCGATCTGACCGGCAAGCACGTCGTGATCACCGGCGCCTCGTCCGGCATCGGGCGCTCGGCCGCCCTCGCGGTCGCCGAGAAGGGCGCGGTGGTGCTGCTGCTGGCCCGCCGCGAGGACGAACTGGACGCCGTGGTCGCGGAGATCCGCGCGGCGGGCGGGCAGGCGCACGGCTACCAGTGCGATGTCACCGATCCGGAATCGGTGGACCGGGCCGTCACCTTGCTGCTGGCCGCGCACGATCACGTGGACATGCTGGTCAACAACGCCGGGCGCTCGATTCGCCGCGCGGTGCACCGCTCCACCGATCGCATGCACGATTTCGAGCGAACCATGGCGGTGAACTACTTCGGCGCGGTCCGCATGACCCTGGCCCTGCTGCCGCAGATGCGCGAACGCAAGTTCGGGCACATCGTGAACATCTCCAGCGCGGGCGTGCAGGTCGCGTCCCCGCGCTTCGCCGCCTACCTGGCCAGCAAGGCCGCCCTGGACAAGTTCGCCGAGGTGACGGCGATCGAAATGCTCTCGGACAACGTCACTTTCACCACCATCCACATGCCCCTGGTGCGCACCCCCATGATCGCGCCGAGCGGCGACCAGGGCTCACCCGTCCAGTCCCCCGAGTGGGCCGCCGCCCTCATCGTGCGCGCCCTGAGCGAGCGCCCGCGCCGCATCGACGTCCCCCTGGGCACCCTGGCCGAGTACGGCCAGATGTTCGCCCCGGGCATCAAGGAGCGCGTCCTGCACCGCTACTACCGCTCGATCGGCGACTCCCCCGCCGCCAAGGGCGAGGCGGTGCCCGACGCCGAGACCGAGGACGCGAACATCGAAGAGCCGCAACGGCATCGCCGCACCACCCCGACGGTCGTCCGAGTCACCGGCACCGCCCTGCGCAAGGCCGCGCGGCTGGTGCCCGGCACCTACTGGTGAACCGTGTACCCCCGTACTGCCTCCGACATATTCTCGCCACCCGCTGACCCGGCGCGCTCCGGCCGGGATCCACGCCGCACACGGTGGATTTCGCCCCGGGGCGTGCGACGGGACGGCTGCGGTGGCTCAGTCTTGTTCCAGCGCGAGCGATTTCAGCTCACCGCGAGATCCGACCCGAGGTGCGCGACGGGACGGCTGGCGTGGCTCAGTCCTGTTCCAGTGCCAGCGATTTCAGCTCACCGCGGGAGACGACGCCGAGTTTCGGGTACGCCTTGTACAGGTGATGGCCGACCGTACGCGGGCTCAGGAACAGCTGGGCGGCGATGTCGCGGTTGCTCATGCCCTGGGCGGCGAGCCGCACGATCTGGAGTTCCTGCGGGGTGAGGGCGGCGAGCACCCCGGTCGCGGCGCGGGTGGCGGCGCCGACGCCGAGTGCGCCGAGTTCGGTGCTCGCCCGGGCCGCCCACGGTGCGGCGCCGAGGCGTTCGAAGGTCTCGAGTGCCGCGGCCAGCGGCGTTCTGGCGTCGGCCTTGCGGCGGTTGCGGCGCAACCACTCCCCGTAGAGCAGGTGGGTGCGGGCCTGCTCGAACGGGCGCCCACCCAGCTCCAGGGCGGTCCGGTAGTACCGCTCGGCCTCCGCGTCCGGGCTCAGCAGCGCGTGCGCGCGGGCGGCGAGCGCGGCCACCCACGGCTGCCCCGACAGCTCGGCCCACCGGTCCAGACGTTCGAGCGCGTCACCCGCGCGGCCCGGATCACCCAGTCGCACCGCCGATTCGATGAGATCGGGCAGCGAGCGCAGGCCGATCACCATGTGCCGGGCGGGTTCCCGGGTCAGGATCTCGAATCTGGCCAGCGCGCTGTCCACCCGGCCGTACCCGAGGTCGAGCAGCGCCAGCGCGGCGTGGGCCCAGCTCGCGCCGGGAGCGTCCGCGCCGCCGAAGCGCTCGGACACCGATTCCGCGGCGGCCGAACGGCATTCGTCCTCGCGACCGGCGAGCGCGGCCAGGTAGGCGAGCATGGCCGTGTGCTGGCCGACCCAGTGCTCCTGCCCGATGTCGCGGGCGATCCGGGCGCCTTCGGTCGCGATGACCAGGGCCTCGCGCGGCCGGCCGAGGAACGTTTCGGCCTCGGACCGGAAGAACAGGAGGGTGGGCAGCGGGCCGATCCGGCCCTCGTCACGGCAGGCGGTGATCAGTTCGCCGACCAGATCGGCCACCTGGTCGTCCTGCCCGACCACCAGGCCGACACCGGACAGCTGCACCAGGTCGCTCACCTCGGCCCCGGTGGCGCGAGCCCGGTCGGCGGTCTCGCGCAGCGGTGCGCTGTACCGGCCGTGCACCCCGGCCAGGACGTAGGCGGTGCTGTGGGCCAGCGAGTTGTCCACGGGCAGTGCCAGTGCCGAGAGCCGGTCGGTGACCTCGCGAAGTTCCGCCGCGCCCAGATACCAGGCCGTGTGCACCGCGACCAGCAGGATTCGGGCCGCGAGCAGCGGTTCCGCCCGTGCCGCGTCGGCCGCCGCGACCAGTCGCCGGTGCGCCGGAAGCTGTTTGCCCGCACCGAATTCCGCGCGTCCGCGAATCAGGTCGAGGCGGGCGGCCAGGGCGGGCTCGGCGGTCTGGGCCGCGGCGCGCCCGGCCAGCCGGTCCGCCACGTCGTACAGGCCCGCCTCACCGGCGGTTTCGGCGGCGCGCACCAGCCGGTGCACCTTCGCCGCGTGGTCCACGCTGAGCGCGGCCGCGCGTTCGTACGCGGCGACCGCACCGTGAAAACCGTTGCGGGCCCGGGCCCGATCGGCGGTGGCGGCCAGCTCGGCGGCGATGTCCTCGTCCGGTCCGGTGGCCGCCGACGCCCGGTGCCAGGCCCGCAGATCCGCGTCCTCGGGCCGGTCCAGGGCGGCGGCCAGGGCGTCGTGCGCGGCGAGCCGCTGGGCCAGCGGGGCGCCCCGGTAGACCGCCGAGCGCAGCAGCGGATGCCGGAAGGCGAGCGTCCGGCCGTCGGTGTGCACGAGACCGTCCTCCTCGGCCGGTTGCAGATCACCGATCCCCGCGCCGAGGGTCGTCGCGGCGCGCAACAGCGGATCGAGCTCGCTCGCCCCGGCCGCGGCCGCGACCAGCAGCAGGGTGCGGGTGGGCGCGGGCAGTCGGCTGACGCGCCCGTGAAAGGCGACCTGCAGCCGCTGACTCAGCGGCAGCGGATTCGGCCCCGCGTCGGCCGGTTCCACGGCCAGCACCGCGGGCAGTTCCCGCAGCGCGAGCGGATTGCCGCCCGCCTCGGACAGCAGCCGATAGCGCAGCGCCGGGGTCAGATCCGGGGTGGCGGCATCGACCATGGCGGCCGCGGCGTCCTGCCGCAGCGCCGGCACCTCGAGTTCGGGCAGCCCCGGAGCCGGGAAATCGGCTGCCCCGGTACGGGTCGCGAAGATCAGCACGATACCCTCGGCCTCGACGCGGCGGGCGACGAAGAGCAGGGTGTCCGCGGTCGCACGGTCCAGCCAGTGCGCGTCGTCGATCAGGACCAGTAGCGGCCCGTCGGCGGCCTGTTCGGCGAGCAGCGAGAGCACCGCCAGGCCGATCAGCAGTTGATCGCCGGCATGGTGCTCGCCGAGACCGAACGCACCGAGCAGGGCCGCGCGCTGCCGCTCGGGCAGCGCGTCCACCAGCGGCAGCGCCGAGCGCAGCAGCAGATGCAGTCCGGCGAAAGGCAATTCGGCCTCGGATTCGACGCCCGCGCCGCGCACGCACGGAACACCCCGCGCGGCGGCGTGGTCGAGCAGCGCGGTCTTGCCGATGCCGGCTTCGCCACGCAGCACCAGGGCCCCGCTGCGCCCGGCCCGCGCCGCGTCGAGCAGTGCGTCGATGCGGAGCTGTTCTGCCTGGCGTCCGTAGAGCATTCGCCCACCGTATCCGGGCCCCGCGCACCGCCCCGGAAAGGCCGGACCGATCGGACATCCGGGGGTACCGGCGGAGCCCGGATCGACCTACGTCATCGGTCGCGAAAAGTACTTATGGATGACTGATTCGGGCACCCCCGCCCCCGTCATAACTTTGTTCCAGAGCGCGACACAGCGCCGAGAAAACAAGGGAGACGGCAATGAACGACCTGGTCGCGCAGTACCTGGAGATCTGGAACACCACCGACGCCGCCGCCCGCGCGGCCGCCATCGACGGACTGTTCACCGACGAGGTGCGCTACGTCGATCCGCTCATGGACGTCACCGGCCGCCGCGCCCTGGACGCCGGAATCGCCGCCGTGCAGGCCCAGTTCCCCGGCATGGTGTTCCGCCTGGCGGGCCCGGTGGACGGCCACCACGAGCAGGTGCGCTTCACCTGGGAGCTCGGCCCGGCCGAGGGACCCGCCCTGGTCGTCGGCTTCGATGTCGCCACCCTCGAGCACGGCCGGATCGCCGGTGTGTACGGCTTCCTCGACAAGGTTCCCGCCGCCGTCTAGCTCCACCCACCCCTTTCCAAAACCCGGATTCAGAAGGAAGTTTCGCCATGACCACCACCACCGCCCCCACCTACCTGTCCACCCTGCTCGCTCGCGGCGACAAGCTGCTGCGCACCTCGCTCCGCCTGGACGCCGTGGTCACCGGCGCCAACGGCCTGGCCTACCTGGCCCTGGCGGTGCCGCTGGAATCGCTGCTGGGCCTGGACCGCACGTACGGCCTCGCCATCGGCGCCTTCCTCACCCTGTTCGCCCTCGCGGTCACCGCGACCGGCGCGACGAAGTCCATCAATATGGCCGCCGCCCGCACCGTCATGGCCCTGAACGCGATCTGGGTCGTGGTCAGCGTCGCCACCGCCGTCGAGGGCACCCTGGATCTCAATGTCGCGGGCACCGTCTGGACCCTCATGCAGGCCGTGACGGTCGGCGCCTTCGCCGCCCTGCAGTACCTGGGTCTGCGCAAAGCCCGGTGATCGGACGCCACGGAGCCCGGCAGCGCGGAGATCCGAAACTCCTTGCACGACAACGAGAACGGTCCCGGCCCAGTGGGCCGGGACCGTTCGGTCGTTCCCGAACCGGACGGCTACGGATTGATCATGAAGTTGACGATGAGCGAACTCACCATCTCCGGCATGCCGTTGTTCTGTCGCTCCGCCGCGGTCACCACGTCGTAGTGCCGATAACCGGGCACGATCTTCGTGTTGGCCGGGAGGATGCCGCCGTACCCCGCGTTCTGCAACGGCGAATCACCGGCCAGGACGGTGAGATTGCGCGAACGCGCGGGTGTGCTCTGCCAGCGATCCCCGTGCAGCAGGAAGTTCAGGATGCCGCCCGTACGGTTCTGCAGCTGCTCCAGCTCGCCGCTGCGCCCCACGCCGAGCGCAAAGACCATATCGGTGATCAGGCGCAGCGGGGTGTACAGCTCGAACGAATCCGCTGGCTGCCAGCCAGGATTCATCGCGTGCGCCATCTCGCGGATGTCGGTGACCTCGTGATCGCGATCGGTGAAGTTGCCGCGCACCGGATCGAGGCCGTCGATGGTCGACGCGCCCACCTGGTCGTAGTTCTTCCACCCGCACAGCTGATTCCGGTCCGCCGGGGTGTAGTTCTGACCGAAGCCCAGGCGCAGCGGGATGATGAACAGGTTCGGTCCCAGAATCGGCACCGAGGCCAGCCCGTTGGGCGCCGGATAGGTCTTGCCCGTCGTCGCGCAGTCGTAGAACCCGACTCCGGCCTGCAGCACCCACTGCGAGGAGTTCTGGTCGAAGAGCATGCCGAAGGCCGTGGTGTTGGTGGTCCGGAAGTCACGCGGCAGGTTCGCGCCGGTGAACAGATCCAGGTAGTCCTTGGCGTAGAAGATGCGCATCCACGGCTCGGTGCGCAGATCCGTCGGCGCGAGCGTCCGCAGATCGCTTTCCTCATCGGGCCTCTGGTCCGCGGCCATCGCCGCCAGCTGATAGGTGTTCAGCACCTCGCTGGCCGCGATCACCGGCAGCTGCCCGACGCCGAGACCGTTCTTGGCCAGCAAATCGATGCCGGTCTTGAGCACACCGCCGACCGTGGACAACAGCGCGTCCAGCGGCGGCACGCCCGATATTCCCGCCGGGTCGCTCATGGCGAACCCGTCCAGCGACACCCCGCCGCCGCCGCACAGGCTGTAGCCGGCGTCCTGCACGGTGGCGGGATTCTTGTCGAAGTCCCAGGCCAGCATCGGACCGACCAGGAACGCGCCGAGCGAATGCCCGCCGCAGTGGCTCTTACCGCGCGAAGCCGGGTCGGGCAGCAGGAATTCGATCGCCACCCGCCAGTCGTCCATGGTCAGTGCCAGGCCGTACTCGCCGATGTAGTCGAGCGCCAGGGAATCCTGATAGCGGTAGGTCTTCCCGCCGATCGCCTTGCCGCCGAAGTAGTAGTCCGCCGCGACCCGGTAGTCCCCGGCTTTGTCCGCCGCCTCCCAGCCGGTGCGGTCCTCGGCGCAGTTGGAGCGCCGGTCCAGCGAGATGTACTCGACGAACTTCCCGGCCGCGGCCGCCTTGCGAACGACCTGCGGGCCTTGCGAATTCAGGTTGCCCGCGCCGGAGAACAGGCCGGGCTGCATGCTCAGCACGGCATCTGCGTCGACGGTGTGCTCCGGGCCCTGCTTGGACCGGTACCGCACGAACGAGATCCAGTCGCACGCCTCGGGATGCGCCATGGTGGAGTACGGGCTCGGGTAGTGCAACCGGACATAGGTCGCCTCGACATCGTCGCCGAGGTAGGGATCTCCGGTGATGGGCGTGACCGTCGAGGAATCCGCGCCACCCGGAACCACCGGGTCGGCAACCGATTTCGGAATGGTCAGGCCGGTAACTATCAGTACCGCACTGACCGCCAAGGGAATTCCCATGGACAGCCCGAGTCTGATCCGCCTGGTGAGCGACATCGCCCCCCGCTTTCGGTTCGCAGTGATGGTGGGTTCGCCCGTCATCGCAGGCTCTTCACGAATTCGGCCAGGGTCTGCGCGCTGGCGTCGGGCCTACCGTCGTTCTGCACGCGGGCCGCGCCGATGGTGTCCACGTGGCTGTAGCCGGGCAGGGTGACCACCTGGGCGGTGGGCGGCGGCGGGACCACCATGCCGGCGCCCTGCTGCACGAAACCGTCACCGGCGTAGGCGATGTACATGGGCTTGGTGCGCGCCATGTTCGCGTAACGCAGGCCGGTCATGTCGCCGCTGCGCGCGCCGCCGTAACCCGCGCCGATATCGATGAAGATCCGGGACGGGAAGTAGGTCTCCCAGTACGCGTAGGGTCCGCCGGTGCCGAGTTGCCGTGCCGCGTCCCGGATATCGGAGGACTCGTGGTTCGGGGCCGTGTAGGGGATCCCGCGCACGTCGTCGTAGTTCCGCCAGGTGTAGAGCGCGGTGCGATCGGTCGGCCGCACCCTCGTCTGCGGGCCGGCGACCGCGCGCAGGAAGCCGCCCATGAGCGGAATCTGGGTGACCGAACCCGGAATCGGGAAGACCTTCTCGGTGACCGGCCCACCGCCGAACGCGCCGACACCCTGGTGGAAGAGCGCGAAATTGCCCGAGTTGTTGTCGATGAACAGCCCGAGCAGGGCCTCGTTGGTGAATCGGAAGTCGCGAATGTTCCCCGAGCCGTCCGCGCCGTTGGTGGCGAAGCCCGCCACCGATCCGGAGAACATGTAGTCGAGGCTGATTTCGAGGTCCAGATCGCGCGGAAGGTGCGCCAGCAGTTGGCTTTCCGCCGTCGGATCCAGGTGCGCGGCCAGCCCGGCCAGGCGGTAGATCATGAAGGTGCGCGCGCCGATGACCGGCACCGAGGTCAGCGAACGCGGCAGCACCCCGACGTTGGCGACGGCCTTCACCACGTCGTTCGTCGGTCCGACAATGGCATTGGTGACATCGCTGAAGAACGGGGTGTTCTGGATGGCCACCGGATCGGAGGTGATCATCGTGTCCTGCGCGGCGAAGGCGGCGCACTGGTTGTAGCCCGCGTCGGCGGTGGTCGCCGGATTGCCGTCGAAATCCCAGTCCGAGAAGAATCCGGTGACCAGGCCGCCCAGCGAGATTCCCGTGCACACGTACTTCTGCTGTCGCACAGCCTGATCCGGGATCTCGAACAGCATCATCTCGTACTGGTCGCGGATGATGCGTTCCATGCCCATGGCGTCGAGCACCGCGAGATCGTGCGACTCCTCGAAGCCGCCGAACACCTGACCGTCGAGCGGCTTGCGATTGAAGTAGTAGTCGACCGCGTCCAGGTAGTTCCCGCTGCGCAGGGCGTAGTCGAAGCCGAAGGTCTCGTCGAGGCAGGAACTGCGCCGCGCCAGCGCCCAGAACTCGACGTGCTGCCCCAGCGCTCGCGCGGCGGCCACGGTATTGGCCGCGACGCTGTCGTTGTTGACCGCGCCGCCGATGGCGCCCGGCTGCTGGACGATCACGTTGTCGGCGTCGCGAGAGTCGGCGGGCCCGTCCACCGCGCGGTAGCGCAGATACCCGGCGCGATCGCAGGCCGCCGGGTGCGGGGCGGCGTTCGCGGGCAGCGGCAGCGCGTAGGTGACCTGGGAGACGACGACCCCGTCGCGGGTTTCGAGCACGCGCTCCTGGCGGTCGGCGGCACCGCTGACCGGGATCGGCTCCTGCGCCGTGGCGACGAACGCGGGCGACACCGCGCTCACCACCGCCGCGGCGACGGCCAGCACGGCCGCGCGCCGCGCGTTCCCCCGGGCCGGGCGACCCCGGCGGGTACTGACAACCGATGCCACGACCGGCCTCCTTCACATGTGTCCCAGATGGAATGACCGAGGCGCGGTGTGACCGCTGACCTCGACGTCCGGCCCAGCACACCACCCGCGTTACCGAAGTCACCATTGGCATATGCGAGAAATTTTCGATTGGTAGCAGTGCAAGTGCTCAACCGTCTGAGACATGACCTGGTCAGACCGTTGATCCGGTTGCCGGGGGCACCTCACCCGTCCCCCATCCGGGCTCGAAACGGAAGCACCCGCCGGCCGGAGGTTCGCCGCGAAGCCGCGCCCGGTTTCGAACGCGCCCGGCGGTGGCGATCACACTCGACGGCAGCAATAGATCACTCGATGCGCATATTTTCATTTGGCAGATTGTCGGATTTGCCCGAAAATCCCACGGCCGCAACCCGAAATCAGTCGAGTGCGCGGATCTCGTTCACGACCAGCGCCGTCACCGGCTTGGGTGCGGCGCCGCAGCTGGCCTGACGCGGGGCGTAGCTCACCGACCGCGTGGTGACGAGCCAGGTGCGGTCGCCGGGGTGGCGCACCAGGGCCGCGCCGGCGAAAGTGGCCGGGTCGGCGGCGATATCGGCGTACTCGGGCGCCGGGGTGACCGTCAGCTCGACGCCGCTCACACTCGGCACGGGATCGATGCTCGCGGGATCGGCATGCGGCGCAACGGGATCGGCGCGCAGTTCGGCGGACGGCGTACCGGAGGCGGTTCCGCCGCGGCCTTCCGCGGCGAGATACCGGCGGACGGCGACTTCCGCGATCTGCTCGACCGGCGAATAGCAACTGCGGCCGCGCAGCCCGGTCAGCGAGATCTCGCCCCGGTCGGCGGCGTCGAGCATGGCGCGGGCCGACGCCTCGTCCAGGCGGCCGTAGGTCAGGCCGGTGGGGAGCAACACCACGGCGGGCGCGAAGCGATGGCCGCCGGTGTGCGAGCACTCCCAGACCCGGCCGGGATGCGCCGCGGCCAGCCCGGCGGCGATGGGGCGGCCCAGGCGCGCACAGCACTGATCGCGTTTTCCGTGCGCGCAGACCAGAACCAGCGGATCGGTCACGGCCGCACCGATTCCCGGCGGCGGACCGTTCACCAGACTCAGATCCAGGTCGAAGAGCTGGGTCAGGTCGGTGATCTCGAGCCGCTCGCACCAGGAGCCCTCGGGCCGGGAACTCGCGAGCAGAACCGTTCGCGCACCGGTGAATTCGTTGCGGCCCGGCCGCCGGATGAGCGTCGGCCGCACCCGCGCGGCCTTGGTGCGCACGGCGAGTTCGGCGGTGATCTCCGGGCCGAGCACCTCGTCGCCGATGACATCGCGGCCCCACGCCCCGGGTTGTTCGACGCACAGCCAGCCGGTGACGCGGGTGGCGCTGCCCGGCAACGGAACCTCCAGGGCCGCGGTCGAGCACGGCAGCCCCTCGAACGACACCGGCCCGACACCGGGCGGACTCGATAGGTCCCCGGGTGAGCTCATAGCGGTTGCCCGGCGGCGAGTTTGCCGATGAGCTGCTCGAGCCGGCGGGCGCGGGTCTCCGGGCGCACGGCGCTGCCGAGGTGATAGCCGACGGTGACGCGAGCCTGGGCGGGCAGGGTGTCGAAGAAGGCCGCGGCCTCGGGGTTGGCGTCCAGGGCGGCCTGGAAGTCCTCCGGCAGATCGCGGTCGCGGCCGTAGGCGGTGTCCCAGCGCCCGTCCTCCTTGGCGCGGTCGATCTCGGCCTGCCCGGCGGGGTGCATGAGACCCTGCTCGATCAGTTCCCCGGCAATGCCCACGTTGCGCTGTGACCAGGGACTGCGCCGGCGGCGCGGGGTGAAGCCGCGCAGGTGGAAGTCCGCGTCGTCGGCGCGCCGGGCCTGCCCGTCGATCCAGCCGAAACACAGGGCCTGCCGCAGGGCGCCGTCGTAGTCGAGGGAGAGGTGACCCGTCCCCTTCTTGGCGAATTTCACCCAGATGCCGTCGACCGCGGCGTGGTTGGCCGTCAGCCACTCCCGGAACGACTGCTCATCGGCAAAGAACAGCGTAGGGCGCTCGAGTGCGGACACCGGTTCACTGTAGATACCGGTCGGCGCGGTCCGTCGGGTACCCGACGGTACGACCGGCGCGGACGGGGCCGGGCGGGGGCGAGAACGGGGAGAACGCTCGGTTTCCTCAGTGCCCGAGGAACGGCAGCACCGCCGACTCGAATTCGTGGTACCGATCGCGATGGATGCTGTGCCCGCAGGCCACGGCCCGCACCGTGAACTCGGGCACCGCGGCCCGCATGAGCTCGAGTTTCGCCGGATCGACCATGCCGCCGGGCCCGCCCCGCAGGAACAGGGTCGGCGCGCTGATCTCCGCCAGGCCCTCCCACCACTCCGGATAGGGCTTGCGGAACTGTTCCAGGGCGGTGCCCGTCATCGACCGGTCGAAGGCCAGCACCGCGCGCGGATGCCGAATCGCGCTGCTGGTGGCGTGCCACAGCTCCGGCAGCGAGGGCAGCCTGCGCGTGAACGTCACCTGCTCGTCGCCCGACCGCAGGGGCAACGGCTGTTCCTCGATCACCAACCGCCGCACCAACTCCGGCCGTTCCATGGCGACCCACGACGCCGCGTACCCGCCCAGCGAATGCCCCACCAGATCGACCCGCTCCACCCCCAGCCGCTCGCACAGCCGCAGGACGTCCGCGCCGAACTCCGGAAACAGATACGACCCCGCGTGCGCGCTGCGCCCGTGCCCGCGCAGGTCCGGGATGATCACCCGCCGCCCGAGCTTCCCGAGCCGCCCCGCGAACCGGTCCCAGGTGTGCCCGTCCCCGCCCATCCCGTGCACCAGCACGACCGGCACGGCGTCGTCCCCCGCGGCCCCCGAATCCCGATAGGCGATCGACACGTCACCCACGATGACCCTGCTGACCGTATCCACGAGGATCCAGCGTACGGACCGCCCGACCCCCGCGCCGCCGCTTGTGTGCCGAATTACCTGGTTGGGTGGATTCGGTTAGGCACCGCCCGCTCACCACCGCACCGTGGCCCTGACGATGTCCCGGTCGATACCGGAGTCCCGGCGTCGCCCCTCCCCACCAGGTCGCAACCCGCGCCGGGGATGCGCCGACGCTCGCGTCGAGACGGCACCGCGCTCCCCTGCGGCGATGGCGAAAGGGCGTAGCCGATCCCCAGGTCGCGCGCTCCCCTCGCCACCGGTTGTGGCGGGAATCCCCCTGGTCGCCGGAGACGCCGATGGTTACGGCGTAAGCACGAGGCGACCGCGCAGTCCACCCGCGGCCAGGCGGTGGTGCGCTTCGGCCGCGCGGTCCAGCGGAAGGGTTCCGGCCACCCGGAGGGTGAGGTTCGCGGCGGCGAGGGTCGCGAGGGCGGGGCCATCCGCGCTGATCCACTGCCGATGAACAGTGATGCCGCGCAAGGGGATCGGGGGCGGTCCACCCATCACGGTGACGAAAGAACCGCGGGTGCGGACCGCGGCGAGGGCGTGGACGCCCGCGCCCGCGGTGTCCAGCGCGGCGTCGACGCCGCCGGGGATCAGGCGCCGGATACAGGCGGGCAGATCGGGAGTGGTGCGGTCGATGATCCATTCGGCGCCCAGGTCGCGCAGGAACGGTGCGTCGGCGGCGCCGGCGGTCGCGGCGACGCGCAGGCCGCGGCGGACCGCGAGTTCCACGGCGAAGCCGCCGACCGCGCCCGCACCGCCGGTGACCAGCAGCGTGCTACCGGGAACCGGGTCGAGCAGGGTCAGCGCCTGCGCGGCGGTCAGGCCGTTCAGCGGGAGGGTGGCCGCCGCGGTGGCCGGGACGCCGGGCGGGGCCGCGGTCACCGCGCTCGCGTCCAGGACGAGGTAGTCGGCGTACGCGCCGGAGGAGGAGTCGAGCAGATCGCGCAGGCCGATCACCGATCCGCCCGGTGCGAACCCGCGCACCCCGGGACCGAGACGCTCGATGACCCCGGCGACATCCCAGCCGAGGCCGGTGACCGGGCGGGGCGCCATCAGCCCGGCGTCGGTCAGGGCGCCCGAGCGGGTGGCCAGGTCGACGGGATTGACCGTGGCCGCCTCGACGCGAATCAGGACCTGCCCCGGACCCGGCTCGGGAACCGGAACCTCGATCGTCTCGAGCACCTCGGCGCCCCCGTAACCGCGCGCGACCACCGCGCGCATCATCGTGTTCGTCGTCATGCGCACCAGTTTCAGAGTGCTACTCTCCGAAAGGAAGTGGGCACTTTCGGGTGCGTAGGGAACCTCGAGGAGTGGCCTGTGCCGACTCGCACCGCCGAGCAGCAGCGCGCCGCGGCCGGGGCCGCCTACGACGCGTATCTCGCCGAATGCCCGGCCCGCCACCTGCTGGATCGCATCGCCGACAAATGGGTGAGCCTGGCCGTCACCGCGCTCGCCGACGGCCCGCAGCGCTACGGCGAGCTGCGGCGCCGCCTGGCCAGCGTCAGTCAGAAGATGCTCACCCAGACCCTGCGCAACCTCGAACGCGACGGCCTGGTCACCCGCACGGTCACCCCGTCGGTGCCGGTGCGCGTCGACTACGAACTGACCACCCTCGGCCACTCGCTGCTGCCGGTCATGCGGACCATCAAGGCCTGGGCCGAAGACCACATGGACGAGGTCCACGCCGCGCGCACCCGGTACGACGCGGACGACCGGAGACCTTGACCGGCAACGGCACCGGCGGCGCGCCCGTTCACTCGTACAGACCCTCCACATGCCAGATCCCGTCGTAGCCCAGCAGGAGCAGGGCGCGTTCGTCCTCGTCCAGGAGCACCTGGGCGCGGGCCGCGGGCGGGTGCTCGGGGTGGTGAACCCACCAGCGGTCGTCCAGGGGCCACGGCCCGGCCCAGCCGATGAGGGCCCAGGTGCGCGAGCCCCAGTGCAGGACTGCGGGATCGGCGGTGAACAGGCCGCGGTCGGTCACCCAGACGGGCTCGCCGCCGGCGGTTTCCAGGCGGACCTCGGGGCGGGTGGCCCAGACCACGGTCGGAGCCGGTTCCGGGAGGCGACCGGGCCAGGGCTGCGCCGGGTCGGCGGCGGGCACGGGCTCGTCCCCCAGGTTGACCATGGTGATGCGCTCGCCGGGGCCGCGACCGCCGCTGAGCACGCCCAGGCGAACGGCGTCCCCGCCGAGCAGACCCTGCACGCGCACCAGGGCGCGGCGGGCCCGCTCCTCGTCCTCGCCGACCCCGCCCCACAGCCCGAGCTGCAACGCTCCGGCGGCGACCACCTCGATGGGCTCCAGGCGCAGCAGCACGATGGGATCGGGTGTCTCATCCCAGATCTCGTCTTCCGGTACATCCTGCCGCTCGGCGCGCAGCCGCCGGGCGCGATCCAGGGTGCGGCGGGTGAGCCAGCCGTCCAGCTGCCAGCGCACGCGGTCGGCCGTGCTGTCGGGGGTGAGGGGTTCGGCGCAGCGCCAGATGCGGGAAAGCTGTTCGCCGGACTCGGTTTCCGCGTAGATGGACAGGCGGGTGCAGGCCGAGGAGGCCGCGGCCAGCGCCTCGTGCAGGCGGGTCGCGAGCAGGCGGCCCGCGAAGGCGGCGGCGTCGACGCGTTCGATCGGCGGTTCGCAGCGGTGCTCCACGGTGAGATCCGGGGCGGGGGTCTGCGCCGACGGCGGGCGCTCGGGTTCCGCACGCGCGCAACGATGCGCCGTGATGGCGTCGCGCCCGAAGCGGGAGGACACCTCCACCGGGGTGAGCGCGGCGAAGTCGCCGATCCGTCGTAAACCCAAGCGGTGCAGCAGATCCACCAGCTCCGCCCGCTCCGGCGCGGCCAGCGCCGGTTCCACCGACAGTTCCGAGACCGAGAGCGGCGCAAGGAATTCCGCACCGCGGTCCACGGGCACGATGACGCCCCGGCGCGCGGCGAGCACCGCCGTGGAGAGCTCGTCGGCGATGCCGATCTGACACTCCACACCGGCCGCCGCCACCGCGTCCACCAGCCGCTCGGCCGCCGCCTCCTCCGAGCCGAAGAACCGCGCCGCGCCGCGCGCCGCCAGGATCAGCAGTCCGGGCCGCAGCACCTCCACGCCCGGCACCGTCGCGTCGACCGCCGCCACCACCGCCTCGAACAGCCGCGCGTCCCGATCCGGATCGTCCTGTGCCACCAGCAGATCCGGGCACCGTCCCTGCGCCTCCCGCCGGCGCAGCCCGCGCCGGATGCCCTCCGACCGCGCCACCGCCGAACACGCGACAACCCTGTTCGCGGAGAACACCGCCACCGCCCGCGTCACCGGCGCACCGGCCTCGGCCGCCGCCGCGACGGCGGGCCAGTCCTGGCACCACACCGCCAGCACCCGTGATCGCCGCGCCGTCACGGCCGGCTCCGCTCGGGCGAGACGGATCCGCCGCCGAACCGAAAAGCCGCGCGCCGCAGCACGATCGGGACCGACCGGTCCGGCCGGGCCGCGTCGAGGCCGCTATACCGCGGCACGACCCACGCCACCGTCAGGAAACGGCATGCCGGACCACGCTCGGGATCGCGGCGTCCGGCGCGCCGGACGCCGTATCGCTCACCGGATTCGTATCCACCCACTCCACGCGGCCGTTGCTCGGGCACAGGGCCAGATACCCCTGCCTGGCCTGCGCCGACCGCCCGTGCACCGAGACGTTCAGCCGCACCGTGCGCAGCCGCCCGCACCCGCGCCCCAACCCGCTGTATCCGGCGACATGGGTGTCGATCCGCAGCACCGGCCCCGCCCACGAACCACCCGTCACCACCAGCGTCGACCCCTTGCTGCGCGCCCGCGCGGTGAGCACCCGGGTGCGCGACATCGGCACCGAAGCGCCGTTCAACCCGAGTACCACCAAATCGAGGCCATCCAGCAAAACAGAGGCAACCTCCAGCGGGTCGGATCCGGGGTCGGTGACGACGGCCAATCGATCCAGCCGCGCGCCCATTTCGGCCGCCGCGAGCAAGCCCAGCCGCGGCAACCCGACCACCGCGGCATGACCGCCGGCCCCGGTGACAGCGGCCAGCAAACCGGAAAGCAGCGAACTCGCGCCCGTATAGGCGACCACCGAGCCCTTGGCCAAACCGCCTTCGGGCAAAAGACTTTCGAGCGCGGACGGCACCGGCAACGCCTCCCGCCGCACCTGTTCGGCGAGCCGTCGCGCGCCCTCGCTCCCGCCGCTCGCGGGCGTCGCCCCCGGCGCCGCCATCGCCGCGACCGTGCGGCCGTTGCCCACCGCCGCCGAGAAACCCACCGCCACCTGCGGCGCGTCACCCCGCATCGGCATCCGCGCGGCCGCACCCGCACCGCGCGCCGGAACAGCCGCCATCCGCCGTCGCAGCTCCGCCAGCTGCGCCTGCTTCGCGTCCTCCGCCGAATCCATCTAACGACCACCTCTCCCAACGCTGGGGGACCCACAACTCCCGGGAGCTCGCACGAAACCGCGCCCCCGAACCACCACGGGCCCGAGCCGGATAGTCAGCACCGATTCAGCAACCAAGAATACTCGAACATACGTTCTATTCATGCACAGTAGAACTCGAGCCCCGACGCGCGTCAAGAGGACAGTGGCGCAAACCTCGAGCGCGAGGGTGCCGCAAACCACGAGTTTCGAACCAGGCCAGTCAGGATGGTTTTCCGCTACCCTGCACCCGTGACCGAACGCCCCCGTCCCATCGTCGGCCCCGACTACCTGGTCGCCGGCCGCTACCGTCTCCAGTCGAAGCTCGGCGGCGGTGGTATGGGCGCCGTGTGGCTGGCGACCGACCGCCTGCTGCACCGCGATGTGGCCATCAAACAGGTGCTGACGACCTCCGGCCTCGACGAGGAAGAGGCCCGCGAGGTACGCCAGCGCATCATGCACGAGGGCCGGGTGGCCGCCAAGCTCTCGCACGAGCACGCCATCGCGGTGTACGACGTGGTCCTCGAGGCCGGTGAACCCTGGCTGATCATGGAATACCTGCCCTCGCGCAGCGTGGCCAAGGCGCTCTCGCTCGCGGACACCCTCTCCCCCATAGAGGTCGCGCAGATCGGCGCGCAGGTCGCCGACGCACTGGCCGCCGCACACGCCGCGGGCATCGTGCACCGCGACATCAAGCCGGGCAACATCCTGGTCGCCGATCGCGGCGACGAGGTCGGCATGGTCAAGCTCAGCGACTTCGGCATCTCCAGCGGCGCGGGCGACGCCGACGACGTGAGTGACGTCATCACCGGCACCCCCGCCTACCTGCCGCCGGAGGTGGCGCGCGGCATCCAGCCCAGCGCCGCCAGCGACGTATTCTCGCTCGGCGCAACGCTGTACACCGCGATCGAGGGTCAGCCGCCCTACGGATTCGACGACGACAGCGGCGTGATCGTGGAGCGCGCGGCCATGGCGCAGATCATTCCGCCCACCCGCAGCGGCCCGCTCACCAACGTCCTGCTGCACATGATGGAGCCCGCGCCGCAGCGCCGCCCCACCATGACCGAGGCCCGCAACGAAATCCTCACCGCCGCATTCGGTCCCGGCACCGCGCCCTACATCCTCGGCGCGCCCGTACGCACCGAGGACGGCACCATTCCGGCCTGGGCCGCCCGCAACTCCGCCGCCGGCCTGCGCAGCCCGAACTCCACCCCGCTGCCGCGCCCGCAACGCCAGCAGGCGGCGGCGCCCGCCGCCGCTCCGCAGCAGCAGTCGACGGGCTTCGACCTGGCCAAGTTCGGCCCGAACGCGGGCCCGCTCGCGGTGGCGGTCGGCCTGCTGATCGGCCTGCTGATCATCATCGTGATCCTGGTGGCGCTGTAGTAGCGATCAATCGATGCGGCGGCGGTGTGCCCAGCGGGTCAGGGCATTCCGGTTGGACTGCTGGGTCTTTCGCAGCACGTTCGAGGCGTGGGTCTCCACCGTCTTCACCGAGATGAACAACGACTCGGCGATCTCGCGGTAGGTGTAGCCGCGCGCGAGCAGGCGCAGCACCTCGAGCTCGCGCGGGGTCAGCGAATCGAGCTCGGGATCCAGCGGGGGTTCGGGCACCGGGGACTTACCGGTGAACGAATCCAGGACGAACCCGGCCAGGCGCGGGCTGAACACCGCGTCCCCGCCCGCCACCCTTCGAATGCCGTCGGCCAGCTCCGGCCCCGAAATCGTCTTGGTGACATAGCCGCGCGCGCCCGCGCGGATCACCGCGATCACATCCTCGGCCGCGTCGGAAACGCTGAGCGCCAAGCACACCGGGCCCGCCTCGACACCCTGCAGCACCGCGACGCCACCACCGTCGGGCATGTGCACGTCGAGCAGCACCACATCGGGCGTGGTCGCCTTGATCCCGGTGATGGCCTCGGCCACCCCGCCGGCCTCGCCGACCACCTCCATATCGGATTCCCGGCTCAGCTCGGCCCGCACCCCGGACCGGAACACGGCGTGATCATCGACCAAGAAAACCCGGACACTCACCGACATCTCCTCTGTAATTTCTGCCTCCGCTGCGCCGCGGTTACATCCTTCACCAGATCACGCACTTCCAGCGGATCCATCATCATTTTCTCCGGCCGGACTCTCGGCCGGTTGCACCACCACGATCCGATCGTCCGCACCGTCCTTGCGCGGCATGATGATTCGCACCTCGGTCCCGCGCCCCGGCGCGGACACGATCTCCACATGCCCACCGCGCCTTTCGATCCGGGCACGAATGGAGCGGGTCAGCCCGTGCCGATCGGACTCGACCGCGTCCACGTCGAACCCCCTACCGCGATCGCGCACGAACACGCTCACCTGGTGCGGCTCGGCCTCGGCGAACAGGTCGATGGCCGGCACCTCGGCGTGCTTGGCGGCGTTCACCAGCGCTTCGCGCGCGGCGCCGAGCACGGCGGTGAAGTTCTCCTTGGGCAGGCCGACCCCGCTGTCGTCCACGTCCATGGACACATCGCCGACGGTCACCGGCGTGACCTTCACCCCGTGCTGATCCTCCACCTCGCCCGCGATGGTGCGCAGCGCCGCGGCCAGACTCGACTGCGCCGGGCCGGTGTCGTCGAACAGCCACTTGCGCAGTTCGCGTTCCTGGCTGCGCGCCAGCCGCACCACCTCCTGCGGATCCCCGGCCTGCCGCTGGATCAGGGCCAGGGTCTGCAGTACCGAATCGTGCAGGTGCGAGGCGATCTCCTCGCGCTCCTCGTTGCGAATGCGTGCCGCGCGTTCATCATTGAGCGCCCGCACCATGCGCAGCCACAGCGGCACCGTGAGCAGTCCGGCCCCGATCAGGGTGACCGCCACCGCCAGCAACGCCGACCCCAGCGAACTCAGATCGATGCGGGCCAGCACCACCACGCCGAGCCCGACCACGATGAGCGTCGCACCGCCCACGATGCGCGCCCAGGTCACCACCGTCGGCGACGCGGGCAGGCCGATGACCGACCGCGGGCCCTCGGCGTCGAATTCGCGCCACACCAGCGCAGCGCCGATGGCCACCGCCAGAATCGGGCCGATCACCTGGGCTGCGGTGCCGTTGAGCACCCAGGCCATGGCCACCGCGAGCGAGAGTCCCAGCAGCGCGAGCCCGACAGCCTGCCGCCGCTCCGCGGGCGAGGGCGGCGTCTCGTCCTCGCCGCCCGGGGTGAAGATCCACAGCAGCCCGTAGACGACCACCCCGGCCCCGGCCAGCGCGGACAGCAGCACGAATGCCATCCGCACCTTGAACACGTCGACCCCGAGATGATCGGCGAGCCCGCCCGCCACCCCGCCGATGACCCGCCCCCCGGACCGCCGCAGCAGCCGCGGCGCGTACACCCCCGGACGCGGCGGCTCCATCACCCCGCGGGCAGGGTCGAACAGAGGTGCGGACGGATACATGCTTCGATCCTGGCACGGCGCGCCGACGCCCGGCATCGGGAAACACCCCGATTCCATCCCTGAGGATGATCATCCGCGGGTCGGAGCGAGGTCACGGGCCTACACCCCCGCGGTGGCGCGCCCCCGCATCCCCTTGCCCGCGCGCACGCGCCGAAGAGTGTTGCGCCAGGCCACCTTCGTCGCGGCGACCGCCTCCGAGCCGATGTCCCGGGGCGCGAGCATGCGCTGGCCGACCGTGGCGACCCGCGCCTTGGTCTTGCCGGAAGCCTTCTCGAAGTGCCCCGAGTCGAAGGGCGGCTGCGGGTCGTACTCGATGGCGAGCTGAATCGCCTCGGCGGTCTCGCGGCCGTCGATCTCCGCGGCCAGCCACAGCGCGAAGTCGATGCCCGCCGACACACCCGCGGCGGTGACGACCTTGCCCTCCCGCACGATCCGATCGCTGCCGCGCGGGGTGACGCCCAGGGTGCGCAGCATCGGCAGCACCGACCAGTGGCTGGTCGCGGACAGGCCGTCCAGCACCCCGGCGGCGGCCAGGATCACCGAGCCGCTGCACACCGAGGTGGTCCAGGTGCTGGTGGCGTGCACCTGCCGGAGCCAGGCCAGCAGCTTCTCGTCGGCGGCGGTGTTCATGGTGGCCGCGGCCGAGCCGCCGATCAGCACCACGTCGGGCGCGGGCGTCTCCTCGAACGAGTGCGTCGCGCCCAGCACCAGCACGCCGCTGTCGGTGACGATCGGTCCGGGTTCGTGCCAGACGAACCGAATCTCGGTGTCGCTCAACGCACGCAGGATTTCGTACGGCCCGACCACATCCAGGGCGGTCATCCCCGGGTAGAGCACGATGGCGATCTGCACGGTGCTTCCTCACTCTCTCTCGCCGACGTCTTCATCGTGTGCCGACCGGGGAGTTGGCGTCCAGGACACGACCATTGCGAATCCGGCCATCGGCGCGCCGGGAGCGGCCTCGTCGGCATGGCTGGATCTGCAATGTCCGTGTCATTGACGCCACAGCGCGGCACGGGAACGATGAACCCCATGCCCGCCGAACCGCGACTCGTCCAGTTGGCGGTGTTCGACGGCTTCCAGCTGCTCGACCTCGCCGGACCCGCCGACGTCTTCCACGCCGCCGCCCTGCTCGGCGGCGGCGAACCGCGCTACCGCGTCGAAGTGGTGTCCGCCGCGCCCGGCCCGGTGCGCGCGTTCAACGGCATCGACGTGCAGGCCGTCCGCGCGATCGGCGACGGTCCCGAACCGGTGGACACCCTGCTCGTCGCGGGCGGCCTGACCTTCGGCGAGGCCGGCCGGAACCAGGACCTGATCGAAGGCATCCGACAGGCCGCGCCCCGAGCCCGCCGCATCGGAGCCATCTGCACCGGCGCGTTCCTGCTCGCCGAAGCGGGCCTGCTGCGTGGGCGGACGGTGACCACCCACTGGTCGAGCAGCATCGGCCTGATCGAGCGCTACCCCGAGATCCGGGTCGACCCGGACCGGATCTATGTACGCGACGGCAAGATCTGGACCTCGGCCGGGGTGACCGCGGGCATCGACCTGGCCATCGCCCTGGTCGCCGAGGACTACGGCCCCGATCTCGCCCGCGAGGTCTCCCGCTGGCTGGTGGTCTATCTGCACCGCCCGGGCGGGCAGAGCCAGTTCAGCGCCCCGGTCGCCGCCGGACCGCCGCGCCTGCAACCGCTGCGCGCACTGCAGGGCTGGATCGAGGAGAACCTGGCCGCGGATCTGTCCCTGGAAGCCCTTGCCCGCCAGACCGATATGAGCACCCGTAACTTCTCCCGGGTCTTCGCCGCCGAGTTCGGCACCACACCCGCCCGCTACGTGGAGACCGCCCGGGTGACCGCGGCCCGGCGACTGCTGGAAACCAGCGACCAACCCCTCGACCGGGTCGCGCTCGCGGTCGGGCTGCGCCGGCCCGAGACCCTCTACCGCAGCTTCCAGCGCGTGCTCGGGGTGGCGCCGGGCGAGTACCGCGAACGCTTCGCCCGCCCGCGCCCGGCGACGGTCCCGGCGCTCGGCCCCGTCTGATCGCGGCTGCCGCACAGCGAGATTCGAGCCGCCGTACCGCACGCCCGATCGCCGTCCCCTGGACCGCATTCTGTCCGGTCCGGACAGCCGAACCACCCCGCCGATCCGATCCCCTGCCCGGACCGGATAACCGGTTCCACCCCTCCTGAACTGCGGTTTCCTTTATCCCGCAACGCTATCCGGCTCGTCCGGACACCTCCCCGCTCCCTACCTTGAGAACAGGACACGAGCTAGACGGGATCCACTCCCGGAGAGCCGCAGTCCCGCACCGGGTCCGGTCCGAAGGGGGGTCCGGACCCGGTGCGCAGCACCACACCGCGACCGTCAATCCGACGGCGCGACAGGTTCGGGGAGGAACCAGACATGATCATCAAGACCACTGCCGCCGCCGTCGCCGCGATCGGACTCGCCCTCGGGGGGCCGGAAGCCGCCATCGCCAACGCCGGCGCGATGGCCTCGCACGAGAAGGTGCTCGAATCGCCGGGGGGGATGGTCACCACCGTCGGCTACATGAACACCGCCTTCCGGCCGGTGGCGCCGATGAACGGGATGCCGACCGATCGGGAGGTGTACCTGGACAACACCGCCTACGGCAGCATCGCGGGCGGCACCGGCAAGATCAGCACGGGGTTCTTCGTCGGCTGCGCGGTCGACCTGGATGTGCAGTTCACGATCGGCGCGGACGTCGGCATCGACGTGACCGCTTCGGCGGGAGTGAGCGTCGGCTCGCTCGGGGTCACCCCCTCGGCCGGGGTCGACATCACCCCGAGTATCGGCGGGCAGTTCGGCTTCGATCTCGGCATCACCGCGGGCAAGATCCAGAAGATCGACACCGGCACGAAGGACCTGTCCGGCGCCACCGGCTACATCGTCAACCGGGACTACCGGCTGGCGGTCACCGGCTGCGGCGGGCAGCTGACGATCAAGCCGTTCACCGTCATCGAGGCGAAGTCGCCGGCCACCGACGCGGCCGACTGGGTTATCGGCGATCCGATCATCCTGTGAGGCGGGTAAATTGGCGGCATGCTCGGGGGAACGCATCGACTACCGGATCGACAGTGGTGACGGGGGAACCGGTCATCGAGGAACAGATCCGTTCCCCGCGAGCGCTTTTCGCTCGCCGATTCACCGAACTGTATGAAGCTGCGGGCAATCCGACGCTGCGCCGGGTCGCCGCCGCCGCGGAGACCCGGATGCGCGCCGCCGCGGGCGCCCGCCCCGGCGGCGCGTCCGCCCAGCGCATCAGCGATTGGAAAGCGGGCCGCAACGTCCCGGCCCGCTTCGAATCGCTGCTCCCGGTGGTGCTCACCCTCACCGATCTGGCCCGCAAGGCCGGCGCTCCACTCACCCGTGAACTCGCCGAACCCCGCGAATGGCAACGACTCTGGCAGTCCGCCACCACCTGGAATCCGGAAGCCGACACCGAGGCCGCCTGCCCGTACCCGGGCCTGACGTCCTACGGGCGCGACAACAGCGCCCTGTTCTTCGGCCGCACCCGCGCCACCGCCGAACTCGCGGACCTGGTGCGGACGGCCACCGGCCTCGTGGCCGTCGTCGGCGCCTCCGGTGCGGGCAAGTCCTCGCTACTGGCCGCCGGGCTCGCCCCGGCTCTAGGCGACTGGGCGACAACGATTTTCACGCCGGGCGGGCATCCGATGGCGCAGTTGGCGGATATCGCGCTGACGCCGCGCACCGCCGGCCCGCGCCGGCTGCTGATCGTCGACCAGTTCGAGGAACTCTTCACCACCTGCGCCGACGAGCACGAACGCGAGGACTTCCTGGCGCGCCTGCACGAGTGCGCCACCCGCGCCGACGATCCCATCGCCGTGGTGGTCGCCCTGCGCGCCGACTTCTACGCGCATTGCCTCAACCACCTGATCCTGCAGGACGCCCTCGAACACCGCAGCTACCTGCTGGGCCCCATGCGCCTGGACGAACTCTCCCAGGCGATCTCGGGCCCCGCCCGCGCGGTCGGCCTCGAACTCGAACCCGGCCTCGAAGAGCTGGTGATCACCGAACTCTGCGGCGCGGGCGACCATCACGGCCGCCGCACCTACGACCCCGGCGCCCTGCCGCTGCTGTCCCACGTCATGGCCGCGACGTGGCAGCATCGAGAAGGCAGGCGCCTCACCAGCTCCGGCTATCGCACCGCGGGCGGTGTGGTCGGCTCGGTCACCGAGACCGCCGAACAGGCCTGGACCGAGCTCTCCGACACCCAGCGGAGCGCGGCACACGACATCCTGCTCGGCCTGGTCGCGGTAGGTCAGGATGCCCGCGACACCCGCCGCCCCGCCCAGCGCACCGACCTCCTGCGCCGCGTACCCGACACCGAAGCCGCCACCGCCGCACTGGAACTCCTGTCCCGCACCCGCCTGATCACCCTCGACGCCGAGGCCGTGACCCTGACCCACGAGATAGTCCTGACCGCCTGGCCCCGCCTGCGCGAATGGATCAACGAGGACCGAGTCGGCTACCTGGTCCGCCAGCGCCTGGAGACCGACGCCGCCGAATGGGCTGCGCAGGAAAGAGATCCGTCGCTGCTGTATCGGGGGACGCGGCTGCAGAACGCGGTGGACAATGTGGATCCGCCCCCGGTCGGCCCACTGGCCCGCGAGTTCCTCACCGCCGCGACAGCGGCCCGCGACCACACCCGCCGCCGCTCCACCCGCTCCAAGGCGATTCTCGCGATACTCGGCGTGGCCCTGCTGGTCCTGGGCTTCGCCGCCTACACCCAAACTCGCCTGGTCGACCAGCAGCGCGCGGACAAGAACTTCGCCGACATCCTGGCGGCGGCCGATCGGGTTCGCACGACCGACCCCTCCGTGGCAGCACAACTGGACCTGATCGCCTGGCGAACGCGTCCCGGAGACCAGCGGGTGCTGTCGCGGCTGCTGCAATCCCAGAACATCCCCCTGGTCACCGAGATCGCCGCGCACGAGCTGGGTATCTCGAAAGTTCGCTACAGACAGGGTGGGGGCGTGCTCGCCTCGCTGGCGCTCGAGGGTGTTCTCCGGCTCTGGAACACCACCGATCCGCAGCATCCGAAAGCGCTGAGCCCGCGGTTCGACGCAATCGCCGACATGGAGTTCAGCCCGAACGGTGAACTGCTTGCCACCGTCAGTGAGCTGATCAGCACCGGCACCGGCAGCGCTCCGAAGTTCACCATCACGCTGTGGAACGTGTCGACGCCGGAAGAGCCGCGGCTGCTCACGACCCTGCCGCAGCCGCCCGGATCCGAAAGTCATGTCGCGCATGTGGTGTTCGCTCCGGACGGTCGAACGCTCGTGGTCAACGACACGTCGTCACTGGCGCTGTGGAACATCGGCAACCCGTCGAGCCCGGCATTGCTTTCCACCACCGGATTGCACGATCCCGACACGATCTCGGGACTGGGTGAGATCACAATCAGCCCCGATGGCCGGCTACTGGCCCTCGTCCACAAAGAGATGCGGGCGAATTCCAAAGTCGTACAGCTCTGGAACATCAGCGACCCCGTCGAACCCGCCCTGTTGACGACCACACCCGGTGGCCCCGACGACACGGTGACCGAACTCGAATTCGGTCCCGACAACCGCATACTGGCCATCGGCAAGGGCATCGGCTCGATCAAACCGGTCGGCAACAACAACGCGACCGTAACCCTGTGGGATATAACCGATCCCGGCCACGCCCGCTCGTACGCCGTCATACCGACCGATCTGACCACCCTGTATGCCTTGGACTTCGCTCCGGACGGCCGGATGCTCGCCATCGGAGGCGCCGGAAACACCACGCTGTGGAGCGTTTCCGATCCCGCGAATCCGGTGCGCCTGACGGACTACCCCGCACCGAGCGCGGCGGTCTGCCGCTACGAAGCACAGTCCTTCCCGTGCCAAGGGGGCTCCAGCACAATCGCATTCGCACCCGACGGGCGCACCATGGCCACCGGCACCTGGGGCGGTGCGTTACGTCTGTGGTCACTGCCGCCCGCGGTCCTCACCGGCCACTCCGGCGCAGTAGCGGCCCCCGCCTTCGACGCCACCGGATCACGCATGGTGACCAGCTCCGGTGATGGTCTGATCGTAGTCTGGGATCTTCGAAATCGAGGGGCGCCCAGGCGGATTGGCGAATACCGCCTACCCCCTGACTTCCGGCAGGTCACCATGTCCCCGGATGGCGCCACGGTGCTGGTCACAGCGAGAACACACGACACCGCGCCGCTCGTCCTGGACACGTCCGATCCCGCGCGCATTCGACCCCTGGGCGAATGGCGGCTACCGCTCGAGCGACTCGGCGGCTTGGCCATCAGCGCGGATTGGACAATGCTCGCCACCGCGAACGACGATGACTCCCTGCAGTTGTGGGACCTCTCCGATCGCAGCCGGCCGATCGCCATCGGCACCGGCTGGCCTATCCGGGCCAGCCTCAGCACACTGCGCTTCAGCGCCGACAACAAGACCGTGCTCACTCGGGAGTGGGTCTCCCGATACCCCCTGCCACCCGAGGTCGTCTACACCCTGTGGAACATCGCCGATCCGGCCCACCCGGTCGGAGTCGCGGAGCTCCTCCGGCGAACCGGCACCCCGGAGGAGCTGCATCTCACCCCCGACTGGCAGATCATGGTCGTTTCCAACGACGCGACAATGCAGAGCTGGGACGTCAGCGACCCGACGCGCCCCGTAAAACTCGGTGCCCCGTTCACCCTCGGCAACCTGACGTCCCGGGGCCTCGTGTTCACCGGGAAGAACTCCGAAACCATGCTCGCCACCGGCGACGACGGCACAGCGCAACTGTGGGACTTCTCCGACCCCGCACACCCCGTGCGCGGCGGAACCCTTGCCGAAGCCGGCGCCCACCCGTGGAAAGCCACGGTCCACCCCGATGGGAGTCATATCGCGGCAGGATCCGACGACAGCGGAATTCGCCTCTGGGATCTCGACGAAGAGCACGCCATCGACCGCATCTGCGCCGCGACCGGCGACATGTGGACCGAAGAACTCTGGCAGCGCTACCTGCCCGCCGACCGGCCCTTCGATCCGCCCTGCGACTGACCGCGCGAGCGAATCTGCCGCCGGCCGCCGCGGACACGCCCCGTGCCCACCCACTCGAAATCCCCGTCCGACCGGCCCCCACCCCCATTTCAGGTGCTCTTTCAGGGTCATCCCCGATGCGCCCGCACCGCCCGCGCACCCACCATGGACCCCATGACGAGAACGAGCGACTGGTCCGAAAGCGCCGGGCGTACCGGCCTGGGGGACCAGCTTCACGACATGTGGCGGACCCGGCCGGTGCGGCTGCCGCAGCAGGGACACGTCGCGGGCGTCGCCGCCGGATTCGGGGTGCGATACAACATCGACCCGGTCGTGGTGCGGGTCGCGTTCGTGGTGTCGGCACTGTTCGGCGGAGCCGGCATCGTGCTGTACCTGCTGGCGTGGCTGCTGCTGAGCCAGCGGGGTGACCGCAACTCGGCGGCCGAGTCGCTCTTCGGGAAGGGGCAGAGCTCGCAGGGCTCGTCCAAGACCGTGGTGCTCATGGTGGCCCTGGGCATCGCCATCACCACCGTCGGACCGGTCGGGGTCGGCCTCGGCGGCTCGGGCGCCATCAGCTTCGTGCTCATGCTCGCCGGGTGGTGGCTGCTGCATCAGCGGCAACCGCAACCGCCGACGGGGCTGCTCGAGTACCCCGGATCGGAGCTGCTCGGCGGGTACCCGGGCGCCAATTCCCCGTACTGGACCGGATATCCCGGCACCAACGGCCCGTTCGACACCTACGGTCCGTACACCAAGCTTCCCGACAGCTACGAAGCGGACCCGAATCGCGTACAGCCCCTGGCGAATTCGGCCGCAGCGCCCGCCGCGCAGCAGACCGGCGCGGGCGCGAACCCGGCCGTCGCGCCCGAGGCCCGGAACTCGGAGACCGGCGCGGCTCCGGTCACCGGCTTCCCGCCCGCCGACGCCGGAGCCGAGCAGCCCACCGAAGTACTGCGCAAGCCGGATGTCTCCGCGAACCCGGAGTCCGCGCCCAACCGTGATACCGAGGTTCTCGCCGCGAACCCCGCTACCGCACAGGATGTTCCGGCCCCGGACGTCGATCCGGAGATCACCGCGGAGACCGTCGTCCTACGCAAGCCCGGCACAGAGGACCCGAAACAGTCTGCAAAGAAGGATGATTCGGAGAAGCCCGCGGTGAACAACGAGAGCGACGGCACAACCGACACCGGCGACAGCGCGGATCCTTCGGACAACGGAAGCAACACGCCTCCCGGCACCCCCCAATCCCCCGTTCTGCGGAAAACCCCGGCCCTGCACCCCATCCCGCCGGCGAACGACCGTCCCTACGCCCCGGCCGGCCCGGCCCCCATCTCCCCCGACTTCGGCCCGACCCCGCCCGGCTGGGACCCGCTCGGCGTCGCCCCCCTCGCCTGGGACCTACCCGAACCCGCTCCCGCACACCGGCATCCGGTGCAGGCCCCGCCGCGCGCCCCGCGCTCGCGCCTCACCCCGGTGATCATCGGCCTCAGCCTGCTCGCCGCCGCGGCCGCGGGATCGGCGGCCGCCGCGGGCGTCGACTGGATGACCCCGGGCCGGGTCGGCGCGGCCGCGCTGGCGGTACTGTCACTCGGCCTCATCGTCGGCGCGTTCCTGCGCCGCGGCTTCGGCCTCATGGTGCTGCTCGCCCCGCTGGCCGGCTTCGTCATCCTGGCCTCGCTCATCGGCCCGATCCAGTTCGACCAGGGCGCCATGGGCGACCGCAGCTGGGCCGCCACCAGCGCCGTCGATCTCCAGCCGGAATATCACGTCTCCATGGGCTCGGCGACCTTGGACCTGACCGGCCTGGCCCTCACCGAGGACCGCGCCACCACCGTCTCGGTGCGCATGGGCGACGCCCGCGTGCTGATCCCCGAGAACCTGCGCGTGCACACCACGTGCAACGTGCGCATGGGTGACACCGAGGGCTGCGTGGGCGGCATCTCCGGCCCGGCGACCGGACCGACATTGAACCTGACCATCGACGTACAGATGGGATCCGCGGAGGTGAAGCGTGGCTGACATCAAGAACCGACGCCCGTCGTTCTCACTGCTGGTGGCCGGTGTCCTCGGCCTGGCGGTCAGTATCTGGGCCTTCATCGGCCCCCACTCCTGGCCCATCTCGGGCGGACTGTCCCTCGGCTGGATCGTGGTGATCGTCGCCATCGTGGCCGGCGTGGTCCTGGTCCTGTCCCCGAAGAAACGCGGCGACGAATAACCTTCAGAACGCAAAGGCCCCGCGATCCAGGATCGCGGGGCCTTGCACGTGTCAGAGCGACCTCGTCACTCCCATTCGATGGTGCCCGGCGGCTTGCTCGTCACGTCGAGCACGACGCGGTTCACATCCGGCACCTCGTTGGTGATGCGGGTCGAGATCCGCTCGAGCGCCTCGTACGGCAGGCGGGTCCAGTCCGCGGTCATGGCGTCCTCGGACGAGACCGGGCGCAGCACGATCGGGTGACCGTAGGTCCGCCCGTCGCCCTGCACGCCGACGCTGCGCACATCGGCCAGCAGCACGACCGGGCACTGCCAGATCTGCTTGTCCAGACCGGCGGCGGTCAGCTCCTCGCGCGCGATCGCGTCGGCCTGCCGCAGCAGCTCCAGCCGCTCGAACGTCACCTCGCCGATGATGCGAATCGCCAGACCCGGGCCCGGGAAGGGCTGGCGGGCAACGATTTCCTCGGGCAGCCCGAGTTCACGGCCGACCGCGCGCACCTCGTCCTTGAACAGCAGGCGCAGCGGCTCGACGAGCGAGAACTCCAGATCGTCGGGCAGCCCGCCGACATTGTGGTGGCTCTTGATGTTCGCGGTGCCGGTGCCGCCACCGGACTCGACCACGTCCGGGTACAGCGTGCCCTGCACCAGGTACTCGACCTTGGTCTCACCCTGCTCGCCGACGACCTCGCCGACCGCGTCCTCGAACGACCGGATGAACTCCCGGCCGATGATCTTGCGCTTCTCCTCGGGGTCGGTGACGCCCTTGAGCTCGCTCTGGAACTTCTCCACCGCGTCCACGGTCACCAGGCGCGCGCCGGTCGCGGCGACGAAATCGCGCTGCACCTGCTCCCGCTCCCCCGCGCGCAGCAGCCCGTGATCGACGAACACACAGGTCAGCCGATCGCCGATGGCACGCTGCACCAGCGCGGCCGCGACCGCGGAATCCACGCCGCCGGACAGACCGCAGATGGCGTGCCCGTCCCCGACCTGCTCGCGCACCTGCGCGATGAGGGCCTCGGCGATGTTCGACGCCGTCCACGCCGCCGGAATCCCGGCGATCTCGTGCAGGAACCGGCTCAGCACCTGCTGCCCGTGCGGCGAGTGCAGCACCTCGGGGTGGTACTGCACACCCGCGAGCCTGCGCTCCAGATTCTCGAACGCCGCGACCGGCGCACCCGCGGAGGTACCGGTGACCTCGAACCCGGCCGGGGCATCGGTGACCGCGTCACCGTGGCTCATCCACACCGGCTGGCGCGCGGGCAGTCCGCCGTGCAGCACACCGCCGTCGATGCTCAGCTCGGTGCGCCCGTATTCGCGAGTGCCGGTGTGCGCCACGGTGCCGCCCAGCGCCTGCGCCATGGCCTGGAAGCCGTAGCAGATGCCGAACACCGGAACGTCGAGGTCGAACAGCCGCGGATCGAGCTGCGGCGCGCCCTCGGCGTACACGCTCGACGGTCCGCCGGAGAGAATCACCGCCAGCGGCTTGCGCTCCGCGATCTCCTCGACGGTGGCCGTATGCGGGACCACCTCGGAGTAGACGCTGGCCTCGCGCACCCGGCGCGCGATCAGCTGCGCGTACTGCGCGCCGAAGTCGACAACAAGGACTGGTCGCTGCGTTTCTGCCACCTGAGCAGTCTACGGAGAGACATACACCACAGCGGTTCCGCCTCCCCTTGAACCAAGTGTCGCGTTCGCGTCAATCGTCTGTGTCCTACCTGGCACACCCGATTTGGCGGATGCTGCCGTGCGAGAAAGCATCGCCACTTGTCGGCGGTGCTGGCTATCCTCTACCTCGTGCCATTCGCCCGTGCGATCGATGCAGAGATCCACTACGAGGACAGCGGGGGCGGGGGTCCGGTACTGCTGCTGGGGCACGAATTCCTCATGGACCGAACGATGTTCGCGTCGCAGATCGCGGCGCTGACGCCGGAGTTCCGGCTGGTGTCCTGGGATGCCCGCGGCCACGGTCGAACTCGTGACGAGGGCCTGCCCTTCACCTACTGGACCTGCGCCCGCGACGCGCTCACCGTGCTGGATCACCTCGGCGTGGAAAGAGCCGTGGTGGGCGGCATTTCCCAGGGCGGCATCATCGCGCTGCGCACCGCGCTCCTCGCCCCCGAACGTGTGACGGCCCTGGTACTGCTGACCACCGAGGCGCACGAACCGCTGCCCGCCGAACTCGCCAATGCCCGTAGGTTCCTCGACAAGTGGTACGATGACGGCCCCCGCCCGGCCCTGGCCGAACACCTCGCCCGCTGGCTCATCGGCGATGACGACTGGTACCGCGCCGTCTGGGTCAAACGCTGGCTCACCCGCGACCCCAACGCCACCGAGGTCGCCGCGAGCGCCATGCTCGGCCGCGACGCCGTCCTGGACCGACTAGCCGAGATCGCCTGTCCCACACTGATCGTGCACCCCACGCACAGCGGCGTCCCGCTCGCCCACGCCCGCGAACTCGCCGCCCGCCTGCCCGACGCGCGCTACCTCGAGATCGAGGGCGCCCGCCAGACGGTCAACATGACCCATCCCGTGGCGGTCAACAACGCCATTCGCCAATTCCTGCGCGAGCCCGCGGTTTCCCGCGTCACGAGCCGACCCAGAACGGGTGAGATCCCCCTGCGCCGCGAACCCTGAACGGCGCCCGGGGCTTTCCGCACGAACACCGGGGCCACCGTAATCGAGCGGACACGAGCGTCCCGGCGCTATTGGGCGTATCCGCAAGTCACCGGCTCACGAAACCCGTTGCCGCCATTGCCGACATCGCCCCCGCTCCGCGGATCCGGAACGGGGGCGATGCGAGCGCGCGGAACCTACGCGCGAATGTTCAATCCGACCTTCTGGAATTCCTTCAGATCGCTGTACCCGGTCTTGGCCATCGCACGGCGCAGGCCGCCAACGAGATTCAGCGAACCGTACGGATCGTTGGAGGGCCCGTTGAGCACCTGCTCGAGCGGCACCTGCTCCTCGTCGATGGCGTACGGCAGCACCGCACCGCGCGGCACCGACGGATGCGCGGCCGCCGACGGCCAGTACAGGCCCTTACCCGGGGTCTCCTTCGCGACCGACAGCGGCACGCCCAGCATGACCGCGTCCGCGCCACACGCGATGGCCTTGGCGATATGCCCGGAGGTCAGCGTCTCGCCGTCGGCGATGACGTGCACGTACCGGCCACCGGTCTCGTCCAGGTAATCCCGGCGCGCGGCGGCGGCGTCCGCGATGGCGGTCGCCATCGGAACCCGAATGCCCAGCACCTCATTGGTGGTCGTCGCGCCCTGCTGCGAGCCGTAACCCACGATCACGCCGGCCGCGCCGGTGCGCATCAGGTGCAGCGCGGTGCGGTGATCGCTCACGCCGCCCGCCACCACCGGCACATCCAGCTCGGAGATGAAGGTCTTGAGGTTCAGCGGCTCACCGTCGCCGACGTGCTCGGCGGAGATGATCGTGCCGTGCACGACCAGCAGATCGAGCCCGGCCTTCACCAGGCCCGGGGTCAGCGCCCGCGCGTTCTGCGGGCTGACCCGCACCGCGACCGTGACGCCGGCGGCGCGCACCTCGGCCACCGCGGTGGCCAGCAGCTCGGGCTGCATCGGCGCGGCGTGCAGTTCCTGCAGCAGCGCGATGGCGGCCTCGACGCCTTCCTTCTCCGCGACGTCGGACAGCTGCTGGATCTTGGCCTCGACGTCGGCGTGGCGCGCCCACAGGCCCTCGCCGTTGATGACGCCCAGCCCGCCGGCCTTACCCAGCTCGATCGCGAACTTCGGCGACACCAGCGCATCGGTGGGATGCGCCAGGAACGGGATCTCGAAGCGATAGGCATCGAGCTGCCACGCCACCGAGACCTGCTTGGACGAGCGGGTCCGGCGCGAGGGCACGATGTCCACATCATCCAGCTCGTAAGTGCGACGGGCAGTTCGCCCCATGCCGATCTCAACGAGGTCGCGCACGCCTGTGTGTCCTTTCTGTGGTGATTGCCTGCGCCGGACAGCGGTGCTCGCGACCCGGTGGTCGCGACCTACTCGCCCTCGGCTCGATCACTTCACGGTCCAGAACAAGACGGGCGGACCTTCGAGGTGGGGCAATCGGTTTCGGGTTGTGAAGTTGTCCGGTGACCGGCGCCCCAGCGCGCGGCCCGCCCGGTCCGGAGACCGAACGGGCCGCGCGACAACGGATGCGCCTGTCTCAGCCGCGAGTGGTGTAGTTCGGGGCCTCGACGGTCATCGTGATGTCGTGCGGGTGCGACTCCTTCAGACCCGCCGCCGTGATCTGCACGAACTGCGCGGACTGCAGACCCTCGATGTTCTGCGCGCCGGTGTAGCCCATGGCCGCGCGCACGCCACCCACCAGCTGGTGGATCACCTGGTCCAGCGGACCGCGGAACGGCACTCGGCCCTCGATGCCCTCGGGCACCAGCTTCTTCTCCGAGAGGACGTCGTCCTGGAAGTAGCGGTCCTTGGAGTAGGACTTGGCCTCGCCGCGCGACTGCATCGCACCCAGCGAACCCATGCCGCGGTAGCTCTTGAACTGCTTGCCGCCCACCAGGATCAGCTCACCCGGCGATTCGGCGGTGCCCGCCAGCAGCGAACCCAGCATCACGGTCGAGGCGCCCGCGGCGATCGCCTTGGCGATATCGCCGGAGTACTGCACGCCGCCGTCGGCGATGACCGGAACACCCAGCGGCGCGCACGCCGCGTTGGCCTCGAGGATCGCGGTGATCTGCGGCGCGCCGACACCGGCGACCACGCGGGTGGTGCAGATGGAGCCGGGCCCGACGCCCACCTTCACCGCGTCCACGCCCGCCTCGACCAGCGCCAGGGCGCCCGCGCGGGTGGCGACGTTGCCGCCGATGATCTGCACCCGGTCGCCGACCTCGGCCTTGACCTTGGACACCATCTGCAGCACGCCGGCCTGGTGACCGTGCGCGGTGTCGACCACCAGCACATCGACGCCGACGTCGGCCAGGGTCATGGCCCGCGACCAGGCGTCCTCGCCCACACCCACGGCCGCGCCGACCAGCAGGCGGCCGTCGCGGTCTTTGGTGGCGTTCGGGTACTGCTCGGTCTTGACGAAGTCCTTGACGGTGATCAGACCGCGCAGCTTGCCGTTGCCGTCGACGATCGGCAGCTTCTCGATCTTGTGCCGGCGCAGCAGCCCCAGCGCGGCCTGGGCGGTGACGCCCTCCTGCGCGGTGATCAGCGGCGCCTTGGTCATGATGTCGGCGACCCGGCTGTTCTGATCGACCTCGAAGCGCATATCGCGATTGGTGATGATGCCCACCAGCTGGCCCGCCTCGTCCACCACCGGCAAACCGGAGATGCGGTAGCGCGCGCACATGGCGTCGACCTCGGCGAGGGTGTCGGTCGGGCGACAGGTCACCGGATCGGTCACCATGCCCGCCTCGGACCGCTTCACCGTCTCGGCCTGCGCGGCCTGATCGGCCACCGACAGATTGCGGTGCAGGACGCCCATACCGCCCGCACGCGCCATGGCGATGGCCATGCGCGCCTCGGTGACGGTGTCCATGGCCGAACTCACCAGCGGCGTGCGCAGCGTGATCTCACGAGTCAGACGGCTGGACGTGTCGACCGAGCTGGGAATCAGATCCGAGGCGGCGGGCAACAGCAATACGTCGTCGAAGGTGAGGCCGAGCATGGCGATCTTGTTCGGATCGTCTCCACCCGTATGGGGGCGGCCGGCGTTTCGTTCGCCCGTTACGGGACTGCTCATCGGATCGACCCCTCCTGGAGCTCGGCACAGTCCCCCGAACCGAGATCGGCGCGGGCGACCGGATGAATGACAATGCCGGCGTTTGCTACCCGGCCTTTGGTCAACCATGGTATCCGCCCGCCGAATCGCGTTTGATTCGCCTCCGCTCCGCTTCGGCGGGTTCGGGTCCCCGTTTCCCGCTTCCGGCCTCCCGCTCTGCCCCGCTCCGCGCCCCCGCACGGGCCGCTCCGGAACCGCACGGACGCCGAACCGATAGCTCGAGGTGGCGCAGAACACTCGCATCGGACACGACTCTCCGCGCGACAGTGTCGAGTGACACAGCGAAGTAGGGGCAAATACCCAACAGCGCTGGCGCAGACCCCCTCTGTCTGCGTACCGTGGGACTGTGCGTGACCATCTACCACCTGGCTTGCCGCCGGATCCATTCGCCGGAGACCCCTCCGACCCGTCGGCCGCGCTCGATGCCATCGAGCCGGGGGAACCGCTGGATCCTCACGAGCGCCTAGCGGTCGAAGAGGATCTCGCCGACCTCGCGGTATATGAGGCACTACTGGCCCACCGCGGCATCCGCGGCTTGGTCGTCAGTTGCGAGGACTGCCGGCAGGATCATTACCACGACTGGGACATGTTGCGCGCCAACCTCCTCCAGCTACTGGTGGACGGCACTGTGCGCCCGCACGAACCCGCCTACGATCCCACTCCCGAGGCGTACGTCACCTGGGACTACTGCCGTGGCTATGCCGATGCCTCGATGAACGAGGCATTGCACGGCGACGGTTTCGACGGGTTCGACGTCTAGAACACCGACAGCGGGCCCGCGATCATCGATCGCGGGCCCGCTTCGTCGTGCCCGCACCCGCGGGTCCCGACCCGAAAGAACTGTGCCCGGCCGGGAATCCCCGTACCGGGCACATGAAAAAAGCCGACCGAGGCCGGCTCTCTCATGATCTCGTCACACCGTGCGGCCGATCATGTCACCGCACACCCGGCACCGAAGGAACATTGGGCAGGCCCCCACCGGCGCTCGGCAGCGTCTGCGGCGGCACCACCGGCGCCGGCACCGAAGGCTGCTCGGCCGAGGGCGCCGTCACCGGCCCGCCGGGCGGCAGGGTGCCGCCCGGTTCCGGCAGCGACGCCGGACTCGTGGTCCCGCCGGTGCCCGGAACAGTCGACGGCGGAGGCGAATCCACCGACGGCTGCGTGGGCACCGTGCTCGGACCGGGGGTCTCGGGCAGCGGGGTCACCGGGCCACCCGTGGGCGGAACGGTACCCGGCAAGGTATCGATGCCGCGCGGGTCATCCGTCGTGGTGTCGCCGCCACCGGGGGTACCCGGCAGGGTCGTGCCCAGCACCGTATTGTCCGGGGTCGTGCTGACCGCCGGATTGGTGGTCGGCTTGACCGCGGTGGTGGTCGGCACCGGCGAGAGCGAGCCGGCGATCGTCGGCGCGATCTCCTGCAGCTGCGTGTACAGCTGCTGCCAGCGATCGAGCAGATCGTCCTTCTTACCCGAGTCGTTGACCTGGCCCGCGTTCGCCGACGCGCGCTCCATCACGGCCTTGGCTTCCTCGGGGCGATTCTGGCTGATGAGCAGCTGCGCCTCGGCCAGATCACTGTCCGCCCGCGCCACCACGGTGGTCTGGGCCTGCTCGCTGAACACGACCTCCTTGACCCGCCACAGCGGATCACCGGGCTCGGCGCCGTACGAGAAGGCGGTCAGACCGCCGAACACCAGCGCCAGCGCCGCCGCGGCGCCCAGCAGGGGACGCACGAGCCTTAGTCGCCCGCGTCCCGTCTGTGCGCCGATACGCGCGTCTCGCGCGCCTATCTCCTGATTAACCGCCGCGACAATGGTGTCGAGATCCGGACCGGCCGGCATCGGCTCCTCGAGGATCTCCGCGCGCCAGTTCGCGAGCAACGCCGCGAGCTGGTACTCCTCCGAGGTTCCCGTCTGTACGGGACCGTCGCCGGAGATGGCATCGATCAGCGCGTCATCGCGGCGTACAGCCGCGATGTCCACCGGACCGGAATCACCGGACGTCTCGGCGTAGGGACCGCTGTTCTGCGATCCAAGCCGCTTGCCGTCGCCCCGACCGCGCTCGCCATCCCTAGCCATACATTTCACCTGCCCTCGCCACTTGAGTCTTGAGTTTCGCGAGTGCCCTGTGCTGGGCGACTCGTATAGCACCCGCCGTACTGCCCACGGCGACTGCTGTTTCTTCGGCTGACAAACCCATGACCAGGCGGAGGATCAGAATTTCTCGATGCTTCTCCGGAAGCGTCGCCAGCAGACTGTTCATCTGCCGGCTGGTTTCGGATTCGAGAGCTCGCTGCTCCGGCCCCTGGTCGGTGGATATGACATCCGGTACTTCGGCCATGGCGTCCGCCTTGTTACGGGCGGCGTTGCGATGAGCGTCAGCGACTTTGTGGGAAGCGATGCCATAGACGAAAGCCATGAACGGTCTGCCCTGATCCTGATAACGCGGCAGGGCTGTCATGACGGCCAGACAAACCTCCTGCGCGACGTCGTCCGCGGAGAGTTGACCTCGTTCGGCCGACCCGATGCGCGCACGGCAATACCGCACCACGAGGGGGCGGATGCTCTCCAGTACCTGGGCTAGAGCAGACCGGTCGCCCTGCGCTGCGGCAGCGACGACTGCTGGGTCCAACTCCTCACCCGCGTTGTTCATCGTCAGAGCTGTTCCTGGCGTTACGAGTGGCACCGTGGATGGCGCAGCGGTGCTTCCGCGGAGGGGCGGAACGGTCCAACAATAGCGGCAACCGCATCCGTGCCAGCTGTTACGGGGTCAGTCTCCGGGGCTTCTCAGGGTGGTCCCGGACCTCGTTCAGGGGCGATCGAGAAGGTCGGTGGCCGAACGCAATCGCCCTCCGCGAGCGGCCAGCAAACCGGCGCATTCGGCGGCTTCCGCGGCGCCGCCCGCCGCCGGGTCCACGCCCGAACGCAGCATGGCGCAGGCCCACCGCAGCGGCAGCAGCTCGAATTCGCGCGTCGCCGTGGCTACTTCGGCCGCCAGCCGCCTCGACCGGTCGAGGTCTCCGGACGCGGCGGAGGCGGCGGCGACCAATAGCCGGGACTTGACTCGGTGCCGCACCGAGGGGGCGGCCTCGGCCAGCGCGAGTGCGGCTTCGGCGTGTGCGAGCGCGGGATCGCCGGAACGGTCCGCGGCACCCATGGGACCTGGAACGAAACCGCTCGGTCCGGGCGTGGCGATCAGCCCGGAGCCGGGAGCGCACAGCGCCGTCTCGGCAGCCACCCAGTGCAGTCGGATGCGCTGGCGCCAGTACGGATCGGCCGCACCGGCCGCACCGCCGAGGAAGTGGTGGCAACGATTCAGCAGCCGGGCCGCGAGCGCGGGCCGGGCGGTGCCGAGGGCATCGGCGGCGAGCCCGGTCAACGCATCGCAAATCGCCTGTGCGCGGGCCGAATCCGAATTCTCGGCAATCCGGACACTCCCGGCAGCGGGGGCGGCGGGCAGCACCAGGGCCGCGGCCCGCCCGTCCGCGACGGCGGCGCGGGCGTGCCAGCCGAGCTGGCGCAGCAGTGAGCCCTCGGTGCTGTGCGCGAGCGAGCGCAGCACCGGATCCGCGGTGCCGCGCGCGGCGCGGCGCAGCTCGGTTCTGGCCGCGGCGTAGTGCCCGACCCCGCCGAGTGCGACCGCGCGCAGCCAACTTTCGGTGGCACCGCCGGCGGACGGCAATCCGGCAGCAGCGCGACCCGGGTCGGCGCCGAACGCGACGGCGGCCGGGAGCGAGTTCATTTCGAGCACAGGCACCGCCGCACTGTAACCAGTGCCGTCGGCCGGGCTTGCCCCGACATAGCACAGAAGTTCAGCTACCTCGCAGCATTCGAAGGCGCCTTTGTGTTTCCACTCCGTAAATCTGCGCTCGCTATCGCCTAGCACGCGCACAAGAAATTCGTACGCCGTTTCGCGCTATTAACCTGACGGCCTCGAGGTGGCCATCTCTACCGCACTCACGGCGAGCGACGCAATGGCTGAGATCACGCTGATCACCACTCCCGCATAGCTGGCATTGATCCCATTCGCGCCCGAAAACCGGTCTCCACCAGTGCTTTTAACAAGTCGGATGGGCTATCAGAGAGCCCGCACCCTCCTGGCCAACCGATCAGTATCACCGCAGTCGGCCCCACTTGTAAATAGCAACGATGTTAATTCTCTAATGCGCAGGTATTTGGATCAGCGTGGAACTGTCTATTGACTGGAATTCATTGTCCGACCTAACGTACGACATCGCCGCCGTCGGCGCCGTGTGAAATTGCGGCACCGGCGGAGCGTGATCGCCGGGAGCCGGCGATGCGGCTCACCGTTTGCCACCAGCACTGCTCGACAATGCCGACGAGCTCGCACCAAGAGGAGTTCACCATGCCGATGCCGACCCACCTCCCTGGTCCGAACGCCGATGTCTGGGATTGGCAGATGCGCGGGTCCTGCCGCGGACAGGACTCTTCGGTGTTCTTCCATCCGGATGGCGAGCGCGGCCGGGCACGTGCCCAGCGCGAGATGCGCGCCAAGGAAGTCTGCCGCGCCTGCCCCGTCCTGCTGCAGTGCCGTTCGCACGCCCTGAAGGTCAGCGAGCCCTATGGAATCTGGGGCGGGATGTCCGAGACCGAGCGCGAGATGCACGCGCGCCGCAACCGCCGCCGGGCGGTCGCCTGACACTCCGGGAAGATCGCCCGGGAGCACGTGTGTGACTCCTGTGTATCAGCGATACGAGCGGGGCGAGTGGCTGCGTTGTTGCTGACCACAGCCGGTGTGAGTTCAGAAAGTTTCCCATCCGCGCGGCACGGCGCGCCGAATGTCTAGCAAACAACCGGCCACTGCGGAGCGCAAAATCGGTTGCCGACGGCAGAGCTACGGCGTTTCTCCGGAGCTCCGGCGTGTCACGGCGTGTCTTCTTTTCTGACCGGTTTGGACAAGTCGGGACAAAACGGAAAACCGCTGTACGACAATCGTTTTGCCGATACCCCCACGCGAAAGGAGGTCATAGCGGCACGCTACCCTCGTGGCCGATGACACAGAACGGAGCGTTGTGACAGCGCGGCCGCCGGCCGCAGAGGGCGACTCGTTCCAGAGTTCGGGGAACGAGAAGGTGGAGACACCGACGGACTCTGCGATGACGGCACGCGCAGCCGAAAGCCTCGAACTAGCCGCACTTCTCCAGCGCTGCGGGCAGTCCGACGAGCCGGCATTCGCCGAGCTCTACGACCGCACGAGCGCGCGAGTCTTCGGGCTGGTTCTACGGGTGCTACACGATCCGGGCTATGCGGAGGAGACCACCCAGGAGGTCTACCTCCAGATATGGCGCACCGCAGCCAATTTCGATCCGGCGAAGGGGTCCGCTGTCACCTGGCTCATGACCCTCGCCCACCGGCGCGCGGTCGATCGGGTACGTGCCGAACAAGCCCACGCCCTGCGCGAAGTCGCCTATGGCACCAGCACTCTCGGTAACGAGTTCGACGAAGTCACCGAAGAGGTCGGCCGGCGGCTCGAACAGCAGGCGGTCCTGCAGGGTCTGGCGACCCTCACCGAGACGCAGCGTGAGGCGATCTCACTCGCCTACTTCGGCGGACGCACATATGCGGAGGTAGCGGCATACCTCGGAGTAGGGTTACCTACCGTTAAGTCCCGTATACGGGACGGACTGACACGACTCAAGAAAAGTTTGGGAGTGACGTGAGATGAACGAAAGCCAGATCGATCTCGCGCACACTGTCGCGCTGGGATCGATCGGCGACGAAGATCAGCGCGCGGTGCGGGAACTATTGGATACCGACGATCCGGTACTGCGCGCGAGCTTCACCCAGGAAGTGCAGCACACCCGAGACGCCCTCGCCGCGTACGCGAGCACGGTGGCCACACCACCGCCGCCCGCCCTGCGCGACCGCGTTCTCGCCGCAGTAGCAGCAGACCAGGCGCCGGCCACAGAGTTCCATCACGACCGCTCCACGCTCCATTCCGGAAACGGGCGCAGCCCAGCCGTTCACGACTGAGCCGCTTTCGCTTATCCGCCGATCAGGGCATCCGCCCAGTCCCTTCTGTGCGACCGGGCTCCGGCCCCGTGCACGGGACGCGGACGCCGCTCCCACCCGCGGGGATCACTCGCGCGCACAACGGTTTCCAGGGCCCTTCGCTCCCCCTCGGCGTCAAGTGGCCCTGACCGCAATCCGCGACAGCCCGCACCCCGGGCCGAGTACGGCGGCGGCCCGACAGGCCCGGCGGAGCCCGACGCCCGCTCCGGACAGATCGACCGCGAACCCGCCCCCGAACACGACGAAGCCCCCGGACAGGTCTCCTGTCCGGGGGCTTCGTCGTTCAGCGACTCACGAGCGCCGAGCGGTCCTCACACTCAGTGCGAGTGGCCGTGGTGCGCGTCGGCCGGCTCCTCGGCCGGCTTCTCCACGATGGCGCTCTCGGTGGTGAGCACCATGCGCGCCACCGAGATGGCGTTCTCGACCGCGGAACGGGTCACCTTGACCGGGTCGATGACGCCGTCGGCGACCAGATCGCCGTAGGCCAGGGTGGCGGCGTTGAAGCCGTCCTTGCCCTCGGTGACCTTGGCGACCACGACCGCGCCGTCGACGCCCGCGTTGGTGGCGATCCAGTACAGCGGGGCCAGCAGCGCCTGGCGCACGACCTCGACGCCGACCGCCTCGTCACCCGAGAGCGAGTCCTTCAGCGCGCCCAGGGTCGCGGCGGCCTGCACCAGCGCGGTGCCGCCGCCGGGGACGATGCCCTCGGCGACCGCGGCCTTGGCGGAAGCGACCGCGTCCTCGACGCGGTACTTGCGCTCCTTGAGCTCGGTCTCGGTGGCCGCGCCGACCTTGATGACGGCGACGCCGCCGGCCAGCTTGGCCAGGCGCTCCTCGAGCTTCTCGCGGTCCCAGTCGGAGTCGGTGTTCTCGATCTCCTTGCGCAGCTGGGAAACCCGCGCGTTGATCTCCTCCTGGGTGCCGGCGCCCTCGACGATGGTGGTCTCGTCCTTGGTGACCACCACGCGACGGGCCTTGCCCAGCACGTCCAGGCCGGCCTCGCGCAGCGTGATGCCCAGGTCCGGGTTGATCACGGTGCCGCCGGTGACGATGGCCAGGTCGTCCAGGAACGCCTTGCGGCGGTCACCGAAGAACGGGGCCTTCACGGCAACGGCCTTGAGGGTCTTGCGGATCGCGTTGACCACCAGGGTGGACAGCGCCTCGCCCTCAATGTCCTCGGCGATGAGAACGACCGGCTTGCCGGACTCCGCGATCTTCTCCAGCAGCGGGAGCAGGTCGGGCAGCGAGCTGATCTTCTCGCGGTTCAGCAAGATCCAGGCGTCCTCGAGAACGGCCTGCTGCGTCTCCGGGTCGGTGACGAAGTACGGGGACTGGTAGCCCTTGTCGAACTGCACGCCCTCGGTGATGGCCAGCTCGGTCTGGGTCGAGGAGGACTCCTCGATGGTGACCACGCCGTCCTTGCCGACGGTGGTGAGCGCCTTGCCGACCAGCTCGCCGATCTCCTCGTCGCGCGAGGACACGGTGGCGACCTGGGCGATGGCCTTCTCGCCGTCGACCGGGGTGGCCGCGGCCTGCAGGGCGGCGGTGATCGCGTCGGCGGCCTTGCCCATGCCCTTGCCCAGGGTCATCGGGTTGGCGCCCGCGGCGATGTTCTTCAGGCCGCCCTTGATGAGCGCCTGCGCCAGGACGGTGGCGGTGGTGGTGCCGTCGCCCGCGACGTCGTTGGTCTTGGTGGCGACGCTCTTGACCAGCTGCGCGCCCAGGTTCTCGAACGGATCCTCGAGATCGATGTCGCGGGCGATGGTCACGCCGTCATTGGTGACGGTCGGGCCGCCGAAAGCCTTGGCCAGCACCACGTGCCGGCCGCGCGGGCCCAGGGTGACCTTCACGGCGTCGGCGAGCTTGTCGACGCCGCGCTCCATCGCGCGACGAGCCTTCTCGTCGAATTCGATCTGCTTTGGCATGTGTACCTGCTCCTGAAGTGAGTTGGGGTAGAACGCGAACCGCCCCGGGGCCGGAGCTGTGGACAGCGACGGCACCGGGGCGGAAATCTCGGTGACCCGAACGGGGCGGTGGTGCCCCGTTCACCCTTTTCGGGTGTTTCGAATCGGCGCGCCCACCCACCCAATTTGGGGGGCGGGGCCGAATTCGCGGGTCCGAGTTCGGTCGTTCCTACTTGGTGACGACGGCCAGCAGGTCGCGCGCCGACAGGATCAGGTATTCGCCGCCGCCGTACTTGATCTCGGTGCCGCCGTACTTGCTGTAGATGACGACGTCGCCTTCCTTGACGTCCAGCGGGATGCGCTTCTCGCCTTCGTCGTCCCAGCGGCCGGGACCCACGGCGATGACGGTGCCCTCCTGGGGCTTCTCCTTCGCCGTGTCGGGGATGACCAGGCCGGAGGCGGTCGTCGTCTCGGCCTCGTTGGCCTGGACGAGGATCTTGTCCTCGAGCGGCTTGATGTTCACGCTCGCCACGTTGAGCCCTCCACTTTTCAGGGGTCTTCGCGCCCGGGGCGGTTCCCCGGACTCACGGTTTCGGTCTTTGGCTCTGACCCTGCGCACAAGCCCCGTCGTCGCGGGAGCCGGGACCACTGCCCAGTAGTCAGAAACTGGCGTCCGGGAGCACTGACCGGGAGCCAACTAGCACTCTATACACGTGAGTGCCAGCGCTCAAGGCAGGGTTATCCGCAGCTGAGACGGATAACCCCGACTCGCCGGAGCGAACGGCCGGAAAATCTGAGGGCTTCCAAAGAAAAACGAAAATCTGTAACGTTCGGATAACGGATTGTGACACCATTGACGACGGCCGCGCGGCAGGGCTGTCGACCCTCGATCACCCCCGTCACGCCGCCGCCGAACAGTTACACAGTTGCTTCATCCCACAGTTGCTGAACCCCACTGCGCGGGAGTTTCCGCACAGCGCTGAGACGAGAGCCTTACCGCAAGTGATCGCTGGCTGGTCCCGAAGCCCCATCGGACGGGGGCCCGGCCGGATCCGTAGCTCGGGATCACCCGTCATCCACGGGGCGGTCCCAGAGTCCGTTCGAGATGGTCGTCTACACCCGGACCATCCGCTCGAAGGGAGGTGAACATGCGAACATCCCTCGGCATCTCCGCGGGGAGCGAAGTGGTGTGCTCGGCCACGGTCACCACCGCACCCAACGGCGCCCAGAACTTCGACTACCGGATGGTCACCGCCGACACGGCACATTCGGACCTGGGTGACCTGGTCGCCTCCTCCATCGAGCTGATGACCACCCAGATTCCGCGCGAGACAGTGCATCCGGTCGGCGCGCATCCCGGACCGCGCTCGGCACAGCAGGATTCGGAGTCCGGCGCACCCGGCGACATCGCGGTGGCGTATCGAGACCGGGAACAGGCCCAGATCATCCGGTCAGCTATCGGCCGGCAACGTCGCGAGGTGCGACTGATCCCGGAAACCACGGCGGCCCTGGCCTTCCTGCGCCACACCGGTTTGCTGGACAGATACGAAACCGTCGCGGTGCTCGACATGGGCGCCTCCGGATCCACCGTCACCGTGGCCGACCACGCCGACGACACCGTGCTCCGGTCCGAGCGCACCGCCGCGGTCAGCGGCAACGCGGTCGACGAATTGATCCTGCAGCACCTGATGGACTGCCACCTGGCGCGCCGCGGCACGCGGCCCAATCGCGGCATGCTGCTCAACCGCAGTCGCGCGGCCAAGGAGCATCTGTCCATCGCGCCCGCGGTCACCATCGACCACGTGGCCGGGCAGCCGCTCAAGCTCACCCGGGTGGATTTCGACGAGCTGGTCGCCGACCTACTACGCGAGCTCTCGGGCTTCGCCCGCGGGGTTTTCGCCCGCGCCCCGAAATTCCCGGAGGCGGTCGCGGTCATCGGCGGCGGCGCGAACACCCCCGCCGTGGTGGCCAATCTCGAACGGCAGCTCGATGTTCCGGTGTTCACCGTGCCCGAGCCGGAATCGGCCATTGCCAAAGGCGCGGCGCTCACCGCGGATTCGGCCGCACCCACCGCCTTCCCGGTCATCAGCCGCGGCGCCGACGCGCCGATCGGCACCTTCACCAAGCTCGCGGGCACGCTCGCCGGCGCCATCGTGGTGGTCGGGCTGATCATCGGATACGGCGTGAAGGAGTTGGTCCCCGAACCGCAGGGCACCAACTACTCCCCCACCACCGGTGTGCAGCAGCCGGTTTCGTCCACCGTGCCGAGCACCGGCGCGGGCGTGGGCCCCGACCTCAGCACCACCACGGTCCCGAACCGCGAGACCGCCCGCCGCACCACCCCGCCGCCGGTCACCACCACCGGCCCCGCGGGCGCCACCACGGCCGGCCCGAGCACCACGGTCACCACCATCCAGCAGCCGCCCCTGCGCCCGGATCCCGGTCTGCCGCAGATCCCGTTCCCCTCCGACCTGCCGCGCCTGCTCGGCCCCCTCCTGGGCACCACCCCGCCCAGCGACTCCGCCGACCCGAGCGCCCCCGCCACCACGACCCCGCGCCGCGACTCCGGTTCCGGCGCCGGTTCGACCACGACGTCGGTCCGTCCCACCAACTGACCGATCTCCCCGCGCCCCCACCCCCGGTCGCGGCTCACCGTCGAAAGTCCTTCGGCCCCACGCGAGTGCCGCCGACTCTCCCGACGCCCCCTCCGGTCGAGCACCCTCGAACCCGCCCGCGCAGGCCGTCTCGCGTCCCCCACCACGCTCTTCATATCCAGCCCATCCCCCGCCACTCCCCACCCGTTACCCCCACACGCCGACCTCCCGCGCGCCAATCCCCGACTCGCCGAACCGAAGTCGCACACCCCGGACCAGGCCCTCTCACCCAGGTCCGTGTCGCCCCGCCCGATACGGCACGCGGACAACACGATCCGCCGCGCTACCGCAGCGCCCCGGCCGACGATTCCCTACCGAACGAGCTCCCGACTCGGGCCACGCCTTCAACCCGGTGACCGGGCCTGAACACGGCAACTCGCCGATCCACCACTCCCGCACCGGCCCACGGTTTCCGGGGCGGGGGAAGTTCCGGCTGGGGGCGCGCCGCTTACGTCGTTAGCGTCGCGGGCGGGAATCTTCCCGAGGAGTGAGGTGGCTCTATGCGGATCAGGGACGTCGCGGCCGGGTGCGTGGCTGCGGTGGGATTGGCGTTGTCGGTGTTGTCGACCGCGCCGGCGGTCGAGGGGGCCGGGGAGCACGACGGCGGGATCGTCTGCGCTGTGCTGTCGGTCGCGCACATCGCGACGCCCGCGTGTGCGGACCGGGGGTAGCGGCGGACGGGCGCGGGCCCGGCGTCAGAGCTGGCTGGTGGAGACCGGCAGGCCCGGATCGGTGGCCACGGTCAGCTCGGAGGGCTGGGCGCCGCCCGCGATCACATGCGCGCCGAGGGTGGCGATCATGACGCCGTTGTCGGTGCACAGGCGCGGCTTCGGGACGCGCAGCGTGAGACCGGCGGCGGCGCACCGTTCCTGGGCCATGGAGCGGATGCGGGAGTTCGCGGTCGCGCCGCCGCCGAGCACGATCGTGTCGACGCCGACGTCCTCGGCCGCGCGCACGGCCTTCATCGTCAGCACGTCCGCCACCGCCTCCTGGAACGACGCGGCGATGTCCGGGATCGGCACCTCGCGGCCCTCGCGCTGCGCGGCCTCGACGTAGCGGGCCACGGCGGTCTTGAGCCCGGAGAACGAGAAGTCGTAGCGCGCGTCGCGCGGACCCGTCATGCCGCGCGGGAACGCGATGGCCGCCGGATCACCCTCGGCGGCAATGGCGTCGAGCACGGGGCCGCCGGGGTAGCCGAGTCCGAGCAGCCGGGCCACCTTGTCGAACGCCTCACCGGCGGCGTCGTCGATGGTGCTGCCGAGTTCGACGATCGGCTGCCCGAGGTCGGTGACCTGCAGCAGGTGGGTATGGCCGCCGGACACCAGCAGCGCGACCGCGGGCGGCATGGGCCCGTGTTCGAGGGTGTCCACCGCGACGTGCCCGCCGAGGTGGTTGAGCGCGTAGAACGGGATATCCCAGGCCGCCGCATAGGCTTTCGCCGCCGCGACCCCGACCAGCAGGGCGCCGGCGAGTCCGGGCCCGATGGTGACGGCCAGCGCGTCGGGCCGTTCGATATCGGCCGCCGCGAGCGCCCGGCGCATGGCCGGGACGATGGATTCCAGGTGGGCGCGCGAGGCGATCTCGGGCACCACGCCGCCGAAGCGCGCGTGCTGATCCACGCTGGAGGCGACCTCGTCGGCGAGCAGTTCGCAGGATCCGTCCGGCAGGTGCCGGACGATGCCGACCCCGGTCTCGTCGCAGGAGCTCTCGATACCCATGACGATCATGACGTGACCTCGGTGTCGTGCGGGAGCGCCTCGGCCGCGCCGGTCTTCTCCGCCGCGAAAGCCGCGGCGCCCTGCGGGAATCCGGCCAGGGCGGGGCGGCGCATGGTGTACGCGTCCGCGCCGCTGGGCTGGTAGTAGTTCTTGCGCAGGCCGATGATGTGGAAGCCGTGCTTCTCGTACAGCGCGATGGCGGGCGCGTTGTCGGTGCGCACCTCCAGGAACACCGGCCCGCCGCGCCGGCCGGCCTCGGCGAGCAGTGCGTGGAGCAGCTGGGTGCCGATGCCGCCGCGATGCACGCGCGGATCCACGCCGATGGTGTGGATTTCGGCCTCGGGATGTTCGGGGGTGCCGAGCAGGGCGATGCCGGCGTAGCCGACCATGCGGTTGTCGGCATCGCGGGCGGTGATGTAGCGGTTGTGCGGTCCGGCCAGTTCCGACAGGAACGACACCTCGTGCCAGGGATCGTCCTCGGGGAAGAGCACGGTCTCGAGCTGGGCGCAGCGCGCGGCGTCGCTCGGCCGCATCGGTCCGATGCGGATGGTCATCGGCCCACCTGCGCGTAGCTCTTCTCGACCGCGTCGGGCCGGCGCAGGTACAGCGGCACCAGCGGTTCGGGCGTGACGCCGGCGAGCAGATCGGCGGCGGCGCAGCGCACCAGCCCGGCCGGGGACGGGGTCTCCACCGGCAGCACCGGGAGATCGAAATAGTCCACGTGCGAGGCCGACCCCGCGATGACGGTCGCGGTGCCCGGATCCAGATCGGCGGGCTTGCTCACCTCCGGCCCCTCGATGCGGCCGGTGGTGTCGTAGCGCGCCCAGTACACCTCGCGGCGGCGGGCGTCGGTGACGACCAGCAGTTCGACGGGTTCCGTGCGATCGCGCAGATAGCTTTCGGTGTCGGCGGCGATGGCGTCGAGGCTGCACACCCCGAACACCGGCACGCCCAGCGCGTCACCGAACGCGGCCGCGGTGGCCATGCCGACCCGCAGCCCGGTGAACGGCCCCGGGCCCACGCCCGCGACGACCGCCGCGATATCGGCTCTGGCCCGCCCGGATTCGGCCAGGCAGGCCAGGATCTGCGGGGTCAGCACCTCGTTGTGCGCGCGTGCGTCCACGGTCACCCTGGAGGCGATCGTGGTGATTCGAGGTGCGGAAGCCTCGCCGTCCGCCGGTTCCAGTTCCACCAGTCCCGCCGTAACGGCAGGAGTCGAGGTGTCGACAGCCAATACAAGCATGATTGCCCCCACGATACTGTGCCGTCGGCCTACGCTGCGCTCCGGCGGGTTCGCGGCCCCCGAAGTCTCGTTCTTCCCTCCCTCCGCTCCTCCGCTTCGCTCCCCCGCTCCACTCAGTCCAGAACGAGACGGGCCGCGAACTGCCAGGTGGGAGTACCCGAGATGTTTTTGGCGGTGCGGCGTGACCCTGATCGCACACGAGGGCCGGGGGTCAGTTCGATGACACCCATTCCCAGTCGGCGGTGCGGGTGTCGGAGTCGGGTTCGCGGCGGAGCAGGACGCGGAGGTGGCGGTCGGCCAGGTGCTCGACCACGCCGAGGCCCCACTCGACCACCACGACGGCGTCGTTGAGGTCGGTGTCGAGGTCGAGGGCGTCGAGCTCGTCGAGGTCGCCGCCGAGGCGGTAGGCGTCCACGTGGACCAGGGCTATCGAGCCGGGGTCGGCGGCGGCGCGGTGCTGGCGGGCGATGATGAAAGTCGGTGAGCTGACCCGGCCTTGGACGCCGAGGCCGGCGGCGATGCCGCGGGTGAGGGCGGTCTTGCCCGCGCCGAGCGGGCCGTCGAGGATCACCAGGTCACCGGCTTGCAGCTGGGTGGCGAGCTCGCGGCCGAGGGCTTCGGTGTCCTCCACGGTGGGTAGTTCGCGATGGCCGCCGCGCGCGCTCACCGGTCACCGCCGAGGTGCCGGCGCACGACGCGTCCGCGCGGGGCGCACACCACCTCGTAGTGAATGGTGCCGAGGATGTCGGCCCACTCCTGCGCGTGCGGCTCCCCGGCGTCGCCGCCGAACAGCACCGCGGTGTCCCCCTCGCGGACCCCGGAGGCGTTGTCGCCCAGGTCCACCAGCAGCTGATCCATGCAGACGCGCCCGACATTGGGCCGCCGCGCGCCGCCGACCCACACCTCGAATTTGCCGCCGAGGGTGCGTGGCACGCCGTCGGCGTATCCGGCGGGAATGAGTGCGACGGTCGTCTCGCGTTCGGCGATCCACTCGTGCCCGTAGGACACGCCTTCCCCTGCGGCGACGTGCTTCACGAGGGCGACGCGGGCCCGGAAGGTCATGGCCGGGCGCAGCCCGAAGTCCGAGATCTCCGGGATGGGCGAGAGTCCGTACACCGCGATGCCGGGCCGGACCATGTCGAACGCCAGGTCCGGGCGGGTCAGGGTCGCGGCGGAGTTGGCCAGGTGCACCAGTTCCGGTTCCAGGCCGTGTTCCTTGGCGATGGCGATGTAGTCGAGGAATCGATCCCGCTGCATGTCGATGGTCGGGTGATGCGGCTGATCGGCGTGCGCGAGATGGGAGAACACGGCGCGGAAGCGCACGGTGCCCGCGGCCACCAGTTCCCGCAACAGCTCGAGCACCGCCACGTATTCGGTGGGCGAGACGCCGTTGCGGTTCAGTCCGGTATCGACCTTGAGCGAGACGATCGCGGTCCTGCCGACCTCGCGCGCGGCGGCGGCGACGGCCCGCAGGTGCGCGACCGACGGCGTCGCGATCTCGATGTCGGCGGCGACCGCGCTCACGAAGTCGGCGTCGGAGTTGTTGAGCCAGCACAGAATCGGCGCGGTGATCCCGGCCGCCCGCAGTTGCAGCGCCTCCCCCACGGTGGTCACGCCGAGCTCGCGCGCCCCGGCCGCCAGCGCGGCCCGCGCCACCTCCGCCGCCCCGTGGTTGTATCCGTCCGCCTTCACCACGACCATGACGGCCGCGTCTCCCGCGTGCTCGGCCAGAATTCGCACATTGTGGGCAATGGCGCTCAGATCGACGAGGGTCTCCACCTGCGGGTCGGGCTTGTTCACACCCGAGATCCTGCCATCCCGGCCCCCGCGACACCGATCACACCCGGCCGGGTAGGCGGGCCGATCTCGCTCGCGGCCTGCCGACCGAGCGGAACTCCGCGCCCGGCGCGCGGCGCGATTCGCCGCCGCCCGGCTCAGGCGGCGAGTTCGCGCAGGGTGGCGATGGCCGCGCGAATGTGCGCGAGCAGCGGGGAAGCCGAGACCGGCGCACCGGCGCCGGACGTGTCGTGCGCGGCGAGGTTGGCGGCCAGCGCGTGGACGCGGGCGCCCGCCGCGGCGGCCCAGGCGGGTTCGCGCCCGGCGGCCAGCAGGGCGGCGACGACCCCGGACAGGACATCGCCCGCCCCGGCGGTCGCGGCCCAGGATCCGCCCGCCTCGTTGACCAGCACCGGCTGTCCGGGCGCGGCGACGAGCGTGGCCCGGCCTTTGAGAAGGACTGTGACCCGCCAGGATTCGGCGAGCTCGCGGACCGCCGACACCCGGTCGGGTCCGGGTTCGGCGCCGGTCAGGCGGGCGAACTCACCGGCGTGGGGGGTCAGCACCGTCGGCGCGGCGCGGCCGGCGACCAGGGCGGGGTTCGCGGCCAGCAGGGTGAGACCGTCGGCGTCCACCACCACCGGAAGGTCGGTGGCCAGGATCTCGGCGAGCCGTTCCCCGGCCGCGGCATCGGTGCCCGCGCCGGGGCCGAACACCCAGGACTGGACCCGGCCGGTCGCTGAAACGGAGGGCGCGGCAATGACTTCCGGGAGGTGCGCCAGCACGGACTCGGCCCCGGTACCGGCGTAGCGGACCATGCCCGAGGTCGCGGCGACCGCGCCGCCGGTGCACAGCACGGCCGCGCCCGGATAGGTGGCGCTGCCCGCGCAGACGCCCGTCACGCCCTGGGTGTACTTGTCGTCCGCCGCTCCGGGAACCGGCCAGTGCGCGCCGATCGACACCGGTTCGAGCGCCGCGAGATTCGGCTCGGGCAGCCGTAATCCGATGGGCACCAGATCGATTCGGCCGCAGTACGGGGCCGCCAGCGCGTGCACCGGCTTGTACGCGCCGAACGCGACGGTCACCGCGGCCCGCACGGCGGGACCGTCCACGGCGCCCGTGTCCGGGTCGACGCCACTCGGCAGGTCTGCGGCGATGATCGGAACATCCACTTCGGCAACCAGTTTCGCGGCATCGGGTCGCAACGAACCGCGCCCGGAGATTCCCACGATCCCGTCCACGACGAGGTCCGGCGTACCCAGGTCGGAGCCGACTCGCCCGCCTGCCCGCCGCAGGGCGGCCAAGCCGGCCGCGTGCGCGCGCTCGGGCGCGAGCAGCACGGCAGCCACCGCGACCCCGCGCCGCCGCAGGAACGATCCCGCCCAGAGCGCGTCGCCGCCGTTGTCCCCGGAACCGACCAGCAGCGTCACCGACCGCCCCGCCACGCCCCCGGTGCGCTCGCGCAGTTCCCGCACGACGACCTCCGCCAACCCGAAAGCCGCACGGCGCATGGGCATTCCGTCCGGGACCCGGCCGAACAGCTCGGCTTCCGCCGCACGGATCTCCGCGGCGGTGAAGTATCCGCGCCGGTCGCTCGAGGTCATGCGTCGCCTCCCGCGAGAGCAGGTTCGCGGGGCTCGCGCCCCGCCTGTGCAGAACGTGAGCAGACTACGCCCCGACGGTGCGGTAGGTCGGTTCACACCCCGCCGTGGGTCAGGCACTTCCGGATCTGCACGGGGCAGGCTTCCCGACCAGCAGGCTCCCGGCCGCGTGGGGTCGAGCACAATCCCGAACGTGTCGGCCGGGACGTTCGTGGGTCAAGTACCGGCTCGCCCAGGCCGCCCGAACCGAACCCGATCCGCCGGGGGTGTTCGGCTGCGATCCGGGCAGGCTCCCCGGCCGGGCCGGCTCGCGATCGAGCAGGATCCCGCGGCCGAGCCCCTCGGCCGCGCGGGAGCCGTCGAGCGGGCCGCGAGGGCAGAGCGGAGGTCGAGGCCGAGTGGTGACCCGCGACCGTTTACTCTGGCCCGCATGTCGATCCGCCGCTTCTCCCCCGTGCGTGCCCTGTTCCTGGTGACCGTGCTGAGCGGGGCGTTGGCGCTGGGCGGCTGCGGTTCGGACAAGTCCGATTCCCCGACCACCTCCACCCCGGCGACCTCCACCTCCGGAGCGGCGGACACGTCCGGCCCCCGCCCCGCCGCCAGCGTGACGGTGACGGTCGACGACATGAAGTTCTCCCCCGCCAACCTCACCGTGAAGGCCGGCGACACCGTGCTGTGGAAGTTCGCCGACAAGGCCCCGCACGCGGTGCAGGGCATCGGCGACGTGGCGCTCGGCATCAACAGCCCGATCATCCGCACCGGCGAGTGGAGCTACACCTTCACCAGCCCGGGCACCTACCGCTACCTCTGCCCGCTGCACCCGGACATGAAGGGCACCGTCACCGTCGAGGCGTAGGCCCGCACCCCGCACGGTCCCCACCTGGGCGGCGCCCGCTCGTGCCGCCGGACAGCTCCGGCGGCACGCGATCAGCGGAGCTATTCGACGGTGACGGACTTCGCGAGATTGCGGGGCTTGTCCACGTCGTAGCCGCGGGCCATGGCGACCTCGGCGGCGAAGATCTGGAGCGGAACCGTCGCCAGCAGGGGCTGGTAGAGCGTTGGGGCGGCCGGGATTTCGATGAGATCGTCGGCGAACGGGCGCACCGTGTCGTCGCCTTCCTCGGCGATGACGATGGTGCGGGCGCCGCGCGCCTGGATCTCGCGGATGTTGCTCAGCAGCTTGGAGTGCAGGATCGCGCGGCCCTTGGGCGAGGGCATGACCACGATGACCGGCAGGCCCTCTTCGATGAGTGCGATGGGGCCGTGCTTGAGCTCGCCCGCGGCGAACCCCTCGGCGTGCATGTACGCCAGTTCCTTGAGTTTGAGCGCGCCCTCGAGCGCCACCGGGTAGCCGACGTGCCTGCCCAGGAACAGCACCGTGGGCACGTGGGCGAGCTGCCGGGCGATGGCACGCACCTGTTCGCCCGATTCCAGCACGCGGGAAACGAGTTTCGGCATGGCTTCGAGTTCGGCGAATTCGCGCGCGACCTCGTCCGGGTACTTCACGCCGCGCGCCTGCGCGAGGGCCAGGCCGACCAGATAGTTGGCGGTGATCTGGGCGAGGAACGCCTTGGTGGAGGCGACGCCGATCTCCGGTCCGGTGCGGGTGTAGAGCACGGCGTCGGCCTCGCGCGGGATCTGCGCGCCGTTGGTGTTGCAGATGGCCAGCACGCGCGCCTTCTGCTCCTTGGCGTGCCGGACGGCCTCGAGCGTGTCGGCGGTTTCACCGGACTGGGAGATGGCCACCACGAGCGTGGAGCGATCCAGAACCGGGTCGCGGTAACGGAATTCGCTGGCGAGCTCGACTTCCACGGGCAGCCGGGTCCAGTGCTCGATGGCGTATTTGGCGAGCAGCCCGGCGTGATACGAGCTGCCGCACGCGACGACGAAGACCTTGTCGACCTCGCGCAGTTCCTGATCGTGCAGGCGCTGCTCGTCGAGGACGATCTTGCCGTCGGCGAAGTGCCCGATCAGCGTGTCGGCCACGCCCGCGGGCTGCTCCTCGATCTCCTTGAGCATGAAGTACTCGTGGCCGCCCTTCTCGGCGGCGGCCAGATCCCAGTCGATGGTGAATGGGCGGATGCGCACGCCCTCGGTCGAGCCGTGGAAGTCGGTGACGGCGTAGGTGTTCGCGGTGATGACCACGGCCTGGTCCTGGCCGAGTTCGACGGCTTCGCGGGTGTGCTCGATGAAGGCGGTGACGTCGGAGGCGATGAACATCTCGCCCTGGCCCACGCCGACGACCAGCGGGGTGGAGCGGCGGGCGGCGACGATGGTGTCCGGATGGTCGGCGTGCGTGAAGACCAGGGTGAACGCGCCTTCGAGGCGGCGCACGACCCCGAGCGCGGAGGCGACGAAGTCGCCGGCGGTCTCGCCCTTGGCGTAGGCGCGCGCGACCAGGTGGACCGCGACCTCGGTGTCGGTGTCGCTGCCGAGCTCGACCCCGGCCTCCTCGAGCTCGCGGCGCAGCGGCGCGAAGTTCTCGATGATGCCGTTGTGCACCACCGCGACCCGCCCGGTGTGGTCGCGGTGCGGATGGGCGTTGCGGTCGGTGGGCGCACCGTGGGTGGCCCAGCGGGTGTGGCCCATTCCGGTGGAGCCCGCGAAACGCTCGACACCGGACTCGCCGAGTTCGGCTTCCAGATTGGCGAGGCGGCCCGCTTTTCGTTCGACGGCGAGCCCGCCCGCGCCGTCGGCGATGGCCACGCCCGCGGAGTCGTAGCCGCGATACTCCATGCGGCGCAACGCGTCCACCACCACGGCCAGGGCGTCCCTATACCCCACGTACCCCACGATTCCGCACATGGGTCACCAGCCTACCGAGGTGTGCGGGGCGGGCGAATCCGGATGCGCAGCGGACCGGGCGAAACGCCCCAAGGAAGCGGCGATCCTATAAGTTCAACCTCGTGTCGGCGTCTGTGAAATCGCTCCTGAGCACTTTGACCGCCCGCGGCTCCCATCAGGTGCTGCGGGGAAACCTCGGCATCGCCGGGCAGCCCGGCGTGGTGTACACGCCCGCGAAGGGCCTGAATCTGCCCGCCGTGGCCTTCGGTCACGGGTGGCTGACTGGCGCCTCGAACTACCGTCGCCTCCTGGAGCATCTGGCGTCGTGGGGGTTCGTGGCGGCCGCGCCCGATACCGAGCGCGGCCCGATTCCGTCGCACCTGAATCTGGCGACCGATCTGATCACCACCCTGGACATCTGCACCGGGGTCCGCCTGGGTAACGGCGACATCAGCGTGCACCCCGATCGCCTGGCCTTGGCCGGGCACGGCATGGGCGCGGGCGCGGCGGTGATCGCCGCCTCCCAGCGCGAGGTGGCCGCGGTGGCCGCCCTGTACCCCTCGCCCACCGCCCCCTCCGGCGAGGCCCTGGCCCCCGGCATCGACGCCCCCGCCCTGATCCTGGCGGGCGCCGACGACCTCGACGCGGTGAACTCCAACGCCCTGCCCCTGGCCGCCGCCTGGGCGGGCCCGGCTATCCTGCGCACGGTCGAAAAGGCAACACACAACGGCATAGTCGAGGGCCGCCGCGCCCTCTCGGCGCTCGGCGCGGGCAAGCACGAGCCCAAGACCGAGCGCCTGACCCGTGCTCTGCTGACCGGCTACCTGAACTACACCCTCCTCGGCGACAAGAAGTACAAGCCGTTCGCCGACCCCGAGGCTCTGGTACCCCACACGACCTGGGTGGACCCCCACGCTCCCGAGGAGGAGCCCGCCCCGGAGGCGCAGAAGCTCCCTCTCCTGCAGTTGGTTCAGGCACTGCGCAAGTAGGGCCGGTTCGCGGCCGGCGACTCGCGGCGTGAGTGAAGATCAGCGAGCGGTGGCCGAGACAGACTACGAAGTGCCCAACCCGACAGGCGCAGAGCGTGTTTCGGCAGAGCGGGAGCTCGCGGCATGGTGGGCGCGGAACTGGGGACGTCGGGTCGGGCTCGGATCGTAACCCCGCGCGACAGTTGCATTCGGCAGCCTTGCCGGCGGGGTGGATTCGTCGATCCCGGCCGGACCGTCCGACAGATCCTGGACATGACACCGCGGTCAGCGTCTTTCCGAGTCAGGACAACCACCGCGGGGTTCACCCCAATCATTACTGCGTCCTTCCCCCGGTAGGCCACGCCAACCGCCGCCGAGTCGCCCAGCCAGACCCACCGGAAACCCCTACGCAAACATCTCTACTCCGGTAGGAGACGCCGCCTAAGGCTGGACCGTGTCGGGGATATCTGTTCCTATGTCCGGGATTTCGGACCCTGGGGGACCATCACCGGGCCGTTCGGGAGGCTGCGGAGGTGCGGCTTCGGTAGGTGGGGACGCCGCAGGTGGCGGCTGGCCGTCCGGACCGAGTGGGCGCACATCCAGGTTGGGTTGGGGCGGGGAATCGGGTGGGTCGTTCGGGGCGGCGGCCTTCGGGGGCAATGGGGCCGCTTCGCAACCGGGCTGGGGTGCGGGGACCTCGGGTACCGGGTTCGGGTCGGGGGCGGGCTCGTTCGGCGGCAAGGGCTTCGGCTCACAGGTGGATTGGTTGCCGGGCGGTGTGGGCGGGGGTTCGGGTGGGGCCTTGCCGTCGAGTTGAGGGGCTTGGTCTATCCCGGGCGGGCAGGGGCGTTGGGCCGGGTCGCCGTCGCGAGCGATTGGCGGGGCGGCGGGAGACTCGGCGTCGGGGGCGATCGGGGGCGGTGGGGCCGGGTGGGCGGGATCGGCTGTTGCACCTGCCTTTTCGGGCTGGAGCGGTGGGTTTTCGCAAGAATCGGGTGAGTTGGCGGAGCCGTCCGGTGGTTGATTGCCAGCCGCCGGGGGCTGGGAGTCAGCGGAGTCGGGTGGAGGCTCCGGGAGTGACGGGTTGGGTGCGCCCTTCGACGGCTCGGCGGGGTCGGGAGTGACATCGGCGGGGGTGAGCGGGTTGGGATCCGGATTCGCGGATTCCGGGGTGGATTCGCCAGAAGTCGGCAGGAGATCCGTGAGGGCGGAGAGTGTTTCGGGGATCAGGGTGGTGAAGAGGGAATCGGCGAAGCCGGTGAGGGTCGTCAGGAAGGCGGTGGCAGCTTCGGCGAGTGGCTCGGCGGGCGAGGACCGGTCGGGCTCGGTGGCGGATCCCGGGGGCGATTGAGGGGAATCGGCTTCGGTGTCGCGGTGGGTTGTGGACGGAGTGGTGCGGGTCGAGGGGTGGTCGCAGGTGGCAGGGGCAGTGGATGGGACGCATTGCGGCTGGCTCGGATTCGGCTTGCCGGAGTCGGGGCAGGTGGTCGCCGGAGCCGTGGACGGACCGCCGGATGATCGGTCGCAGTCGTTCGGGAGGCCGGTGGTGGAGCCCGGATCCTGTCCGGCATACGCGGCCGGGATCGACCGCTGGTCCGGGTTCGTATTCGGTGCGGAGCCGGAACCTGAACGCGGGTCGATGGATTCGGGTGATGTCGGCTGTCCACCAGCGTTCGGCGCGCCATCGGGAGTGCAGCAGCCGTCGGTCGGCACATCCCGAGCGGTGCCCGCGGGAACCGGCGCGTGCCCGAACTGCCCCGAATCGGTGCAGCCCGACGGCTGTTCGTTTTCGAGGCCGCCCGGCTGAGGATAAGGCAGGTCGGCAATCCCGTCGAGCGCGGATATCACCGTGGCGTACTGGGATTCGAAAGCGTGATCCGCCGTTCGACAGGCTCGGGTGAAGGCATCGAGGTTGTGCTCCACCTCCGATTTGAAGGTGGTGGCGAGCCAGGGATCATTCGCGTCCAGCGTCGCGATCTCGTCGGGCGTTCTACCCGCGACAGCCACTCGTGGCGCTCCGTCCGGCGCGGATTCCAGAAGTGCGAGCGCCGCCTCCGCCTTGGCCGCTGCAGCCTGGCGCAGCGGGGTGAGTAGATCGCCGAGGGCGGTGGCGGCAGACTGCGCTGCGTCGAGATCCTCTCGGGCACGGCGCAATTGGGCGACCAGTATGGATTGAGCGGCAGCGCCCGTCCCACCCTGCCAGTCCGCGGGCAGCTGGTGCGCCAACCCCCACTGCGCGGACCACTGTGTCTCCGCCGCCGCCAGCGCCACGACCAGCCGGCTTCGAGCATCGTCGAGCCCTGCCAAGTCGGCACCGCGTTGCTCGTCGTAGGCCGCCCGCAAGGTAGACGAAGCACTGTTCGGCAGCGGCGTGAACGCCTCGTCGTAGCGCGGCATCACGAGCTCCCAGTACCGCAGCCCGGCAGCGCCGTAATCCAATATCTCGTCGATCGACTTCCCGGCGGGATCGAAGGTCATGGCCGCACCGCACCCGCTGCCGCCACTCGCTCCCGATCCACGCGCGCGTATTCGCCCGCGGCGTGGTCGAATACGTCGGCGGTGGCCACCGCGGCGCTGCTCCACCGGTGCAGGAAAGCCGCGATGCGCGTGAATCCCGCGTGGATGGCCGCCGCCTGGACGGCGTAGTCGCGCCCCGCGTCGGAGTTCCGCGTGCCGAAGTCGTTCTCGGCCACCGCACGAGAGTGTCGCGCGAGCACATCCGCACAGTCCCGCAGGACAGTGACCCCGGCCCGCACCGCATCCAGATCCACATGCAGCGCACCGGATCCGGGCATGTTCGATCCCCCCACTGATCCCCCTGAGTCTCCGACACGAGTGCGGCAACCGGCCCACCGCCACGATCTCTCAGCCGACAGCAGCCGACCGGTTCACAATCCTGACCCGGCAGACCGAACCATCGCCCGCCAACCACCACCGAGGCCGTTCGGATCAGCCTCGGCGGCAACTCGATTCAGCCGGACGCGAATCCCCGCCCAGCCGCCGATCACCCGCCGAGACGCCCGGCGTCGGTGCGCACCCATTCGGTGGACCCGTCCGGATGATGGTGAAATTCCCAGGCCGCGTACGCCCCGCCGCTGTCCACGACGGTGACGTGATCGACATACCCGTCGTGATCCATATCGGTCCACACGTGCATGGCGCGGTCGCTGTTGGTGGTCACGGTGTCCAGCAGACCGTCTCCATCGATGTCCTGGGTCGGATGCTGTAGCTCCACGGCGCCGAGCGCGCCCAATTCGGAATGCGAGTCGAGATTCGGCAGATCCAAACCCCCGGACAGATCACCCGATGTGACCATGCGAACTCCTCCACTGTGACGTGGATCTCATCCTGTCACCCGCGAGCCCTCCCCGCATTGCCTTCATACCAAATGTGGATAACTCACCACCTGTGGATGAATCAACGCTTCGGAATAACCAGCCACAGCACGAGGTACAGGATGAATTGCGGTCCCGGCAGCAGGCAGGACAGCACGAAGAGCAGTCGGACGATGCCGGGGCTCCAGCCGAAGTACTCGGCGAGGCCGCCGCAGACGCCGGCGATCCACTTGTCCCGGCTCGAACGGGTGAGACGCTTCTGGGTGGTGATCGGTGTTGTCATACCTCCACTCTCCGGTTCCGGACCACCCCGCGCATCGGTCCCGCACCCGATTCCGACCCTGAACTTCGGCGGGGCCGAAGTCAGGGTGAAACCCTGAGCACGGCAGAATCTCGCAGGTGAGCACCACTCTGCATGCGCGCGGCCTGGCCGCCGGACACGGCGAGCGCACCCTGTTCGCCGACCTCGATCTCGTGCTGGCGCCCGGGGATGTGATCGGCCTGGTCGGGGTGAACGGCGCGGGCAAGTCCACCCTGTTGCGCATGCTCGCCGAGGGCGATGCCCCCGAGGGCGAGATCACCCTCAGCCCACCCGATGCCACGGTCGGCTACCTCACCCAGGAACCCGAACGCGTCGAGGGCGAATCGGTGCTGGAGTTCCTGCGCCGCCGCACCGAGGTCGCCGCCGCGCAGCTGGCGATGGACGCCGCCGCCGAACGCCTGGCCGAGGGCGGCGAGGACGAGTTCTCCCCCGCGCTCGAACGCTGGCTGGCCCTGGGCGGCGCGGATCTGGAACAGCGCGCCGAGGAGGTCGCCGCCGAACTGGGGCTCACCGACAGTCTCCCGCACGGCCTGGACACCCCCATGACCGTGCTCTCCGGCGGTCAGGCCGCCCGCGCCGGTCTGGCCTCGGTGCTGCTGTCCCGCTTCGACATTCTGCTGCTGGACGAGCCCACCAACGATCTGGATCTGAACGGCCTGGCCCGCCTGGAACAGTTCGTGACCGGCGTCCGCGAGCCCCTCATGGTCATCAGTCACGATCGAGAGTTTTTGGCGCGCACCGTGAATCGCATCGTCGAACTGGATCTGGCGCAGCAGCAGGTAGGCCAGTACGACGGCGGTTACGAGTCGTACCTGGAGGAGCGCGAGATCGCCCGCCGCCATGTGCGCGAGGCGTACGACGAATACGCCGACACCAAGGCCGGACTCGAAGCCCGCGCCGGCATGCAGCGCAATTGGATGGAGCACGGCGTCCGCAATGCCCGCCGCAAGAGCAAACAGGATTCGGACAAGCTGGGCCGCAAGGCGCGCGCGGAAGCCACCGAGAAGCAGGCGTCCAAGGTGAAGCAGACGATGCGGCGCATCGAACGCCTCGAGGCCGTGGAGGAGCCGCGCAAGGAGTGGGAGTTGCGCATGTCCATCGCCGCCGCGCCGCGCAGCGGTTCGGTGGTGGCGACGCTGAACGGCGCGAGTGTCACCCGAGGCGATTTCACGCTCGGCCCGGTGACGGTGCAGGTGGACTACGGCGATCGCATCGTGCTCACCGGAGCCAACGGTGCCGGCAAGTCGACCCTGCTCGCGCTGCTGCTGGGTAAGACCGACCCCGACAGCGGCACGGCCGCACTGGGTTCCGGCGTCGCGATCGGCGAGGTGGATCAGGCCCGCGGCCTCTTTCGCGGAAACGACACGCTCGCGGACACTTTCAGCGCCCTGATCCCCGACTGGCCCGAGGCCGAGGTTCGCACCCTGCTGGCCAAGTTCGGCCTGCGCGGCCCACATGTGCTGCGCCCCAACGACACCCTCTCCCCGGGCGAACGGACACGCGCCGCCCTGGCCCTGCTCCAGGCGCGCGGCGTCAACCTATTGGTCCTGGACGAGCCCACCAACCACCTGGACCTGGCCGCCATCGAGCAGCTCGAACAGGCCGTCGAATCCTTCACCGGTACGGTCCTGCTGGTGACCCACGACCGCCGCATGCTCGACAACGTCCGCGCCACCCGCCGCTGGCACCTGGACGCGGGCCGGCTCACCGAAGGGCAGTGATCCGGCCCCGCACCAGCGCCCCGCGCATCGAAAAGGCCCGCTGCCAAAATGGCAGCGGGCCTCGATCGAGCTCCGATCAGACCGCGGCGACCAGCTTCGCCAGATCGCCGGCCAGCCGGTTGGCGTGCTCGGGATCGGTCGCCTCGACCATCACCCGCACCAGCTGCTCGGTTCCGCTGGGCCGCAGCAGGATTCGCCCGGTGTCACCCAGCTGACGTTCACCTTCCGCGACCGCCTCCAGCACCTCGGGAGCGACCGCGACGGCGGCCTTGTCCGAAACCGGAACGTTCACCAGCACCTGCGGCACGGTGGTCACCACGGACGCGAGATCGGCCAGGGCGCGGCCGGTTTCGGCCATGCGGGCCATGAGCTTGAGCCCGGTCAGCACCCCGTCCCCGGTGGTGCCGAACGCGGGCAGCACGACGTGCCCGGACTGCTCGCCGCCCAGGGTGTACCCGCTGCGACGCAGTTCCTCGAGCACGTAGCGATCCCCGACCGCGGTGGTGCGCACGACGATTCCGGCGTCGCGCATGGCGATGTGCAATCCGAGATTGCTCATCACGGTGGCCACCAGCGTGTCCTGCGCCAGCTCACCCGCATCGCGCATGGCCAGGGCGATGATCGCCATGATCGCGTCGCCGTCCACCACCGCGCCGGTGGCGTCCACGGCCAGGCAGCGGTCGGCGTCGCCGTCCAGGGCCAGGCCGAGGTCCGCGCCGTGCTCGCGCACCGCGGCCTGGATCTTGTCCAGATGCGTGGAGCCGCACGCGTCGTTGATGTTGAGCCCGTCGGGCTCGGCGTTGATAGCGATGACCGTCGCACCGGCTTCGCGCAGGGCGGCCGGTCCGACCTCGGACGCCGCACCGTGCGCGCAGTCCACCACCACGGTGAGCCCGCCCAGGTCGCGCCCGGTGGCCTCGACCAGGTGCTCCACGTAGCGTTCGTGCGTGCCCTCGAGGCTGTAGGCGGGCTGCCCCTCCTCGAGCTGTCCCGGCTTGCCGAGCACCCGCCCGATGCCCGCGCCGGTGGGCCGGGCGAAGCCGCCGTCGGCCATGAGCGCCTCGATGCGGTCCTCGATGGCGTCGTCGAGTTTGTGCCCGCCCGCCGCGAAGATCTTGATGCCGTTGTCCGGCATGGGATTGTGCGAGGCGGAGATCATGACGCCGAGGCAGGCGTCGTACACCCCGGTCAGATACGCGACGGCGGGGGTCGGCAGCACGCCGACCGAGAGCACGTCCACGCCCGCCGAGGTGAGCCCGGCGATGACCGCCGCCTCCAGCATCTCGCCGCTCGCGCGGGGATCGCGCCCGACCACTGCCAGCGCGCGCTTCTTACCCCTGCTCAGAACCTGTGCCGCCGCGGCCGAGACCCGCAGCGCCAGTTCCGGACTCAACGAGTCGTTGGCGAGCCCGCGGACACCGTCGGTGCCGAACAAACGTCCCATACCTCACCCCTGATCGGTGGAAAACAGAAAAGCAGGCACCCGAACCCACCCGCCGAACGGGATACCCGACACGAAACGTATCGGATAACACCGGACCGCGGGGGTAGCAGCGATTTGGAAAACCGTTGCCGGGAGCCTGCTCTCGGGATCATTCCCGGGCGCGTGGGCGCGATGCGGTCGCACCGCATCGCAGCCACGCGAAACGCCGCCCGAACCGTACCGTGCCCAGCCTCCGCAGAGACCGGGCACGGTATTGCCGTACGGCGTGATATCAGCGCTTCGAGTACTGAGGCGCCTTACGGGCCTTCTTGAGGCCGTACTTCTTACGCTCGGTGGCACGCGGGTCACGGGTCAGGAAGCCGGCACGCTTGAGGGCGGGACGATCCTCCGGGGTGACCTCGATCAGCGCACGCGCGATCGCCAGGCGCAGCGCGCCGGCCTGACCGGACGGGCCGCCGCCGACGAGGCGGGCGTAGATGTCGAACGACTCGGTGCGCTCGACGGTCACCAGCGGCGACTTGACCAGCTGCTGGTGCACCTTGTTCGGGAAGTAGTTCTCGATGGTGCGGCCGTTGAGCACGAAGTTGCCGGTACCCGGCACCATGCGCACGCGAACCACGGCCTCCTTGCGACGGCCGACGGTCTGCACCGGACGGTCGATCACGATGGGGGCGAAGGTCTCCTCGGCGGAGTACTCGGCCTCGTAGCCGTCACCCTCCTCGACGACCTCGACGGTGGTGTCTTCGACAACGTAGTCGTCGGCGAATTCCTCAGGAGCGGTCACTGGGCCACCTGCTTGATCTCGAACGGGATGGGCTGCTGAGCGGCGTGCGGGTGCGTCGGGCCTGCGTAGACCTTGAGCTTGCCGCCGATGGCGTTACCCAGCTTGTTCTTGGGGATCATGCCCTTGACGGCCTTCTCGACCAGACGGTCGGGACGGCTGGCCAGGACCTGGCCCACCGAGCGCGAGGTGAGACCACCCGGGTACCCGGAGTGGGTGTGGATGAACTTGTTCTCACGCTTGTTGCCGGAGATGGCAACCTTGTCGGCGTTGATGATGATGACGAAATCGCCACCGTCGACGTTCGGCGCGTAGGTCGGCTTGTTCTTGCCGCGCAGCAGGCCAGCGGCCTGCACGGCAAGACGGCCGAGCACTACGTCAGTGGCGTCGATGACGTACCACTTACGGGTCACGTCACCCGCCTTGGGGCTGTACGTAGGCACAGTCGTTCCCTGTCTGTCGTATGTGGTGCCAGCCAGGCGTGAGGTCGAGCGATCCCGGCGGCTGGTGGAGACCCGGGACTCGTGCGACGGCCAGGAGTAACCCCGGCTGTACCGCACGCCAACGAAGGACAGTACCTTATGGCCCTCCGCTGCGCTCCGGGCGGGTCCGTGGCCCCCGAAGTCTCGTTCTTCCCTCCCTCCGCTCCTCCGCTTCGCTCCCCCGCTCCACTCAGTCCAGAACGAGACGGGCCACGGACAGCAAGGTGTTCCTCCCACCCGCTGCCCTGCGGTGGATTGGTCGCGGTAGCGACCGCTAGATGTGCAGCGGCGGGCCCGGGTCCTTGCCCCGGACCGGGCCCGGGATCGTGTAGCGCAGGGTGTCGACGCCCTGGGTCAGGCACTGCGGGCGCTCGGGGACCTCGACGCCGGTGACGCCCGGCGTCGGCGGCACGGCGAACGGGGTGAGCGCGCAGGCGTCGTTCATCAGCCGGGTCAGGTCCCACGCGTGGCCGGGGGCGCGCGGCGCGTCCCAGGAGGCCACGAGTTGCGGTGGCGCGGAATCGGAATAGCCGCCCAGGACCGTGAGGGCCGCGGCGCCGACGATGATGGGCGTACCGAACAGGTTGCCCTTCATCTTCTTCCACAGCTTGCCCTTGCGCGGCGCGCGGTCCCCCGCGGCGCCGGACTCCGAATCCGACTGCCCGGCAACATCCTCCGACGACTGCGGATTCTGACGCGACCCACTGGACGGCATCGACCCACCGTACATCGACCCGGCCTGACCAGGAGCGTTTCCGGAACTCCCAGCAAAACTCCCGCGTCCGCCGGCATCGGGGTGATAGCCGCCCTGTTCGGCGCCGGACTGCCCGCCCTGCGAGCCGTATCCCGCGCCGCCCTGGCCGTATCCGCCCTGCTGGGGGTACCCGCCACCGGATTGGCCGTAGCTGCCTTGGCCGCCGTACGCGCCGGAACCCTGCGCACCCTGCTGCGGACCCGAATATCCCGGCGTACCACCGGCATACCCCGGCTGCTGGCCCTGCGCACCGTAGCCCGGATAGCCCTGGCCGCCCGGTTGCCCGCCCTGCTGGGCGGGACCGAACGCGCCGGGCGTTCCGGGCTGCTGCGGATCGCGTCCCATGACGGAGGTCATCTGATCGTCGGCGGGCGTGCCCGGCGGCCGCGTGAAGCGTCCGCCGACCCCCGCCAGCCCGGGCGGCAGGCCACCGCGCGAGGCGATGGGTGTCTGCGCGAGTTCCTCGGGGGTGATGCGGTGCGTCTCCTCGACACCGGCGGCATCGCCCTGCGCCGGACCCTGCTCGACCGGACCGGCGGCCGCGGGCTGCCTGCCGATCGGCCCGGACGGCGGACCCGCGGGTGCGGGCCGGCCGTGCCGCGGCTGTCCGCCGGAGCGGGCCATCTGCCCGGGTCCACCCTCACCGGCCGGGCCGTGTGTGCCCTGCGCGGGCGCGGCGGGCCGGCCGGGAGCATCCTGGGCCGCGGGAGCCTGCGCGGCCGCGGGAGCCTGGGCGGCGGGAGCCGCCGAGCCCGACGATTGCGGTGCGGGAGCCACCGGGGGCTGTCCCGCCGGAGCCACGGGGGGCTGCGCCGGCGGAGCCACCGGGGCCTGCGCCGCCGGAGCGACCGGAGCGACCGGAGCCCGATCCGCGGCCGCGCCCGAGTCCCCTTGCCCGGCACCGGATTCCGCCAGCCCCTCGGCCAGCTCGGTGTCGTTCACCAGCAGATGCGTCGCGCCGAGCACCAGCGCGTGCATCGGATGATCTGCCACCTGGAACCGGTGGCCGAGATGATTCTGGAACGCCAGCCGGATGGCGTCGTTGAAGCACACGTTGCCCGCGAGCAGCACGGTCGAGGTGTCGGCCCCCACCGCCCGCGCGGCCGCCATGACCTCGATGACCACGTTGTCCGCGGCGCGGGCCTGATGCAGCGCCTCGGGGGTGATGCGCACGCTCACCGATTCGGTGGGCTGTTCGTCGTCGCCGTCCACCGCCACGACCAGGCATTCCCGCCCGTCGGAGTAGACGCCGGTCGCCCCGACCGCGGGACCCCGCCCGGGTGCGCGCACCAGACCGAGCGCGCGGACGTAACCGGACATGGCCACCGATTCGGGCAGCGGTTCGGCGACGACGCCGAGCTGCTCGACCAGGCGCATGAACTCCTCGACCTTGGCGTCGGGCCATTCGTCGGGGAACGGCACCGCGATCACGTCGGCCGGGCCGCCGAGATGTTTGACGATCTCGGCCAGCGGATTGTGCAGGCGCGCCCGGAACACCAGGTCCGCGGGCCAGGTCGCCCCGGCCACCACGATCTGCGGGTGACCCAGGATGTCACGGACGTCGGAGATGGCGATGCCGACGTCCGGGCGGCGGTCGACCCCGGCGGTGTGCAGGCGGCCGGAGGCGTCCGCCAGCAGATAGGCGGGCGGGGTGTAGGTGCCCTCGACCTGGATCGGGCGGATCGCCGCGCTGCCGCCGCCGGCGGCCACCGAGACCACGTCCCAGCCGAGATGCACTGCCCCTACTCGAGCTGTCACAGCCATCAGTGTGCCTGCTCGCGCAGCGAAGCGCGCGGCTGCCCGCTCCCAGTGCTCACGCCGCCGTCTTCTTCAAACGCAGCCGAGACCAGGTGAGCAGCGAGAACACGATGGTGAGCACCACCAGCATGGCCACGTCGAGGTACCAGATACCCGGTTCGTGCTTCCACAGCGCGTCGGGCTGCGCACTGGCGAACAGGTCGCGGATGTTGATGGTGGACGCGCCTGAGGCGTAGCCCCAGCGGGCCGGGAAGAGCCACGAAACCTGTTCCAGCACAACGCGCCCCGTCACCGGGATCATGCCGCCGGCCATGACCAGCTGGCACATGATCGTGACGACCAGCAGCGGCATCACCTGTTCGTTGGACTTGGCGAGAGTGGACAGCAGCAGACCGACCACCACACAGGTGACCGCGGTCAGCGCGATGTCCACGTACAGCTCGGCGCTGCCCGCCGAGATGACCACACCCGGTCCGGGCCGCTTCTTGCCCGCCAGCACGATGCCCATCATGACCGCGGCCTGCAGCAGCGCCGCGAGGCTGAACACCACGACCTTGGACATCAGGTACGCGCCCGAGCCCAAGCCGACCGCGCGCTCGCGGTAGTAGATGGCGCGCTCGCCCACCAGATCGCGGACGGTCAGCGTCGAGCCCATGAAGCACGCGCCGAGGATGAGCACCACCAGGAGCTGTTGCGCTTCACTGCCGCCGGTGTTGACGAACGACCCGTCCGGCATCTGGGTGAAGCCGCCCTTCTGGAAGCCGTTCTTGCCCGGCACCACCAGGGACAGCCCGCCCAGGACGAACGGAAGTATCAGCAGGAAGGCGAGATACCCGCGGTCGGCGAAGATGAGTCGTATCTGCCTGCGCGACAGCGTCGAGAACTGTTTGAAGGAACTCGATTTCGGCGGCTTGGCGCGCTGGCCCTGCTGTACCGCGGGCGGCGGGGGCGCGAAGGCTTGGCGGGAACGGTAATTGGCGAAGGCGCGATCGGGATCCTCGGCGACGCGGGCGAAGATCTCGGCCCAGTCGCTGGTGCCGAGGAAATCGCGCACGCTGCCGGGATGCCCGGCGAACGCGGTCTTGCCGCCGGGCGCCAGCAGCAGCACCTGATCGCACATGTCCAGGCAGGCCACCGAATGCGTGACCACGATGACGGTGCGCCCGGCGTCGGCCAGCTCGCGCAGCATGGTCATGACCTGACGGTCCAGCGCCGGGTCCAGGCCCGAGGTGGGCTCGTCCAGGATCAGCAGCGAGGGGCCGGTGAGCAATTCCATGGCGACCGAGGCGCGCTTGCGCTGGCCGCCGGAGAGCCGATCGACGCGGGTGTCCGCGTGCTGGGTGAGCGAAAGCTCGTCCAGCACACCGTCGATGACGCGCTTGCGGTCGGCCTTGGTCGTGTCGGGGGGCAGTCGCAGCTGGGCGGCGAAGCCCAGCGCCTGCTTGACCGTGAGCTGACGGTGCAGCACGTCGTCCTGCGGCACCATGCCGATGCGCGAGCGCAGCGCTTCGTATTCGGCGTGCAGGCCGCGGCCCTCGAAGGTGACCACGCCGGCCGAGGGCTGGGTGTTGCCCGCGATGAGTTTGGACAGCGTCGACTTGCCCGCGCCCGAGGGTCCGATGAGCGCGGTCAGGGTGCCGCGCCCGGCCTGCAGGTTCACGTCGACCAGCAGCTGCTTGTTGCCCTCGACGGTGAAGCTGACCCCGTGCACGTGCAGGCCCTGCTCGGCGACCGGCCGCTGCCGGTGGACGAGCGTGCCCTCCTGGACGACGAAGTCGATGTTGCCGATGGTGACGATGTCGCGTTCGCGCAGCGCGGTGCGCTGTTCGCGGCGGCCGTTGACGAAGGTGCCGTTGGCCGAGCCCAGATCCTCGATGGCCAGATTGCCGCGATCGGAGACCAGGCGGGCGTGCCGGCGCGAGGCCAGCGGATCGTTGACGACGATCTCGTTGTCGCTGGTACGACCGATGTGCAAGCCGTTGGCGGGAATTCGATCGGCGCGCGCGGCCGGGCCGGTGCCGGCGCGGGCGCGCACCGGCGGGGTCGCGGAGATGGTCGCCTTGGCCGTCATGTTGATGTTGGCCGGGGCGTCCGGGTGCAAAGGCAGCGGCGCGGAGGGCATTCCGGCCGAGGGCATCGGGTTGCCCGCTGTCGGCGGCCGCTGCACGGGCTGCTGCGCCGAGTGCGGCGGGCGCTGCACCGGCTGCTGCGGATGCGCGGGTGTGGGCGGGCGGTGCTGTGCGGGCGGTCGGTACTGCGGCTGCTGCGGCGGCCGCTGCTGCGGCTGGCCGTGCGAGGGCGTCGGCGGGCGCTGCGGCGCCGGCGGCCGGTACTGCGGCTGCGCGCCCTGCGGTACCAGGTGCAGCAGCGGCCCGGTGATCGCGTCGCCGAGCCGCACCTGCACGGGCCGGTCGATGGTCAGCGGCTGGCCGATCCGGCGCGCGTCGACGAAAACACCATTGGTACTGCCGTTGTCGGCGAGCACCCACCCGTTCCCCCGCCAGGACAGTGTGGCGTGTACTCGCGAAACCAGCGGGCTGTCCACGAACAGTGTGACCTCGGGCGCCCGCCCCATGGTGATCTGCTGACTTGCGTCGAAGACCCGATCGGTTCCTTCATGACGCACGGTGATCTGCTGCGCCCCCGGTGAAGACATGGCCCGGATACTACCGGCTACCTCGCCCGGAGCCAGATGAGTCTCGAGGCGGTCGAGGGCGGATCACGGTTTGCCTCGCGCGCGGCGGCGCCGGCGTCGAATCACCGCCGGTCCGATGACCGATCGGGCGGCTGGCCCGGGCCGCGGGCCGGGTGCCGGATAATATGCGGTGGGCTCGAATCGCCCTACCGCGCGTGCGCGGGCGTTCGGCCGGTGGGGCGGAACAGGGCAGGACCGTGAGGGAGTGGACGTGGGGATGCGCCGGGCGACGGTGACGCTGATCCTGCTCACCTGTATCGCGGTGGTACTCGGCGGGTGTACCCGCAATGTTCCCGGCCGGGCGGTCTCGATCTACGACGATCCGTTCAAGGTCGCGGGACTGCCCACCACCAGCGGTCCCAGCGGACCGCGCGGCGGGGTGCCCGACAATCCGCTGCGCGCGGTGAACACCGACGACGGCGATATCGACCGGCTCGTCATGAACGCGATCGAGGACCTCGAGTCCTATTGGAGCAGCGAGTTCGGCAAGGACTTCGAGGGCGATTTCGTCCGGGTCACCAACCTGGTGTCCTGGAGCGCGAAAGCCCCACGCTCGCAACAGGTCCAGTTCTGCGAGGAGAGCACGTACCGGCTGGTCAACGCCGCCTACTGCAGTCTCGACCACACCATCGGCTGGGATCGCACCGTGCTGCTGCCCGCGGTGCAGGAGACCTTCGGGAAGATGTCGGTGGTCACCGTGATCGCCCACGAATACGGGCACGCCATCCAGAGCATCGCCAAGATCGTGAGCCGCAAGACCCCGACCATCGTGAAGGAGCAGCAGGCGGACTGCTTCGCGGGCGCGTTCATTCGCCATGTGGCCGAGGGCAAATCGAAGCATTTCACCATCAACACCTCCGACGGGCTCAACGCCGTGCTGGCCGCCACCGTCGCCATTCGCGATGACAATCCCGAGGATCCCGAGAGCGTGCACGGTTCGGCGTTCGAGCGGGTGACCGCGGTGCAGGTCGGTTTCACCGATGGGCCCAAGGCATGCAAGGCGATCGACACCGACGAGATCGAGCGCAGGCGCGGCAATCTGCCGCAGACCTTCGGCAACGACTCCACCATGGGCGAATCCGAGGTGGACCGCGGCAATCTCGACGAGCTGACCAAGGCCATGGCCGCGATCATGCCGATCGACGAGGCGCCCGAGTACACCTACGACGGCGCGACCCTGAAGTGCCGCAACGGCAAGGACACGGTGCCGGTGACCTACTGCCCGGCCACCAACACGATCGGCACCGATCTCTCCGCGCTGCGTGATCGCGGGCAGGCCAATACCGATGAGCAGGACGGTCTTCCGGTCAAGGTGACCGGTGATTTCACCGCGTATGTCGTGTTCATCTCGCGGTACGCGCTGGCGGTGCAGCAGAACGAGGGCCAGAAACTCAAGGGCGCCAAGACCGCACTGCGCGCGGCCTGCCTGGCCGGGGTGATCACCGGAAAACTGGCCGATCCCAACAGATCCAAGGGTGACGGGGACATCAGCCTGTCGCCGGGTGATCTCGACGAGGCGGTGTCCGGGCTGCTCACCGACGGTCTCGCCGCCAGTGACACCGACGGCAACACCGTCCCCAGCGGCTTCTCCCGGGTGGACGCCTTCCGCGCCGGGGTCCTGGGCACCCAGAACACCTGCACGTCCCGCTACAGCTAGCCCCGCTCAGCCGAAGGGCGGGGGCGCGACCGGTTCCAGGCGCAGCATGCGATTACCCAGCATGATCTCCGCGCCGGGGATCAGCGTCATGGGCTGGCCGGGCTGCAGCCGCACCCAGTCCCGGTACCCCGGCAGGCGCACCCGCGTGCCGTTGGTCGAGCCCCGATCCAGCACCGTGACATCCCAGTTCACCAGCCGGATCTCCGCGTGCGCACGGGACATGCCGCCGGAATTGTCGTCGATCTTCAAGGGCACCAGGCCGCCGCGGGCGGCATCGGAGAACTCCGGATCGCGCCCGGCGACGGCGTCGGCCGCCAGCATGTAGGTCATGCCGTCGTCGAGCACCAGCATGCCCAGCGGCGGCCTGATCACCTCGGAAACCTGCTGCGTCTGATCCACCGGCATACCGCACACCGAGCAGAACGCGGCGCGTGGATCGCTGGGATGCGCTCGCGCGCATTTGAATCCGAGCACCTTCGTGGTCAGCGCGGCCGCCTTGGCCGTCGCCTCCAGCCGGCGCTGCAGTCCCGGATCGGGTTTCGGCGCGGGGTTGGTGCCACCGGTCTCGGTGGGCGCGCGATGGGGATCGAATCCCGCGCTCGCACGGGGTGATTCGGCGGTCGGGTCGAATCCCGCGGTGGCGGGCAGCGCGTCGGTGTTCGGTTCGAATCCGGCGGTGGCCGGCGGTTCGCCCAGCTCGGTATCGGATTCGGTGGGAATGCGATTGGAGGTGCGGGTCGGCGCGAGATCGGTGTCCGCGGCCGAATCCGCCGCCCGCGGCGTCGATTCCGGTTCAGGGTCGAAGGAGGCGGTGGGCGGCGGCGGCACGACGGGGCCGCGCGCGCGAGCCGCGCCGGGCGCCACGGCCCACGCGCCGTCGGCGGGCCGCCAGGAGGTGACCGGGGCACCCTCGAACCAGACGACCGCGCCCCCCGCGACCGCCACACCCTCGATGAGCGAACCGATTCCGCGTTCGGGCAGCTCCGGCGCCCGGCGCTTGCCCGCGTCGATGAGCAGCGCCGCGGCCCGCGCGGGATGCGCGGCGACCCGGTCCACGGTGAAGGCGGCGTCGCTCCCGCGGTAGTACTCGAGCTGTTCACCGGCCAGCACGGCGGTCACCGAACCGTGCAGGAAGATCGCCACCCCGTCCGTCTCGGCGGCGGACAGGATGCCGAACTCGATCGGTTCACCCGGTGAGATGCGCTCGGCGTCCTTCATCAGCCAGCGGGTGGCCTGGCGCGCGACCTGCCTGCCCGGCCCGTCCGGGGCCAGGCGGGTGGCCTCGGCCACCAGATCCGACAGCGCGGTCGCGGCCGCGAACGCCCGCGAACGCGCGGTGAGCGCGCCCTGTTCACGGTGCGCGACCAGGATGACCGCACCGGCCACCCGGGCGACGATGTGATTGCCCGCGACAACCTCGACCTGCCGATCCATCAATGGAACCGGCCCCCGATGTTCGCGCGGCACGGGATGTTCAGCACACGCACCAGATTACGTGGCCGGTTTCGTTACGTCCGGGCCGCCGTCGAACGATGAGCGGTAGGAAGCGCGACGATGCGCGACGGCCCACCGGCCGCCGGGTTCGTCCGCTACCTTGATGGCACCGTACGGGAGGAACGAGGACCTGACATGGTTCGCACAGCGCGCACACCACTATTGGCCGCCTGTCTGTCACTGACCGCGCTGTTGCTGACCGCCTGCGGCAGCATCGAGGGCACGCCGGTCGCCGGCGAACTCGATGTCCGCACCCTGGAGGTCGGCTCCTACCCGGTCGACAAGTACGTCTACCCGCGCGACGCCGACGGCCAGGGCGCGCTGCTCGAGGGTTTCCGGATGGCCGACGCCGTGGTGCCGACGGTCGCCATCGACCCGTCGCTGACCTACGGTCGCGGCGGCCGGGCCACGGTGAGCACCGAGGACGCCACCAAGGTCGCCCTCGCGGCGCCCTCGCGCGCGGTGCTGGACCGCAACAAGCTGATCACCGCCTTCGCCGCCAGCGGCTCGGACAAGGTCGACGAGCCGGGCAAGCCGGATCCGGCGGGCGCCACCACCATCACCAACATGGTGCTGCGCTTCGGGGACGAGCGCACCGCCAAGACCGCCGCGAGCGAGCTCGAGGACGCCGACTTCGGTGTCGCGCCCGATCTCAACAAGAAGCTCACGCTCAGCCAGTACCCGAACGCCTTCATCCACTGGCGGCCGGGCGTACCCACGATCGGCGCGTTCCTGCCCTACAAGGATTTCGTGATCTCGCTGTTCATCCAGCGCCCCGCCGCCGACGAGAAGGACCTGCTGGACTGGGTCCGCAAGACCTTCGACGCCCAGGTCCCGGCGCTGGCGAAGTTCGCGCCCACCCCCGAGTCCAATCTCGGTGAGCTCGAGGTGGATCCGGACGACCTGCTGGCCCGGGCCGTGGTCGCCGAACGGGGCGACGGCACACCGGAACCGCGCACCTTCGCCGCCTACGGCGGGACCAAGATCGTGCACAGCGCCAACGACCAGGGCAAGATCCAGCAGGCGGTGAACGCGTCCGGTGCGGACGGGATCGCCACCGTGGACACCGCGTCGGTCATCCGCACCCGCGACGACGCCGGCGCGACGGCGCTGCTGGATGCGCTGGTCGCCGACGAGAGTGATCACTACGACAGCATCGGCGCGCCCAACGACGTCCCCGGCGCCAAGTGCGTACAGCTGAACAGCAAGGGCGACACCGAAACCGAGTACAAGAACCGCTGCTACGTGACCTACAAGCGCTACGTCGGCGTGGTCAGCAGCGACGACGAACCGGACGTGCGGCAGAAGATCGCGGCGCAGTACGCGCTCCTCGCGAACAGCCTGTAATCGGTAGGCTCGCCAGCGCACCACCCGCCGTGCCGCCCGCGAGATGATCCAGGAGCCGAGTCGATGACGCTACGTGCCGGCGCCCTGCTCGGCGGGTACCGGATCGTCAGGGTGCTCGGCTCCGGCGGGATGGGCACGGTCTACCTCGGCAGGCATCCGAGCCTGCCGCGCATGGACGCGCTCAAGGTGCTCTCCGGCGAGCTCTCACACGATCGGGAGTTCCGCGGGCGCTTCCAGCGCGAGGCCGATGTCGTTGCGGGCCTGGATCATCCGAACGTCGTCGCGGTGCACAATCGCGGCGAGGAGGACGGCCACCTCTGGATCGCCATGCAGTACGTCCGGGGCAGCGACGCCGCCGCCGAACTGCGGCGCGACCCGGCGGGGATGACACCCCTTCGCGCACTGACCATTACGTCGCAGGTCGGCCGGGGCTTGGACCACGCGCACCGCGCGGGCCTGCTGCACCGCGACGTCAAACCCGCGAATTTCCTGCTCGCCCAGCACGAGGGCGAGGAGGAACGGGCGCTGCTCGGTGATTTCGGCGTCGCCAAGAGCTCCGCCGACACCGTCGAACTCACCAAGACCGGCAGTTTCGTGGCGACGATCGACTATGCCCCGCCGGAACAGCTGGCGGGCCTGCCGCTGGATCCGCGCTCGGACGTGTACAGCCTCGGCTGCTCGTTCTACAAGCTGCTGACCGGCCAGAATCCCTATCCCGCGGCGCAACCGTCCCTGGTCATGCTCGGGCACCTGCATCAACCGCCGCCCCGGGCCACCGCGGTGCGTCCCGGACTGCCGCCCGCGATCGACGCGGTGTTCGCCCGGGTGCTGGCCAAGAACCCCGCCGCGCGCTACGGCTCCTGCCGGGAGTTCACCGAGGCCGCCGCCGAGGTGCTGATTCCCGGGTACCGCGCTTCCCACATCACGTCGCCGAGCGCACCCTGGTACACCGCTCCCCCGCGCAGACCGGGCGAAAACGGTGCACCGGCAACCACTTCCGCGGCAGCAACGGGTGACCCGCACACGGCCGAGACCGCCGCACACACCACCGCCGGGCACACCGGGCCGGGCACACCGGGTTTCGACGGCCCGCATCGGGTCGGAACCGGCGATCCGGCCGCGTCGACGCACACGCATCCCACCGTCACCGGGAACACGGGGCCGCAGGCGTTGGGACCACAGGCGTTGGGACACAACGGATCGTTACCCGCCGCGCCCGCCGCCACGGACATCGATCCGCCCTGGCAAGCCGCCGCGGACATCGATCCGCACCGGTCGGCCGCCGCACCGCGTGAACGTCGTGTCGGCCTGCGGCTCGGCCTGGGCGCGGCCGCGGTCGCGGTGGCAACCGCCGCGGGGTTCGGCGTTTACGCGATCGGCGGCGCGGGTGACTCCGGTCCGGGGACCGCGCCGGCCACCAGCGCCACCCCGTCGCCCCTGGAGACCGCCCGCGCGGAGAACCCTGCCTTCCACGGCAAGACGATCACCGTCGTCGACTTCGCGCAATACACCGCCGAGGAGAATCGCGACCGGGTCTACCTGGGCGGATCTCCGCAGGCCCGCTTCCTGGAAAGCCTCGGCTTCGTCTACAACCCGGCCTACGCCCCGCGCGACGCCGAGATCTCGCCCCGGACAGAGGATCCGAGCGAATTGCGCACGCCCGCGGACTCGTATGTCCTGGCGCTGCACGGCAATCAGAAGGTGCGCGGCGGGCAGACCACCGTGGTGTCGCCGGCCGAGATCATCGGCGCGCGCGGCAGGGTGATCGACCTCGAGGACCCCACCGCCGTCACGGCCTTCCAGCAGTGGGGACCGCGTACCGAGGAACTGCTGCTCGCCCGATTGATTCCGGTACTGCGCGGCGGCATCGAGTAGGGTGACCCCCGATTACCGGGGAGGGAATTGTGCGTAAGTTCAGGCGGTCCGTCGTGGCCGCCGCAATCGCGTTGACACTCGGATGCACCGCCGCCTGCGGGTCCGGGGACGGTTCGGGGGCGAGCGAACCAGAGGTGGATCTGGCCACGCTCGATGTCGGCAGCCTGCCGACCCAGCCGGTCACCTACGACAGGGTGACCAGCATCGAACAGGCCAAGGCGGTGGAGGCGATGCGACTCGCGAACACGGTGCCGCTGCCGTCCGAGGTCATTCCCGAGGTCACCGTCCCGGCGCAGGCCGCGAGCGTCGTGGTGCGGACGTTCATCGATTTCTCCTCGCGCGCCATCAAATCGCGCACCAACGCCGCGCCCGCCGCGCTGAACGATGCCGCGCCCGGGTTCGTCGTGGGCTTCGTCAGCAGCGGAAAATCCGATGACGAATATCCGGCGCTCTCCTACGAATACGACAACCTCGTCATGCTGTTCGAGGACGACGCCGCCGCGAGTGCCGCCGCACAGGCCCTGGGCCGCCTGGACTTCGAGTCCACCGCCGGCAACGAACGCGTAGAACTGGCGAAGTACCCCGGCGCGATCGTGCACGCCGACAGCAATCCGGCCAAGGGCGTCATCCGATCCTGGTACGCCACCGGCAAATTCGTCATCTTCACCTACGTGTGGGACAACCTCATGGCGGAGGCGAAAACCCGGGACCTGGGCAAGCTCACCACCCGCGTGGAACGCGCCCTGGAGGTGATTCCCCCGGCGCTGAACGCTTTCCAGGCGACGCCGAAGGATCAGCTCATGAATCTGACGATCGACCCCGACCAGATCCTGGGCCGGACGCTGGCCACGACGGCGCTGGATTCGGCGCAGCTCGGCACGCCCGGGGTCTTCGACGCGCACGGCGGACGGCATGTCGTGCAGGGCGCCGACTCCGCCGAACTGCTCGAACGCACCGGCGTGGACCGGGTGGCCTGGAACGGCGGCTACCTCTTCCGCGCCCGCGATGCCGACGCCGCCGCCGAGATCGTCACCGAGTTCAGTTCGACCACCCGGCTCTTCAAACGCGCGGAGAGTCCGGAAAATCTGCCGAACGCACAGTGCCGCAAGTACTCCGGCCCGGGCGCTGGCGACATTCCGTACTACTGCTTCGTCTCGCACGGCCGCTACGCCGCGCAGGTGTCCGCGCTGCAGCTCAAGGACGCGCAACAGCGCGTCGCCGCGCAGTACGCCATTCTGGTCAACGCTCACTGACACGGTGCCGGGGGATTTCTCATGCTTTCACGACGTATTCGCCATGCCGCGGCTGTGACGCTGACCGGGCTCGCGCTCGCGGGCTGCACCGTCGCGGGCTCGGCCACACCGGGCGAAACAGATGTGCGCGCTTTCGATGTCGGCAAATACGCGACGGGACCGCTGGAGGAGCGGTACACCTACACCCCCGATCTGGCCAAGGCTTCGAACCTGGCTCTGATGCGGCTCGCGAACCAGGTGGTGACCGGACCCGAGATCAACGCTCGGTTCAAATACGGCACCGGGCTGGTTCCGTTCCTCACCGCCGACAAGGCCACCAAGGTGCTGGCCGATGTCACCGCGCCCGTACTCACCCGCAACAACATGAAATTCGGTGTGGCGGTGGGCCACAGCGAGCAGGAGCCGATCAAGGGCGCGGCTCCCGAAGGCAGCCCCTTCACCGCGATCACCGTCATGCAGTTTCCGGACGAGGCGTCCGCGGCCCGGGCCGCGACCGAATTGGAAGAGGTCGACTTCGCGGTGGCCGCCGATGCCAATCAGCGGGTATCGCTGGCGAAATATCCCACTGCCCTGGCACATTGGCGGCCCGGGGTGGCGAGTATGGGCGTCAGCATCGCGCGCGGCAGCTACGTGGTCAACATGTACGTCGGTGTGCAGGATCCCGAGGAGAACCAGCTGACCACCCTCGCCGAGCAGGTTCTGGACGCTCAACTCCCGCTGCTGGACGCACTGCGTCCGCTCGATACCGAGGCGCTGCTGCGGCAGCCGTACGACCCGGACGGGCTGATGCGCCAAACCCTCAACATCCAGGGCATCGGGATGCCCGACTTCGGTCAGCAGGCGGTCTTCGAACAGCGCGGCTACCTGCACAGGGTGGCGGACCAAGCGCATTGGCGCCAACTGATGCAGGAGAACGGAGTCGACCGTTTCGCCGCGTCCGGCGCCTCCTACGAGGGCGCCACGGCCATGTTCCGCACTCGCGACGCGGACGCCGCGATCAGGTTCGGCGCGGCCGTCCTGTCGGCGAACCACACCGGGCCCGCCGAGGCGCCCGCCGGCGTTCCCGACACCACGTGCGGCGAGGCCCCGAAGGACACCACCGGCGGGCTGAAGCGCTACCGCTGCGTGGTTGCCTACCGGCAGTACGTGGCCGCCGTTCAGAGCGACCAGATCACCGATGTTCACCAGCGAGCGGCGGCCCAGTACGCCCTCATGGCGAATAGTTCCTGGTAACGGTGTTGTGAGCAGCCTCTCGAGTCGAGCTTCTCACCCCTGACCCATCGGCTCTGGTCAGCTACAGCCCTCCTCGGTTAGGGTGCTGGCGAATTGCTGAACAGGGGTGGAACCGTCGGGCAGTGACCTACGTCCAATCAAGATGTAGAGCTCGTCCGCCCGTCATCGAGAGGAGGCACCGTGGCCGGTGCATTCGAAGCCAGTAATGAGCTCATTCAGGCCAAGGCCCGGGAGTTCAAGCAGACCCACGAGACGCTCATGCATCTCATCGCCGACCTCAAGCGCGACGAGGACGCGATGACCGTGGGCTCGAACTGGCAGGGTGGCGCGCGGAACGCCTTCAACGCGTTCATGGAGCGGTACTACTTCCAGGCCGACAAGCTCAACGACAAGCTGATGGTCACGACCGAGAACCTGATCAAGGTCGGGTCGAACTACGAAGAGCACGACCGCGATTACGAGGCGCAGGTCAAGGCCCAGACCTCGAGCCTCGATCTACCGCCGATCTAGGCCGCCGCTCTCCCACTCGACCCATCAGCAAAGGACACCACCATGGCAGCCGTATCCAACGGTCAGATCATCTCCGCGCAGTTCGAGGGCGTCGCCGACGGCGCGAACTCGGTCATCCGCCGCGCGGAGAACATTCGCGACCAGCTCGAGGCGTTCCACCGCGCCGTCGAGGAGTTCGTCACCAACCACTGGAAGGGTGACGCCAACGAGGCGTTCGCCGACATGCAGCGCATGTGGAACACCCACGTCGGCCAGCTCAACGCCACCCTGAGTGGCGCGGGCACCCTGGTCCGCACGGGCAACGCCGAACTCCAGGCGAAGGACACCGCACTGGCCGGGCTCTTCTGAATCTTCTGCCTCCGCTTCGCTCCGGCGGGTTCGCGGCCGCTGTGCCTATCTGCCCTCCGCTTCGCTCCGGGCGGGTTCGCGGCCCTCTGGGCCCGGTTCTTCCCTCCCTCCGCTCCTCCGCTTCGCTCCCCCGCTCCACTCAGTCCAGAACCGGGCGGGCCGCGAACTTCGGGCGGGGGGAGTTCCGCGTTTGTGACCAGCAGGGCCGTCAGTCCGCGGGCAGCCAGCCGAGCTGGATCAACTCCTCGCCGGACCGGGTCACATAGGTGCCGCGGCCCGGGGGCATGAGGGACGGGCGGGTGTTGCCGAACAGGACGCCCTCGTCCCGGCTGCAGCTCATGATCAGGGCGGCGGAGTTCAGCTCCTTGAGGCGGTTGAGGGTGGCCTCGTACATCGCCCGGCCCGCTCCGCCCGACCGGCGGGCGATGATGAGGTGGAAGCCCAGATCGCGGGCGTGCGCGAGGTGGTCCAGAAGCGCGTGCAGGGGATTGCCGGTCGCGGTGGCCACGAGGTCGTAGTCGTCGACCACCACGTACAGCTCGGGCCCGGTCCACCAGGAGCGGTCGCGCAGCTGCTGCGGGGTGACGTCGGGTCCGGGCATCCGCTGGCTGACGTAGGCGGCCAGATCGGACATCTGCCGGGTGAACTCCGGCGCGGTGGACCCGTAGCCCGCGAGGTAGCCCGCGGGCACGGTGCCGAGCATGGTGCGCCGATAGTCGCCCATGATGACGCGGGCCTGATCGGGGGTATTCGCGGCGCAGATGGACCGCACGATCGACCGCAGCAGGGCGGTCTTGCCGCTCTCGGAATCACCGATGGCCACGAAGTGCGGACCGGCCGCGAAATCCAGGTACACCGGGGCCAATTCGGCCTCGTCGATGCCGAGAGGAAAGCGCATGCTCTTGTGCGCCGGGTCCGCGGCGGCGGGCCAGTCTTCCGCCAGGCGCAGCAGATCCGCGTACGGCAGCCGGTCGGGCAGCATCCGCACCCGGGGCGCGGCGCGACCGGGCGTACGCTGGGATATCTCCAAAACAGCCTGTGCCACAGCCGTTCCCAGTGTCTCCGGCGCGGATTCGCCGTCGACGCGGGGCAGCGCGGTGAGCATGTGCAGCAGATCCGCGGTCATGCCCCGACCTGGACGACCCATGGGCACCAGCGCCGCGAACTTGCGCCCGAGATCGGAATCCATGGGGTCGCCCAGGCGCAGTTCGATCCGGGTGCCGATCTGATCCTTGAGCGCGGGCCGCGCCTCCGGCCAGCGAGCCAGTGAGATCACCACGTGCATGCCGTACGAAAGGCCCTGCACCGCAAGGTTCATGACGGTCTGTTCCAGCGCGTCGAATTCCTGGCGGAAGGTGCCGTACCCGTCGATCACCAGGAAGGCGTCACCGAAGGGATCCTCTTGCGCGCCGGCCGCCGCCCGGGCCGCGGCGCCGTCGGGCGCGGTGTTCTCCCCGGGCGACTCCGGCGCGCGCAGTCGCCGGAACTCGGCCATGGATTCGATGCCGAGCTGCCGGAATCGGGCCTCGCGCCGGCGCACCAGGGCGACCATTTCCGCGATCGTGCGCCGAACCTTGTCCGCTTCCATCCGGGAGGCGACCGCGCCCACGTGCGGCAGGCCCTCGAGCCCGACCAGCGTGCCGCCGCCGAAATCGAGGCAGTAGAACTGGGTCTGTTCGGCGGTGTGGGTGAGCGACATGGCCATGATCAGCGTCCGCAGTGCGGTCGACTTGCCCGACTGCGGGCCGCCCACCACCGCGACGTTGCCCCGCGATCCGGACAGGTCGACGACCAGCGGATCACGGCGCTGATCGTAGGGCCGGTCCACCAGGCCGATGGGCGCGCGCAGGGTCGCGGTCCGGTTCCAATCGCCGGTGAGCACCGAACGCGGCAGCAGTTCATCCAGCGTCGGCGCCGCGTCCAGTGGCGGCAGCCATATCTCGTGCGCCGGGCGACCGTGCCCGCGCACCCGCGAGACCAGCATGCGCAGGTTGGAGATCTCCTCGGCGGGCGGCTGCGGCGTCACCGGCTCCGCCGGCCCGGGCGGCGGAATTCGGTCGGCGGCACGGAAATCCACGTGGGCGGCGGTGAAAGGCCGCGCGGTCACCTCGATGTCCCCGGATCGGGTGGCCGCACCGGGATCGCGGGTCGCGCCGGCGCCGGTGTACGGCCCGGAGACATAGGCGGATTGGAAGCGCACGATCTCCCCGGAATCGGATTTCAGATAGCCGCCGCCCGGGTTGCCGGGCAGGCTGTACGCGTCGGGCACCCCGAGCACCTGGCGGGATTCGTTGGCGGAGAAAGTCTTCAATCCGATCCGATAGGAGAGATGACTTTCCAGCCCCTTGAGCCGCCCTTCCTCCAGGCGCTGCGAGGCCAGCAGCAGATGCATGTGCAGCGAACGTCCCAGGCGCCCGATTCCGGTGAACAGTTCGGCGAAATCGGGGTGCTGGGACAGCAATTCGGAGAACTCGTCGAGCACGACGAACAGCGCGGGCAGGGGATCCAGATCGGCGCCCGCGGCCCGGGCCTTCTCGTATTCGGAGACATTGGCGAAATTGCCCGCCGCACGCAGCACTTCCTGCCTGCGATTCATTTCCCCGTCCAGCGCGTCGCGCATGCGATCGACGAGATCGGCCTCTTCCTCGAGATTGGTGATGATGGCCGCCACGTGCGCGACGCCTTCGAGTCCCAGGAAGGTCGCGCCGCCCTTGAAGTCGACCAGGACGAAATTCAACTGGTCCGGGGAATGCGTCGCGATCAGCGAAAGCACCAGGGTGCGCAGGAATTCCGACTTTCCGGAACCGGTCGCGCCGATGCACAGCCCGTGCGGTCCCATACCGCCCTCGGCGGCCTCCTTGATATCGAGCACCACCGGCAGGCCGTCCGCGCCGACGCCGAACGGCACCCGCAGCCGTTCGCGCCCGTACCGCGGCTGCCAGGCGGTCTCGGGCGTGAACGCGCCGATGTCACCGAGGCCGAGCAGCTGCGACCAGCTCGAAATGACCTCGCCCGCATCGCCCGCCGTATCACCGGTGCGCTGGATCGCGGCCCGGTACGGGGCGAGCCTGCGCGCCGCCTGTTCGGCCTCGCGCACGCCGATGCGGTCGATGCTCGCGAATCGTTCCATTCCTCCGCTCGCCCCGCGGCCCGCGCATTCGCCGTTCTCGACAACCAGCCCGATACCGCGCGCGGCGGCCAGCCGCGGGGCGTATCCGCACAGATCGATCACCGTGACGCCCTCGAAACCACTGTCCCGCAGGGGATCTTCCTCGGACTCCAGCAGCCCGCCGTCCACCACCAGCACGATCTGCACCAGATTCGGATCCGGCGGCTGATTGCGCGAGTACCGAACCCGGTTGAACAGCAGCGGATGCAGTCCCGCGTGCATCTCGCGAATGGATCCGTACACCATGCGCTCGCTGCCGACGCCGTCGATCGAGTCCGGATGCTGGGTGTGCGGTAGCCATTTGGCCCACTCCCACTCGCGGGCCGTGTCGGGACCGCAGACCACGGCGATCAGCACCTGATCCGGGCCCTGGAACATGGCCAGTTGCAGCAGCATCGCCCGGGTCAGCTCGCGGGACTGGGCGCGGTCGCCGGTCAGCGCGATGCTCGCGAAGCCCTTCACCGCGATGGCGGTCGGCAGGTCCGGCACCGTCGAATGCGTCCGGACGAAGCGCCGCAGCGACACCGCGGCTATCGGTTCGAGTTCCTCCACCGGACCGGTCTCCGGCGCCACCAGCCGGGTCGCGAGGCGCTGGCTGCCCAGCCCGATGCGGGCATGACAGAAGTCCTTGTCCCCGGGCCGCCGCTCCCACATGCGGGTGGTGCCCGCGAGCATCCAGACCAGACCGGGCGCGGGATGGCTCCACTCGATGGCGGTCCGCTGCTGCGCGGCGGTCTCGGCCACGTCGCGCCGGACCTGGTCGAGGTAGCGCAGGTAGTCCTTGCGATCCTCGTCCGCCTCGGACGCCTTCTGCCCCCGCCCGCCCTGCCCCGCGTACATGCCCACCATGGAGAACACCATCATCATGGGGAACATCAGGCTCATGGGGTTGGACGCGAACCCGCTGCCCGAGGTGAACATGAGCGCGACCATCCCGAGCATGCCGACCACCATGACCAGCGGCATGAGCTTGGTGAACAGGTTCGCCGGGACGGCGCGCGGGATCTCCGGCGGGGCCTGCAGCGTCACCTCGCCGCCCGGCGAGCGCGGGACCTCGCGCCGCGGCCGCCGCTGAAACCTGATGGTGCTGGGGATTTTTCTGCCCTCCGCTTCGCTCCGGGCGGGTTCGCGGGCGGGGATTGCGGCCCGCAGGGTTTTCGCGGGCTCAGTTTACGTGGGGTTATAGCCATCGCGTACAGTGCGGGCAACATTTCGGCACATGCCCGGCGCGGCGGCGGTGACTCGCGTGCCGGCGCGGACCAGAGGTCAAACCCGAGTTGGGGGCAGCGTGACGCTTGCGCGAAACGACCATATCGACGACGGGCGCGGCACGGTCCGGGCGCCGGACCTCGCGCGGGTGACGATCCTGGCCAAGCACACCCAGGTGGACATGGCCATTCCGGTCGACGTACCGGTCGCGCTGCTCATTCCGAGCGTGGTCGACATGGTCGCGCGGCACAGCCGGGCCAACGAGTTCGACAACGACGGCGAGACCTTCGAACCGCACGAGTGGGTGCTGGCCCGCATCGGCGAACCGCCCCTGTCCAATTCGCTGAGTCTGGCCGAGCAGGGCGTGCGCGACGGCGAACTGCTCATGCTCGAGAACGCCGGGCACACCGCCCCGACCCCGCTGTTCGACGACATCATGTACAACGTCGCCATCGCCGACGCCGACCACTTCCGCGGCTGGAACCCGCGCACGGCGCGCTGGACCGGCTCGATCCTCGCGGTGCTCGCCATGCTGGTCGGCTGCCTCGGCCTGCTGGCCGCGCCCGCTGCCGTCCCCGGCTGGGTGAGCGGGACCATCGCCCTGTTCGTGACCGTGCTGCTGGTGGTCGCCGCCACCGTCCTGGCCCGCATGTACGACGACTCCGCCACCGCGCTGGTCCTGGGCGGCTGCGCGCTCCCGGCGGCGTTCACCGCGGGCATGCTCATCGTCCCGGGCGAGTACGGCTGGGCGAATCTGCTGCTCGGCGCGGTACTCACCGGGGCCGTCGCCGTCCTGGCCCGGCGGGTGAGCGGCGTGGGCCCGGGCCTGTTCGCCGGCGCGGCCACGCTCGCGGTGTTCGCGATTCCCGCCGCCCTGGTCGGGCTCCTCACCGATGTGCCGAACAAGGCCGTCGGCGCGGGCGCGGCCGCCGCCGGACTGCTCGGATCGGCCCTCGCGCCAAGGCTTTCCATTCTGCTGGCCGCGCTGCCCCTGCCGCCGGTGCCCTCGCCCGGCACGCCCATCGACCCGACCGAGGACGATCCCGACGATCATCGCGCGCTGCCCACCCTGGAGGCGCTGCGCGTGAAATCCGAACGCGCACGCGAGTATCTGGCCGGATTGGTCGCCGCGACCACCCTGGCGGTGGTCGCCGGTGCGCTGGCCGCGTGCGATCCGGCTGCCGCACAGCGCTACTGGCCCGGGATCGCGCTCGCGCTGGTGTGCGCGGCGGTCCTGATGTTCCGCAGCCGGACCTATGCCGGGGCGGAGCAGGCCGTCATGCTCATCGCGGGCGGCGCGGGCATCGTGCTGCTGCTGTTGATCGGCACGGCCGTGCGCTATGAGGCGCCGCTGCTGGTTTTCGGTGCGGCCCTGCTGATCCTGGCCACCGCCCTGGTGTTCGGTATCGTGCTCCCGCGCAGGCAGGCCACCCCGCCCGTGCGCCGGGCGGTGGAGCTGCTGGAGTACACGTGCGTCGCCGCCGTCGTGCCGCTCGTGTTCTGGGTGACGGGTCTGTTCGCCCTGGTGCGCGGGCTCTGATTCCGCGATGCCGACCCGCCCGCCGAACCCGCTCCCGCGCGCGAGTGCCGCCGCGGCCGTGCTGGCCGTCGGCCTGTCCTTCGGCCTCGGCGCCGAACCCGTTGCTGCCCATGCCGATCGGCCGCCCGCCGTGGATCCGGGGCTGCTGCCGCCCGGCGGCCCCGCCGCGCCACCCGGCCGGACCGAACATCCCGCCAACTCCCCCTGCCTGAGCACGCAGTCCGGCGGCGACGGCCCGACCATTCCGCCCACGCAGCGGGCACTCGACCTCGAACACGCCTGGCGCTTCTCCCGGGGCGCGGGCCAGCTGGTCGCCGTCATCGACACCGGCGTAGTCCCGCATCCCCGTCTGCCCGGACTCGTTCCCGGCGGCGACTACGTCGCCAATTCCGGTGACGGAACCGAGGATTGCGACGCGCACGGCACCCTGGTGGCCGGGCTCATCGCCGCAACCCGCGTGCCCGGCCAGGGTTTCGCCGGTGTCGCCCCCGAGGCCCGGATCATGACCATCCGCCAGACCAGCGCCATGTACCAGGCCGAGGGCGCGAGCCGGGACAAGGGCCCCGATGACATGCCCGATGGCTACGGCAAGATCTCCGCGCTGGCCTCGGCCGTGCGCCGGGCCGCGGACGCCGGTGCGCGCGTCATCAACATCTCGCTCGTCGCCTGTCCCGCGAGCCGGCCGGAGACCGTGGAGATGGGCAGGCTCGGCGCCGCGGTGCGCTACGCGGCGGTCGAGAAGGACGTCGTGGTGATCGCGTCGGCGGGCAACACCGACACCTGCCGGGCGAGCAATCCCGGACCGGACCAGCTGCACCCGGACGCCGACCTCTGGAATCGCGTCTCCTCCTACGTGGTTCCGGCCTGGTGGGACGAGTATGTGCTCTCGGTCGGCTCGGTCGACGCCTTCGGCAGCCCGTCGGCGTTCACGGTGCCCGGCCCGTGGGTCGGGGTGGCGGCGCCGGGCGAGAACATCGTCTCCCTGGACCCACGAGGCACCGGGCTGACGACCGCCAAGGTGTCCAACCAGGGCCAGGTATCGCGCTACAGCGGAACGAGTTTCGCCGCGCCCTACGTCTCCGGTGTCGCCGCCCTGGTGCGCTCGCGCTTCCCGGACCTGAACGCCCGCGCGGTGATCGACCGCATCCAGGCCACGGCCCACGCCCCCGGAGAGGGCTGGAATCCCTACGTGGGCTACGGCTCGATCGATCCGGTGGCCGCCCTGACCGCCGAGGTGCCGCGCACGCTACCGCCCAAGCGCCCCAACGCAGCTCGCGATCAGCAGCTCCCCCTGCCCGCACCATCCCCGCCCCCGGACAGCACCCCGCGCAACGTGGCCCTGATCGGCACCGGCATAGTCGGCCTCCTGGTCGTGCTGGGCTTCCTCGCCTCGTTCCCCTTGCGCCGCAAGTTCGGCATGGGCGACAAGGACTGACGCCAACGAACTCGACCTGTGCCGTTCGACAGACACCGGCGCTCAGTTCTGTTTCTTGACAGGCTGTTTCGCCGGATCCGGGTCCGGCGCGACCCCGTCGTGGGCGACCATCGCCGCCTCGCGGCTCAGCGTGGGCCCGGGTGCGAGCAGGCCGATGATCTGCCACGGCGCGGGTTCCGGGCGCACCGACTCGGGATCCATGCCCAGCGCCTTCGCGGCCTCCAGGTTCTTGACCCCGTAGCGAACCCCGTAGTCGGACAGGAAGAACAGGCTGTCCCGGCGCTGGCTGTCCGGCTCGATCCCGGTGCTCTGGACGTACGCGCCCGTCCCCGGCGTCAGGTAGAACGCGTCGAGTTCGGGACCGTCGCCGTCGGCCTGCGCCAGCGGAACCAGCCGCGCCCGATCGGGAATGGGCGGCGCGTGCCCGGTCAGCACGGTGAGTTCGGCGTGCCGGCTGCCGTCGGAGGTATCGGCGGAGTCGATGGGCCGCCACGAAAGACAGTCCACGGGTTGGTCTTTGCCGTCCACCAGGGTGGGCGCGGCCGCCGGGTAGTCGCCGACCGGCAGCGCGGCAGAGACCGGCGCGCCGGTGCGATCGGCCTGCGCGATGTCGTCGGCGGTCGCGGTGGAACGGTAGGCGTTGCGAATGATGTCCGCGGTCAGCGGGGGCACCGGCTGCAGACCGTCCGACAGCACCACGTAGTGCTTGTTGTCGGTGCGCACCCGGACCACGTCACCGATGCGATGCGCACCGATCGAATAACCAGGCGCCGCACCGGCATCCGCGATGACCGGGGCGGTCAGCGGCAGCACCTCCGGAATGGCGTTGAGCAGTCCTTCGCTGATCGGCCGGGGCGCGTGCCCGCGGATCTCGAGGGCGTCGACCACCGCGCGGTCGTTCATGTCCAGTCGCGCACGCTGATTGCCGTACACGAGGTAGGTGTGGTCGCGCCCGCGCACCAGCAGGGCCCGGCCCGCGGCCAGCGGCGCGGCCTTGTCGCCGAGATCGGGCGTGCCCGCGATGACCGAGGTGGTCAGGGTGGCGCTGCCGTCGTTGGCGAGCGCGTCGCACACGGTCCAGGCGCGGCCCGACCCGCCGGCGTCGAAGTTCAGCGAGGCGGGCGCGCCGGGAATGCCGATCAGTTGCCCGCGCGGCTTCTTGGCGAGTTCGGATTCCTTGACCGTGCCGGGTTTGGCGGCCTCGCCCGCCGCCAGCCGCGCCGACGCCAGATTCAGCGCCGGGTGCACCACGTTGTCGATGACGACGTACACCGCGCCGGTGTTCTTGCCGAGCAGGATCTTGTTCGAGCCGATCTTGTCCTGCGGACGCAGGAGGGCTAACAACCCGCAACCGGCCAGTGCGACACACGCGAGGATCACCCCGACGGTGAAGGCGCGGGACTGGGCGCGCATGGGGTCGTGCAGCATCCGCACGTCCCTGCGAACCAGGGCGTGTTCCATGCGCCGAACCAGGAAGCGATAGCCACTGACCTGCCACCGCGTCGTAGGTTTTGACGGCATGCGAACTCCCCGACCAGTCATTGCGTTCGCCGAACACAGTACAGTTCCCCCGAATCCGGATGAGCACTCGGCCGCCTCCGGCGGGCCGGGAATCGGCGATCGGGGAGCGATGTGAGGCGCCGCGTGCGACTGATGAACCTGCTGGTCGCGCAGTCGACCGCGGTGGCCGTCCTGCTCGTCACGATGCTCTCCGGCGTGCCACGCTGGCCCGCGCTCGGTGTGTCACTCGCCCTGGGGCTGGCACTCCTCGTGCCGTTGGGCAAACGTTCAGTTGCCGAGTGGATCGCCACCCGCTGCCGCTTTCGCGCCCGCCGTCCGCGCGCCCTCGCCGACCCCGTCGACTTCAGCGCCGCCGACGGTCGTTCCCTCGGGCTGTACGCGGACCGCACGCGCGTGGTCGCCGTCGTGGAGGTACTACCGCCCAGGGGCGGGCTGACCCGCCTGGGCCGTACCACCGTGCGGTCCTCGCACCTGCTGCCCCTGGCCGCCCTGGCCGAGCGGCTCGTCCAGCACGACATCCGGCTGGCGGGCATCGACATCATTTCGCACGGTCATCGCAGCCGGTCCGGAACCCCGGCGGGGGCCAGCTACGAAACCCTGCTCGGCCCGCTGCCCGCCACCGCGCACCGCACGGTGTGGCTGGCCATCGCCTTCGATCCCCTGCTGTGCCCGGACGCGGCGGACCGGCGCGGCGGCGGCCCGGCCGGGGCGTACCGCGCGGTCACCATCGCCACTCGGCGCATCGTGCGCACCCTGGAGGACGCCGGCTGCGCCGCCCGCGTTCTCACCGCGCCCGAGATCACCCAGGCCGCCCTGCAGATCACCGGCGGCGCGGACCCCGGCGATCTCACCCAGCACTGGCGCTACGCCGAACTCGGCAACGGCGTGAACATCGGCGCGGCCCTGGACCCGGGCCGGATCGGCTCCGAGGCGCTGGATCGGCTGTGGGTGCCGCCGTCCCGCGGCACCACGGTCGCGGTGCGACTGCGTCCCGGCGATACCCCGGACACCGTGCGCGTCGGCGCGGCCTGGCGGCTCACCGCCCGCGAGCTGCCCGACGAGCCGGTGCACAGGCGCATGATCTCCATGAACGGCCGCCAGCGCGAGAGCCTGCTCGCCCAATTGCCGCTGGCCGTACCGGGATTGGACGACGCCGTCCCGACCCTCGAACGCCCGCTGGCCGAGCTCGACGAGGTCCGGCTGCCCTCGGCGGGCTGCGGCCAGCTGCTCGGTTCCGACGACGCGGGTAACGGGGTCGCCGTACGCCTTGTCGGCCAGGGCATTTCGACCGTGTACATCTCCGGCGAGCTCTATCTGGCGCAGCAGCTGGTCTTCCGCGCGCTCGCCATCGGCGAACGGGTGCTCATCCGCACCGATCGCGCGGGGTCCTGGGACCACCTGCTCACCACGATCGGCAATCCCGAGCGACTGGCACTGGCCGCCGAAACCCACCAGTCCGACGCGGGATTCACCGCCGTCCTGGTGGACGGCGTGCTCGCGCCCGGCCCGCACGCGGGCGTCACCACCCTGTACCTCACCGGCGATCCCCTGGGCTGGCCCGGCGCCGCCCCCGACCTGTCGATCCGCCAGCCCGGCGCGGCGGGCAATCGAATCACCCTGCGCACCGGCACCACCGAGGTGGAACTGAATCTGGTCTCGATCCCACGCGAGGCCACGTACATCGGCCGGCCCCGCGCCGCCCGGGCACTCGTGGACCAGGCGTAGGCCGGGTCCGGAGAGGCGGCCACGCCGGGGCGATAACCCGCGGCACCCGATCAGTACGGCCACCACACAGCCGGGCGGGCAAGCCTGCGGGGCAGGAGGTATCGGTGATCACGCCGAGCGCGCGGAGCCGGACACGATGCATTCGGCTGGACCACGGCATTCCGGGTACCGGCCGCGCACACGAAGGGCGTGATTCCGCCGGAATTGCCGGGCGGCCGACCCGCAGATCACGTGCGGGCGCGGTCTACCCCGGATACGGGTCGGTCGCCCGCGCCGCACGCAAAGTCCGTCCCCACCAAGCAAGTTGGTCCAACTGCCTGGCCGCGGCATCGATAGCCGCACCGTCCGAGGTCTCCCCCGCCGCGTCGAACTTCCGTTTGGCCTCGTGGAAACTGACCGTCTCGCGAATAGACACCATATGGATCTCGGCGACGACCTGGCGCAACTGCTCGACGGCGCGCAACCCTCCGGAGAGCCCGCCGTAACTCACGAATCCGATGGGCTTGGCCCGCCATTCGCGTTTGGCGGTGTCGAGCGCGGTCTTGACCGACGCCGGGTAGCCGTGGTTGTACTCGGAGGTCACGACCACGAAAGCGTCTGCGGCGGCGATCCTTTCGCAGTAGGCCCGGGACTCGGCGGTGACGCTGAGATCCGTCGGCAACGGAGTCTCGGCCAGGTCGATGACCCGCACGTCGAAGCGCTCGTCGGCGCGGGCCGCGCGCAGGAACCACTCCGCCACCACCGGCGCGAATCGTTCCGGGCGCACACTGGCCACGATGACTTCGAGCCGCAGCGGGTTCTCCATACGCCGAGCCTAGTGCGGCCCGGCCCGTCCGGTCGCGTAGGACACCAGCCCCTCGGCGGGCGCGGTACGCGCGGTGAAGTCGAGCGCCTGACGCGCTCGTTCGGCATGCGCGACCAGGTGCCGGATATCGGTGATCCGGTACTGCCCGGTGACCACCGGCGCGGGCCCGTCCAGCGCCTTGGCCATGGTCGAGGCCACCTCCCACAGCGTGAGCGGCTGTCCCGAACCGATATTCAGCGGCACGAAGCCGGGCAGCCCGCGCTCCACGGCGGCCACCGTCGCACTCGCCACGTCCCGGACCTGCACGAAATCCCGGACCTGCCCGCCGTCCTCGAACACGTGCGGCGCTCGCCCCGCGCTCAGCTCGGCCCGAAACCGTGCCACCACACCGGTTTCCGCCGTCCGCACCGCCCGCGCACCCGCGACCGGCTCACCGTAGACGGGGTTGTACCGCAGCACCGTCGCGGCCGATCCGGTACTGACCGCCCACGCCAGCGCGTAATGCTCCTGCGCGACCTTGCTCGCCGCGTAGGCGCTGCGCGGCCGCAGCGGCGCGTCCTCCCCGAACGGCTCCCAGGTCAGCAACTCCCCCGTGCGCGGCGCCCGATGATCGAACAGTCCCCGATCGAGATCACCCCGCCGCCGCAGTCCCGGAAAGAACGGCCCGCTCCGCACGGCCCGGTACCGCCCCTCCCCGTACACCGCCACCGTCGAGGCGAGCACGAGCCGCCGCACCCCCGCTCTTTCCATGGCGGCCAGCAGAATCGCGGTCCCCGCGTCGTTGTGCGTGGCGTAGGCCGCGGCCGCCTGCATCTGCAACGGCCCCCGCCGCACCGGCGCCGCGCTCCGCCCACCGCCGTCCTCGGCGCCCCGCGCCCCGTCGGGCCCGCGCACGCAGGGCCCGGCACCGTGTCCCGCGTCCTCGCTGCGCCCACCGGCCGCACCTCGGCCGCCGCCCTCGGCCCCGCCGCGCACCGCGCCGTGTCCGGCCGGCTGCTGACGATGAGTGGGAACAGTGCTGCGCCCCGGGCCTTTTCCCGGATCCGGGTCACCATCGCCCCGCCGGCGCCCGCCGCGTCGCCCCGCCCGGCGGACCCATCGGCCCGCCCCGGCGCGCTCGGCCCTCCCGGCTGCCCGGCGGCGAACTTACCCCCGGCCGGGTCGACGGGTTCCGCCACCGGCGCAGCGGAACTCGCGCCCGGCGCGGCTGGGCCACTGGTCTCCGCGTCCCGCACCTGCGCACGCGGCACGGCCTCGGGCTCCGGCATCGGCGGCGGCGGATCCGGCAGCGGTACAGCGGCGGCCAGGTGACACACCACGTCGATCCCCCGCAGAAGTGGTTCCAGCGCTTCGGGATTGCGGATGTCGACCAGCGAAACCCGTTCGGGCGCCGTCGATGCCGGTCCGTGCACCGCGCCGAGCATGGCGTCGATGGCGACGACCTCGTGCCCCGCCTCCAGGAGAGCGCGATGCACGTGGGAACCGATGTAGCCGGCCGCCCCGGTCAGCAGCACTCGCAACCGGCCCGCCACAGGTCTACCCGAGCTCATTCCTCCAGCGTAGGCGACCACGGCGGAGTGTGGACCGAGCGCATCTCGATCCGGGCGCATCAGACAGAACGAAGGCCCGGCCCCCGATGGGGCCGGGCCCTATACGAGCGGAGGGGTCAGGGCAGTTCGAAGGGCAGCTGCACGCCGGTGCCCGAGTGCACGCGGCAGGCGTCGCAGGTGTCGTCGCCCTCGACGGCGGCGACCGCGCGGCGCACCAATCCCTTGAAGGGCACCAGGTTTCGCTCGAACTCGGCGAACACGTCGACCGCGCTCACTCCGTGCCCGGACTCCACGCCGGCGTCCAGGTCGGTGACCAGAGCGATTGCGGAGTAGCACATTTCGAGTTCCCGGGCGAGCACAGCCTCGGGATGACCGGTCATATTGACCAGCTCCCAGCCCAATCCGGCGAACCACTGGCTCTCGGCGCGGGTGGAGAAGCGCGGGCCCTGCACCACGACCATGGTGCCGTGATCCTTCAGCGGCAGTTCGTCGCCCTTGGCCCCGATGGCCGCGGTGCGCAGTTCCGCGCAGTACGGGTCGGCGAAGGAGACGTGCACGCCGCCCGCGTCGAAGAAGGTCTGATCCCGCCCGGACGTGCGGTCCACCAGCTGATCGGGCACGGCCACGGTGCCCGGCCCCCAGTCCGCGCGCAGGCTGCCGACGGCGCAGGGACCGAAGATCCGCCGCACGCCCAGCGAGCGCAGCGCCCACATGTTGGCCCGGTAGGGCACGGTGTGCGGGGAGAACTCGTGTTTGCGGCCGTGCCGGGGCAGGAACGCCACCGACCGGCCCTCCACGGTGCCGATGGTGATGGGCGCACTGGGCGCGCCGTAGGGAGTCTCGACCTCCACCGCGGTCGCGTCGTCACCGAAGAAGTCGTAGAAACCGCTGCCGCCGATAATGGCCAGTGTGGCCCGAGTATCCGAACTCATGCGGCCAATTCTCGCCCATTTGCGCGTGAGTGGTGGTACCAGGGCGGACGCTGTACCCTAGGGGGGTATTGACGCCGGGAGTGAGGAAACCGTCGGTGACCAAGGATCAGATCAGCACGGCCGCAGCGGTGACGGGCACCGCCGATGTGGCGCAGGCCACGACGGCGGCGGATCAGGCCGACAAACCCTGCCACGATCACAGCTCGCACGGCTACATCACCGCCAAGGACGACTACCTCAAGCGGCTGCGCCGGATCGAGGGCCAGAGCCGCGGCCTGCAGCGGATGGTCGAGGAAGAGAAGTACTGCATCGACATCCTCACCCAGGTCTCGGCCATGACCAAGGCCCTGCAGGCGGTCGCCATGGGCCTGCTCGAGGATCACATCAGCCACTGCGTGGTCGACGCGGCCATCGCCGGCGGCCCCGAGGCCGAGGCCAAGATCAAGGAAGCCACCGACGCCATCGCGCGCCTGGTCCGCTCCTGACCGTCAGCAGGCCGCCATGCCGGTTGCCGTCGAGCCGATGGTGAGCGGCATGGCCCAGCGATCCGAACTCGGAATCCGCCCGACCCCCGCCCGCGCGGTGCGCGCGGCCGTCTGCCCGCGCCGCTCGCGGGGGCGATGGGCGATTCCCACGTTCACCGTCCCCGTTCCGCCGCGCAGCTCCAGCTCGGCGTAGAGCAGGCCCTGCGCCCCCTCGGCCAGCGGCGCGATGAGCTCGGTCCCGTCCGGACCGTAGATGCGGGCCCGCCCGGTGGGCCGCTGCCCGCCGTTCTCCCCCGCCCCGACCACCACGCACGGCGCGATCACGTACGCGCCCGCCTCGAGCGCGTACATCCGGCTCACGGTGGGTCCCGAATCCGGTCCCGGCGTATCGCCCGCCATCCCGCCCGGCCAGGCCGCGACGTGGATCTGCTCCCCGTCCGCGCGCAGCGCGCGAGTCAGCAGCGGCCGCTGGTTCTCCTGCCCGGTGAGCGCGCCCAGCGCCCCGAACGGCGTGCGATGCACGGCGGGCAGATTCGGCGCCCCGGAGGCGAACACCTTGCGCTCCACCCCGTTGAGCCCGGCCTTGCGCCGCACCGAGAGCACCTGCCCGGAATCGTCGATCACCGCCTGCGACATATAGATTCGGCGATCCTGGCGTTCCCCGAAACCCAGTACCACGTGGATGCCGTAGCGGCGCGCGGCGGCGGCGACGGTTCGCATTTCGGCGCCGTCGCGCGGCATCGAATTCTCGCGGCAGCGGGCCGAGTATTCGACGTTCCATTGATTGGTTTCCACCCAGCGCCACCAGGGATAGCCGGGAAGAAACGTCTCCGGGAATGCGACCAACTCCGCACCCGAGACGGCCGCGGCGCCGATGAGTTCCACGACCTGCTCGACGCCTTCACGCAGCCGAAGCCATTTCGGCTCGGCCTGGACCGCCGCGACGCGCACCGTTTTTCTCATGGGACAACCCTCATGAGAGGTGATGTTCGCGAATGCCTTCCGATCGCACCATGCCGAAAAGTGCCGTATTCCGGACTCTTCATGCCACCGCGATGTTCATACCAATGAACTGTTCAAAGCAATGTACGGAATGTACCCGGTGTAGTGCCAGTCTCGGTACGGAAGGAACGGTAGAAACTTCGTTCGGTAAGGAATCCCGAAGCACTTGCGACCGCGGACAGCGGAAGCTGTGGCGCACTGCGCAACAACTCGCAGGCCCGTTCGATTCGCATGCGCCGCAACACCGCCCCCGGTCCGCCCTCGAACTCACCGAACACTCGATAGAGCGTACGCCGCGACATTCGGCAACCGGCCGCGATTCGATCAACTCCGAGTTCGGGATCGGTGCAGTTGTCGCGCATGAACACCAGCACGCGTTGACGATTCAGCGCGTCGGCCGAGCGTTCCCGCGCCACCCCGCCGGTGGCCGCGACCACCGCCGCTGCCAGCAGATCCAGCCCGGGCTCGGCGAGCAGCGCCGCTCCTCCGGGATCGGTACCCTGCAATCGCGCGATACCCCGGAAGAATTGCGCCACGATCGCGGGCGCCGAATCTCCCGAAAAAGCCGTAGCCGTAGGAACTTCCGAACCGAGAACGCCGTGCCGCTCGCGCAGCCGGCTCAACGGGACCTGCAGTACCACCTGCTCCCACTCCTGCCCGAATTCCCAGTGGTAGGGCCGGGAGGTGTCGTAGAAGACGATGCCGCCGGGCCCCACTTCGGCGACTCGATCATCCTGATGCAGCCGCGCGGTGCCCGAAAGCGGAATGCTCACCAGCAGGAACTCGTCCTCGGTCCGCGCGATCAACCGGGGCGTACGCCGGATCTGCTGCGGCGTCGACCCGACGACGGTGAGCTCGAGATCCCCGTATCTGCCGTGTTCGATATGACCGCGAAAACTCCCGAAACTCCCGCTGGGCTCGGGCGAAACCGCAAGCGGCACATACGCCGCACTCACCTGCGCTTCCCAGCGCTCGAATGCCTCCACCGCCGGCGATTCCGACCCGGTTCGCACTTCGAACCGATTGATCGCTTCTGACCCTTCCACTCCCCATCCCTCGACAACCATCGACGACCGCCACCCGGCCGAATATCGGGCAGTGTGTCAGATCCGCCCGTGGGCAGCCAGCGACGGCGCAGCCCTACGCCGCGGATTCACAGCTCGTATCGAGTTCCAGATCGGCGTACAGGATGCCTTCTTCGTGCCCTCCCAGCGGGGTCGCCAGTTCCTCCCCGCCCGGCGCGAAGATGCGTGAATGCCCGCCCGGGCCGCGCACCAACTGCTTCGCGGGTTCCGTTCCACCGTGCCGGCTTTCGCTGCCCGCGACGTCCATGATCGAGCACGCCGCGACCACGTTCAGCTGACCCACCACCGCGTACCAGAGCGTCGCCGCGTTGTTCACCCGCACACCCCACTCCACGTCCCGCGCGATGATGAACCCCGGCCACGACACCACGTGCACCTGGGCGCCCGTGCGCTCGAGTTCGCGCCGGGCGGGCAGGTGCAGTTGCTCCGATCCGCCCTGCACCCCGATCCGGCCGATATCGGTCCGGAACACGTAGGGCGCGGTCACCTCACCGCAACGAAAGATCTTGTGCTCCAACGGCGTCAGCTCCGGCTTGCGCCGCACCCCGGCCAGCACGCCGCGATCGTCGATCAGGCACTGGGACATGTACAGCGAGGTGCCGCAGCGTTCGCTGAAACCGAGCAGCACGTGCACGCGATTGCGGCGCGCGGCATCGGCGATGCGGCGGAATTCGGTGCGGCCCACCGTCATCGAGTTCGTGCGGTAGCGCGCGAAGAAGCCCTGCCCCCAGCTCACCGAATCCAGCCACAGCCACCACGGGTAGCCGGGCAGGAAGGTCTCGGGGAAGGCCACCAGCTGCGCGCCGCCCGCCGCCGCGGTCTCGATGAGTTCGATCGCCTGCTGGACGCCCGCCCGCAGGTCCAGCCATCGTGGTTCGGCCTGGACCGCCGCCACCCGCACCTTCGTCCGCACCTGGGCTCCCTTCGACACGCTCGGGAAGATCTGTGCAATCACCCTTCGCCGAACGGCCGCGAGGTGCAGCGACATACCGTGCCGAGCTACCGACCGGACGTGCCTGCGTCCATTTTTGGCGGAATTCGCCTCGATGGGCGGTCCGTGCCGCGCACGAGCGCGGGACCGGCAACACGCAACCCGGTCGTCGGCGGCTCGACGACGACCGGGCGGCGTCTCCTCCTCGCATGACCCGGCCGGTCGGCAACGTCGACGACTGCGCCTGACGTGCAAGCGGCGCTTCGCCCGAGGCACACGATCGGGACGCGAAGACCGGCGGTGCACGGGGTCAGCGATTTGGTTGGAGAAGATCAGCGGTGTGATCCGGATGCCCCCACAAGTATTCACATCGGGCACGATGCTGTGACTGTCCGGCCGTGCCAGATCACTGACCATTCACGTCATCGGGTTTACGGGCGACCCGTGCGCGGAATCCGATACGGCTCAGGCGTACTCGGTCCGGAATTCGCCGGGCGTCATTCCCATCTCACGCCGGAAGGCGCGATAGAACTGCCGCTCGGAGACGAATCCCGAAGCGCGCGCGATGGAAAGCAGCGGCCGCGTCTGGTCGGTCCGGATCAGCGCCAGCGCCCGTTCGATCCGCAGCCGGCGCAGCACCGCCGCGACCCCGTCGTCGCCCTCCTCGAAGAGGCGATAGAGCGTGCGACGCGAGACCGAGCACGCGGCCGCGACATCGTCGACGGTGAGTCCCGGGTCGGCGAAATGCCGCTGGATATAGGACAGCGCGTGCTGCCTGGCCAGGGCCTGACCCGCCTCCTCGTGCGGGGTCTGCCCCGCCGCCAGCTGCACCACCGAGGCCAGCAGCCCGGTCCCGTGCCTGGCCAGCTCGGCGGCCTGTTCCGGCGCTGTCTGCTGCAATTGCGCCAGCCCGCAGAAGAATCGGCCGACGATGCCCGCCGCGCCCTCGGGCGGGAAGCGCACCGCGGTCGGGATGCGGTCGGAGGCGACCCCCGAGGCGCGCACCACCCGCGACAGCGGCACCTGCACCGCCACCAGGCCCCAGTTCTGCTCGAAATGCGCGGTGAAGGGCCGTGAGCTCACGTAGAGCATGAGCCCGCGATTCGCCATCTCCCCCACCCGGCCGTCCTGTTCGAGCCAGCCCCGCCCCTGCGTGGTGATGCTGGCGAACAGGTACGGCTCGTCGGGTTCGTGAATCAGCCGCGGCAGGCGCGAGATGTGCTGGCTCGTCGCGGTCACCGTCGACACATCCATCTCGTCGAACCGCGACTGCACTATGCGAGCCCGGAACTCGCCCGGGCGGACCGGGGTGACGACCAGCGGTACATACGCCTGCGCGACCGCAGCCTCCCACTGCTCGAATGCCTGCTGTTCGGAAACCTCGGGAGTTGATCTGACATCGACCACCGCGGGATCGGAGCCGCCGCTCATGGGGCGATTGTCGCACCATTGGTGTTCCAGAAAGCCGAAATCCCTTCACATCTTCCAACTTTCGGAAGACGCGCCCGAAATAGGTAAGTTGTCCGAAGAAACCGAGACCGGTCGGCGAGTACGAACCGAACCGCACGCCCCGCCGCGAATCCATGCGGCGGAGTTGAGCTTTCACTCGGCAGTGTCCACGCCCGACCGCGACACACTGTCACCGGCGGAGAAAACGAAAACAATTCTCTCGAATTCTCGAACGGCATTCGGCCCTAAGACAATTCACTCCACCCGCCGATCGACGGGGGCGGACGCGAGCGGGGCGGCGATCCGCTCGGATCACCGCCCCGCCCTGTCGTTCTCGCCGCGACTCAGTCGCCGCAGCACCCCTGCCCCGCGCCCGCGGGCCCCGGCACCGAACGCACCTCGCGGGTCTCCGCGTTCCGCGCCGCCAGCTCCGCGTCCGGCGGATAGTCCACCGCGACCAGACTCAACCCGTGCGCGGGCGCGACAGTGACCGCACTGGCCCGCTCGCGTTCGTCCAGCAAACCACCGATCCACTCCGGCGTACGGCGACCCTCGCCGACCGCGAGCACCCCGCCGACCAGACTGCGGACCATCGACCAGCAGAACGCGTCGGCGCTGACGTACGCGGTCAGCAACTCGCCCTCGAGCTCCCAGTCGAAGCGCTGCAGCTCGCGAATGGTGGTCGCGCCCTCGCGCCGCCGGCAGAAGGCCGCGAAATCGTGCAGGCCCAGCAGCTTTCGGGACGCCGCGCGCATGGCCTCGAGATCCACGCCGGGACGGCACGGCACGATATGGCGGGCCTGCAGCGGCTCGGCGCCGAACGGCGCGGTGGTCAGGCGATACGCGTAGTGCCGCCGGATCGCCGAGAACCTGGCGTCGAACTCCGGCGGTACGAGCCGAACGTCCTTGACGCGCACGTCTTTCGGCAGGAAGCGCGCCAGCCGGTGCACCAGCCGCGGACCGTCCACCGCGGTGCGGGTGTCGAAGTGCGCCACCTGCCCCTGCGCGTGCACGCCGGCGTCGGTGCGCCCGGCGACGGTGAGCTGGATCGGCTCGCGCAGCACCTTGCTCAGCGACTCCTCCAGCACGCCCTGCACCGTGCGCAGCCCGGGCTGGCGGGCCCAGCCGGTGAAGTCGGTGCCGTCGTAGCTGATGTCGAGCCGAACCCGCGCGGGGTCCGATTCCGGCGCCGGCGACGCGGCCGCCTGATCGTCCACGGTCACAGCGATCTCCTGGTTAACATGAAAGAAGCCCGCCGACCCGGAGGGGACGGCGGGCTTCCTCATGGAATGAGCGGGAAGACTAGTCTTCCTTCTTCTCCAGGTCAGCGGCCTCGGCGGGAGCCTCGGCAGCAACCTCGGCGGCCTCGTCGGCCTTGGTCTCCGCGGCCGGAGCCTCGGTGGCCTTCTGCGAAGCCGCGACGCGACGGGCACGATCGGCCTCGTTGGTCACGGTCTTCTCGCGAACCAGCTCGATGATCGCCATCGGAGCGTTGTCGCCCTTGCGCGGGATCGTCTTGATGATCCGGGTGTAGCCACCCTCGCGACCCTCGAACGACGGTCCGATGTTCGCGAAAAGCTCGTGCACGACGTCCTTGGAGCGGATCACCTTCATCACCTCGCGACGGTCGGCAAGGGTGCCGGCCTTCGCCTTGGTGACAAGCTTCTCGGCGTAGGGACGCAGCGCCTTGGCCTTGGACTCGGTGGTCGTGATGCGACCGTGCTCGAAGAGCGCCGTGGCCAGGTTGGCGAAGATCGCCTTCTGGTGCGACGCCGACCCGCCGAAGCGGGCACCCTTCTTGGGCTTGGGCATTGGAATCTCCTGTGTCTAAGACCGTCGGGGCGCCCGCCCCGTGACGGCCTAAAGCTGTTCGGTCTCGGCGTAGTCCTGCTCGCCGCTGTCGGTGTCGCTGAACGAACCGCTGTCGCTCCAGGTGCCGCTCGCCGCGTCGTAACCGACGACGGAGGACGGATCGAAGGAGGCCGGGGAGTCCTTGAGGGACAGACCAAGCGAATGCAGCTTGACCTTGACCTCGTCGATGGACTTCTGGCCGAAGTTGCGGATATCCAGCAGATCGGACTCGGTGCGGGCAACCAGCTCGCCGACGGTGTGCACACCCTCGCGCTTGAGGCAGTTGTAGGACCGCACGGTCAGGTCCAGGTCCTCGATCGGCAGACCGAACGAAGCGATGTGATCCGCCTCGGCCGGGCTGGGGCCGATCTCGATGCCCTCGGCCTCGACGTTCAGCTCGCGAGCGAGACCGAACAGTTCGACCAGAGTCTTACCCGCCGACGCCAGCGCATCCCGAGCGGAGATCGAGTTCTTGGTCTCGACATCCAGGATGAGCCGGTCGAAGTCGGTGCGCTGCTCGACACGAGTCGCCTCGACCTTGTAGGTCACCTTGAGAACCGGCGAGTAGATCGAATCCACCGGGATCCGGCCGATTTCCGCACCCGACGCCTTGTTCTGGACGGCAGGAACGTAGCCGCGACCGCGCTCGACGACGAGCTCGATCTCCAGCTTGCCCTTGTCGTTCAGGGTCGCGATGTGCATGTCCGGGTTGTGCACGGTGACACCGGCCGGCGGAACGATGTCCCCACCGGTGACGGCCCCCGGGCCCTGCTTACGGACGTACATGGTGACCGGCTCGTCCTCTTCGGACGACACAACCAGGCCCTTGAGGTTCAGGATGATGTCGGTGACATCTTCCTTCACGCCCGGAACCGTGGTGAACTCGTGCAGCACGCCGTCGATGCGGATGCTCGTGACAGCGGCACCCGGGATGCTCGAGAGCAGCGTGCGGCGCAGCGAGTTGCCGAGGGTGTAACCGAAGCCCGGCTCGAGCGGTTCGATGGTGAACCGCGACCGGTTCTCGGACACAACCTCTTCGGTCAGTGTCGGTCGCTGTGAAATCAGCATGGATTTCTCCTCCTTCGAGCGTCCGCTATTTGACGCTCACGATGGGAACTGTTCCCGCCCCGAACAATTCGAGGCGGCAACCAGCGGCGCGCGTCAGCGCACCTATTACTTCGAGTAGAACTCGACGATCAGCTGTTCCTGCAGCGGAACATCGATCTGCGCACGCTCGGGGAGCTGGTGCACCAGAATGCGAAGACGGCCGGGAACGACCTGGAGCCAGCCCGGAACGGGACGGTCACCAACGGTTTCGCGCGCAACCTGGAAAGGCAGGGTGCCCAGCGACTTCTCCTTGACATCGATGATGTCGTACTGAGAAACCTGGAAGCTGGGGACGTCGACCTTCACGCCGTTGACCACGAGGTGGCCGTGGCTGACGAGCTGACGAGCCTGACGACGGGTACGGGCCAGACCGGCGCGGTACACGACGTTGTCCAGACGGGTCTCGAGCAGACGCAGCAGGTTGTCGCCGGTCTTGCCCTTCTGGCGGTTCGCCTCTTCGTAGTAGCGGCGGAACTGCTTCTCCATGACGCCGTACGAGAAGCGAGCCTTCTGCTTCTCCTGCAGCTGCATGAGGTACTCGGATTCCTTGATCCGCGCGCGGCCGTGCTGGCCCGGCGGGTAAGGACGACGCTCGAACGCCTGGTCGCCTCCAACGAGGTCAACACGAAGACGACGCGACTTGCGGGTGATGGGGCCTGTGTAACGAGCCATGATTCTCTACCTTTTCCTTCCCGCTTAGACGCGACGCCGCTTGGGCGGACGGCAGCCGTTGTGCGGCTGCGGGGTGACATCGGAGATCGTGCCGACCTCGAGGCCGGCGGCCTGGAGGGAACGGATCGCGGTCTCGCGGCCCGAACCCGGGCCCTTCACGAACACGTCGACCTTCTTGACACCGTGCTCCTGCGCCTTGCGGGCAGCGTTCTCGGCGGCAAGCTGCGCGGCGAACGGGGTCGACTTACGCGAACCCTTGAAGCCGACGTGGCCCGAGGACGCCCACGAGATGACGTTGCCGGACGGGTCGGTGATCGACACGATGGTGTTGTTGAACGTGCTCTTGATGTGCGCGTGGCCGTGCGGGACGTTCTTCTTATCCCGGCGACGCGACTTCTGAGTCTTCTTCGGGCCCGAGGCCCGGCTCTTCGGAGGCATGCGCTATCCCTACTTCTTCTTGCCGGCGACGGTCTTCTTCGGACCCTTGCGCGTGCGGGCGTTGGTCTTGGTCCGCTGGCCGCGCACGGGGAGGCCACGACGGTGGCGCAGACCCTGGTAGCAGCCGATCTCGATCTTGCGACGGATGTCGGCCTGAACCTCGCGGCGCAGGTCGCCTTCCACCTTCATCGCCGAGCGCTCGATGTAGTCACGAAGAGTCGTGACCTGCTCATCGGTGAGGTCCTTGGAACGGATGTCACCGCTGACGCCGGTGGCCTCCAGGATCTCCTTCGCGCGGGTCCGGCCGATGCCGAAGATGTAGGTCAGCGCGATCTCCATGCGCTTTTCGCGCGGGAGATCGACGCCCATCAGACGTGCCATGTGGCATTTCCTTAATGGTTGCGGAGGTCTGCTCCCTGACCGTCCCCTCGTGTGGGGCCCCGGCCTCCGTACCGGGGGAAGGCCGCCATCCGCCCACTTGCTGGGCTCGACAACGGCGACTGGCGCTGGGAGTTACTTCTGTGTGTCTGCCAATCCGAATCGCGTTCGGTGCTTGGCTGGTGAACGACCGGAGTTTCCTCCGGCGATCCGGCTAGGCCGAGATCAGCCCTGACGCTGCTTGTGGCGCAGGTTCTCGCAGATCACCATGACCCGACCGTGACGGCGGATCACCTTGCACTTCTCGCAGATCGGCTTGACGCTGGGGTTGACCTTCACGTCAGTTCCAATCTGGTTCCGTGTGCCCACTGGCCGTGAACACAGTTTTTCCCCGGCCGGAAATGGCCGGGGAAGACCGGGGCTCAGGGCCCCGGAAACTCGGTTGTCCCCCTGCGGGGACTCACTTGTAGCGGTAGACGATGCGACCGCGGGTCAAGTCGTACGGCGAAAGCTCCACGACGACGCGATCCTCGGGCAGAATACGGATGTAGTGCTGCCGCATCTTGCCGCTGATGTGCGCGAGAACCTTGTGACCGTTCTCCAGCTCAATCCGGAACATCGCATTGGGCAGCGGCTCGATAACCCGGCCCTCGACCTCGATGGCCCCTTCTTTTTTCGCCATATCCTCCGCGATCCCGGTTGGGCTGAACCTGGTTGGTTGCAGCTCATTACGGCTCCACCCGGCACGCATGCGGGAACATCGCTGTCCTGCACGAGAGCCGAGGCGGTGCGATACTTCGCTGGAGGTAAGTATGCGGACATGCCACAACCAGCGTGTAGATGCACCGCCGACTAACTTTACCCGGTCGCGTAGATCCGGCCAAACCAGGGTCGTCCGGGGTGTGCGGGAACACTCGCCGCACCCACCCAAGGAGTGCGAGGTTCCAGCGGCCTGAGCACGCCGGCCGGGGCGATCGCTAAACTACGGCCTGTCCTTGCAAGATCGTCCAGCACATCGGGGGTTGATGTGAGCCGCAACAACGACGGTCTCCCCATGCTTCCGCCATGGCTCTCCGAGAGCGACGTCTCCGAATCCGGCTACGAAGCGCCCGTCGAGAACCTCCCCCAGGACGACTTCATCCCCGAGGAGAAGGCCTCGCGCCGCCTCTTCGGCCGCCGCAAACCCCGCAAGGACACCGACGCCGCGCCCCAGCCGGACTCCCCGCCCGCCGCGCCCGCCCGCCGTCCGCAGCAGCCGCCCGCGGCCGCCGCTCCCGGCCCGGGCCCCGGCGTAAGCTCTCCCCTCGAGTTCACCCCCGACCCGCCGCGCCCCGCGACCCCGCCGCCGACCGGCCAGGGCCCGAACGCCGGCGGCCCGAGCCGGACGGCCTCGTCCGGCACCGGCCGGTCCCCCGAGTTCCAGCAGTCACCGGCCCCCCGGACGAACGGCCTCCCAGCCGGCGAGGTCCCCCGGCACCCGGGCGCCGACGGCCGCCCGCAACACCCCATCGATCCGCGCACCCCGGCGAACGGCCACCGCCCGCCAGGCGGCGGCGAGCACGGGAACGGCCCCGAACTCGACCACCCCGGCGACGCTCACCCGCAGCCCCAGGGTCCGTCCGCGAACGGCCGCCCCCGCCCCCAGATCCCCCCACAGCCCGCCCCCGGTGACGCGCACGGCGCCCAGCGCCATCCCCAGCCGCAGGGCCCGAGCGCCCGCGATCAATCACCCGCGCCGGCCGACGCGACGACCCGATTCCCCACCACCCCACCGCAATCCACCGGCCCGCACCCGGACCTCCCGCCGCCCCCGCCCGGCCCCCACACCGCACCCCCGGCCCCCACCCGGAACCAGGTCGCTCCCCCACGCCTGCCCCCACTAGACGCGCCGTCCCCCGGCCCCCTGGATTTCCCCGCCACGCCCCCTGTGCGCCCCGAGAACACGACGGGCCCGGCCCCCGGCCCCTTCGACGTCCCCCCTCCGGCCCGCCCGCCGCTGCCCGAGTCCCCCACACACGGCGGTGCACCTCAGGGTTCCGCCCGCCCCCCGCTGCCGGAAGCCCCGTCCCATACGCCGGATTCTTCTGCGGAACAGCCGAACTCGACCGTCCCGCCGTCGCAGCGCCCTTTGCTCCCCGAGAGCCCCGCACGCCCACCCCTCCCGGACGCACCGAACCAGGCAGCATCCGCACCAAGCTCGGCCGACCCCTCGGCACAGCGGCCCCCGCTCCCCGAGAGCCCTGCACGTCCGTCCCTCCCGGACGCGCCGACCGTCCCTCCACAGTCCGGCCGCCCACCCCTGCCCCCGGCTCCCGATGCCGCACGCCCCGCGCCGCCGGGCCTGCCACCGCTCCCCGACGCGCCTCCCACCTCCGCAACGGCCTCGAAACCCCCTGCGCCGAGCGATGATTCGCGCCCACCCCTGCCGCCGGCCCCGGAGGCGCGCCAGGGCGTCCCGCCGCTCCCCCCGGCACCGGACGCCCCTACCCGTTCGACCAGCCCTCTCACCGGCTCGACACCCGCGGCCCCGGGCCTCCCGCCGCTGCCCCCGGCACCGGACCTTCCGGCGCCCGGCGCGAGCGCCGCATCGCCCGGACGTCCGCCCCTGCCCCCGGCACCGACAACCCCGGCCGTGGAGACGAATCGACCGGCACCTGAACCGAATTCCATTCCTCCGGTGCCCCCGGCTCCGGCAGGTCAGGGCTACACGGAAGAGCGCACCCCGGATTCCGCCGCGGGCGATTCGCCTGCCGACTCCGGCGCAACGGTCCCGCCCGCGGCCGAGGTCACGGGTGACGCCGAGTCCGCGGCAGAAGGTGCAGCGGCCGAATCATCCGGTGCGGCACAACTTCCCGGAGTCGACAGCTCGGCCGCCGCGGTTGCACAACTTCCCGGCCGGCCCGCGACGGCAGCGGATTCGACCGCGGCTTCCGTTCACGACGTGTCGGCCGACCCGTCCGACGCGACCCGGCACCACGACGCGGTATCGGGCACCTCCGAGTCACCCGACGCCGGAACGCCGGGCCACACCGACTCGTCGACCGCGGCCGGTGCTCCCGGCACCGCGGTAGGCCAGTCTCCGCTCGATCCGCTTGCGGCCGACGACGCATCGGGATCATCAGGGGATTCGGGCCGGGCCCCTGAGTCGGATCTTCCAGCCGACGCCTCCGAGACCTCGCGGCCGGCGTCCGCCACCGCCGGGTCGCCCGAGGCCGGGCGTGTGGCGGCGGAGAACTGGGCCACCGGCGGGAACGCGTCGACCAGCACCGGCAGGCATCGGGCCGTGCACGGGCCGGGGGGTGCGGAGTCGCACCGGGCGCCGGGGCGGGACGATTCGTGGTCCGAGTCCGGCGACGGGACGCAGGGCGGGAACGGGGCTTGGGCGAATCCCGCAGGGGGTTCCGCGGGACAGGTGAGCTCGCCTGCCGCGCAGCAATCTTCCGTTATGCCGGGACAGCAGTCGTCGGCCGATGGCCAGGGTGGATTCCCCGGTGCACCGCAACAGGGGCCGACGGGTGGTGCGCCTTATGGCCCGCACGGCGGATTCCCGGGTGGGGCCTACAGCCCCGACGGCGGCCAGTGGGGCGAAATCCCCGGGCAGGCACCGGGTCCCGACGGCGGGCCGCAGGGCGGCGCTTCGGGCGCACCGTACGGTCCGCAGGGCGGATTCCCGGGTGCGCCGCAGCAGCCTTGGCCCGGCGACCCCGCGACGGGGTACGGGCCGGCGGCGACCGGAGGACCGGGCCAGGGCCCGGGTTTCGGTGGCCCGCAGCAGGGTTCGTGGCAGCAGCCCCACGGCGCGCCGCAGCAGGGCTGGGCGCAGCAGGGCGGCGCGCCCGCTCCGCACGGCGGTCCGTCGACCGGCGGGTGGGCGCAGGGTCCGAATCCAGCCGCGCAGCAGATGCCTCCCACCGGCGAACAGGGCGGCGCGTACGGTCCGGTGCCCGGCGACGGTCAGCAGGGGCAGCACCAGATGCCGGCCACCGGCGGGCAGGGTGCGCCCCAGCATCAGGGCTGGGCGCAGCCCAACGGCCCGGTGACCGGAGCCGCGCCACAGCAGCCGGGACCCGATTCGGCACAGGCCAATTGGGGCGTTCCGGGCCAGCAGGCGGCACAGGACGCATCCGGCGCGCCGGTGGGCTACGGGCCGGGCCCGTCGGCCGATCCGGCCACCGGGCAGACAGCCGGCGCCGGACAGCCCCAGCAGTACGGTGACCCCGCGCAGGCGGGCCAGGGCCCGAACGGGCAGCCGTCCTACGGACCGGGTGCCCCCGCCCGTCCGGAAGGCGCGCAGCAGTTCGCGCCGCAGCAGTACGGCCCCGGGCCGGATGCCGCCGGACCACAGGCGAATTCGCCGCAGCACGGTTACCTGGGCCCCGGCGGGCCCGCCGGGTTCGGCCCGGGAACTTCCGGAGCACGCGGCCCCGGGCAGGGCCCGCGATACGCCACGCCCGGCGCGCCCGTGCAGTACGGCGGCGCCCAGCCACCGTCGCTGGACGATGTCCCGCTGCGGCGCGCCAAGAAGGCCCCCGGCTCGGGCTGGCGCAAGGCCGTGCACCATGTTTCGGGCGGCGCCATCAACCCGGGCATGTCCGCGGAGGAGCGCCGACTGCAGGAACTGGTCGCCAGGATCAGGCAGCCCGTGCGCGGCGACTACCGGATCGCGGTGCTCTCGCTCAAGGGCGGCGTCGGCAAGACGACCACGACCATGGGCCTGGGTTCGATCTTCTCCTCGATCCGCGGCGACCGGGTCATCGCGGTCGACGCGAACCCGGACTTCGGCACCCTCTCGCAGCGGGTGGCGCTGCAGACCCGTTCGACGGTGCGGGATCTGCTCCTGGACCCCTCGATCACGCGCTACTCCGACGTGCGCAGGCATACCTCGCAGGCGTCCAGCCGCCTGGAAGTGCTTGCCAGCGAGCGTGATCCGGCGGCCTCGGAAGCGTTCAGCGAGGACGAGTACCGTTCGGTGGCCCGCATCCTGCAGCGCTTCTACAACATCATCCTGACCGATTGCGGTACGGGACTGATGCATTCGGCCATGGCCGGCGTACTGGACCTGGCGCACTCACTGGTCCTGATCTCGTCCTCGGCGATCGACGGTGCCCGCAGCGCCGCCGCCACCTTGGACTGGCTGTCCCTGCACGGCCACGACCACCTGGTCCGCAACGCCGTGGTGGTGATCAACCTCCCGCGCCCCGGCTCCAAAACCGTTGGCATCAACCAGCTTCGGGACTACTTCCTGTCCCGCTGCCGCGCGGTCCACATCATCCCCTACGACGGCCACCTGTCCGAAGGCGCGGAGATCGACCTGACCCGCCTGGGCAAGGAGACCAAGCGCGCCTACGTCGAGCTCGCCGCGACCGTGGCCGACGACTTCGCGACGGACCACCGCAGACACGGCTGACCGTTCGGCTCCCGGGCCCAACACCCGGGAGCCGAACGAGCAGCGCGGTGAATCGTCCCGCCGGATCCCACCCTCGAGGTTCCGACGGGACCGTCAGGGGCCTTTACCAGGCGGGCAGCCGGCGTCTGCCGGCGAGCACGTCGCGCACGAGATCGTCGTAAGCATCAGACAATTCGGCCAAATGGTGCCAGGCACCATGCAGCATCTCGTCGTTGGCGTCGAGCGTCATCAGCGCGTGGTGCGCGCGGATCGACGCCTCGGCCAAGCGATCGATGACCGATCCGACCGTTTCGGTGTGCAGGGTCGCCCCGAGCCGGTGCTGGGGTACCGAGCGCACGATCCAGTCGTCGATGGCCATGACCAATTCGACACGCCGACGCTTGTTTTCGACTATCGCGGCCGGATCCATCTCCTGACCGACGCCGCCGCGACCGACGATGCGCCGCTCGTGCAGCACCGCGAGGTCATGGGCGAACCACAGCAGTGGCCCGCCGATGACGCGGTGACCGCGGCAGGCGCGCAAAAGTAGGTCGGAGGTCGGCAATAGCCCGGAGGTCAAGCCCTGCGTATCGACGACGTCCGCGTACTGCTCGCACACGTCGGGCAGCGCCACAACTACCGTATTTGATGTCTCCGAACCTGCCACGTTGCCTCGCGTTCATGAACGTACAACACGCATCCAGGACGTTCATTACAATAAACCTCCGAATGTCCCTGTCAAGCCTTACACGGCGATTCGGCACCCGGAGTAGACTTCGGGTCCTTGAAGCAACAACCGAGGAGCGAGATGGCGGACGGTCCGAGATACCAACGGATCGCAGACCTCCTCCGCGAGGAGATCCGTGCCGGTAAGTGGAAGCCGGGCGATCGACTTCCGAGCCACAACGAGCTGGCCGACCAGATGCAGGTTTCGATCACAACCGCTCGCAACGCGATTCAACTCCTGGTCGCCGAGAACTTGGTTTACACAGCAACTTCCAGAGGCACGATCGTCCGCAGCCAAGAGGTGCTCGAATCGGTTGTCACCAACCATGTTCGACCCGACCGGCCGCGGGCCGCACACGATATCTTCGTAGAGATCGCCCGGGCAGCCGGGCGCGAACCATCCAAACAGTTCACTGCCAGAATGGAACCGGCCAGTCCGGAGGTTGCCCACTGGCTCGGCGTGGAAAGGGATGCCTGGGTCGTGTCACGCACCGTCATGCAGTACCTGGACAATGAGCCGTGGTCCTGGGAGGTCAGCTTCTATCCGCGCGACCTCGCCGAGGCCACCGGCATCGATGTACCGCACGACATCCCCGAGGGCACCACGCGACGGCTGTCCGAGCGCGGGTACGCCGAGACCGCGCACCGCGACACCGTCGTGGCGCGCCCGGCGACCGCGGAGGAGGCGGCCGTGCTCGGCGTCGGCCCCGGCACGATCCTGCTGGACCATCTGCGCATCGGGGCGAACCACGAACGCATCACCCGCGTGACCCGTCATCGCTCCACGGCGGCCCGCAATCGCCTCGCCTACGAGCTGGGCGACGCCGAGGGCACCGACGTCATACGCAAGACCCTGGGCGCCCCGCCGCCTCCCGCCAATTCCCACTCCTTCGAGAGTTCGCTGCTACCCGGCTCCTCATGACCCCACTGATCCGCCCGGCCCGCCTCTCCGATATCGGGACCATCACCCGGTTCCGCCTGCAACGTACGTCCTGGCTGGCCGCTCGCGGCAGTGACCAGTGGACCCGTGCGGGCCGAGGCCTGCCCATAGAGACCTTCGTCCGCTCGGTGGCCCGCGCCGTCGGCAACGGTGAGACCTGGATGGCCGAGATCGACGGCGAGGTGGCCGGCACGATCACGGTCAACGACCGCGCCGACGAAGGTCTCTGGTCCCCCGGCGAACTGGCCGACGCCGTGATCGTCCACTACATGATCGTCGACCTCCGGTTCGCGGGCCATCGCATAGGCCACGCGCTGCTGGAGCACGCCGCGATGATCGCCGCCCGCACCCACCGCGACTGGGTCCGCCTGGACGCCTGGACCACGAACACGGCCCTGCACGACTATTACGTCCGCGCGGGCTTCCGCCAGGCCCGTTTCGCCGGCCCCGAGGCGACCGGCCCGTCCGGCGCCCTGTTCGAACGCCCGACGTCGAGCTGGGTGTCGACCCGCAGACTGACCCCCCTCCCGATCTCCGCGACGGTGCAGCAACAGCTGCACGCGGGGTGAGAGGAACCCCGGCGCCCGAAAAGCCCTACCTTCCAGGCGAATTGGCGATCTGCACGGCTTCCCGGCCGCCGGTGTGCGAGACCAGCACGCCGCGGCCGGGATGCAGCGCCGTGGGAACGGCCTCGTCGCCGATCCCCGGCAGCAACAGTGTCGACACGTCCGCCTCGTTCAAGGCCCCGATGGCGCAGTGCTCCAAGCCGCGGGGTGTGCCGAGCGTTCGGTAGGCCATGACGACGTGCAGGCCGATATCCCGGCTTCGCGCGAGACATCGCACCAGTGGAGTCAGCGCATCATCGGACCCACCGCGGCGCACGAGCTCGTAATCGTCGACAACGACGTAGATCTCGGGACCGGTCCGGCCCCGGTGTCCCCCACCGGCATCCGATGCGGCACCCCGCGCGGAAAGGTATTCGGCCACCTGCCGAATCAGCGCTGTACCGGACTGCTCCGAGGTCGCGTACCCGGCAAGGTGCCCACCCTCCAGTACACCCAGCAATGTCCGGCGATAGTCGATCACGACGACCCGCGCCTCGTCCGGCCGCGTGGTCTCCGCGATACCGCGAACGAGAGTGCGCAGCAACGTGGTCTTACCGGCCCCCGGTTCACCGAACGCCACGAGATGCGGGGTCGCACCGAAATCCACCACGACCGGCGGTGGGTCCGATGCACGCACCCCCACGACGATCCTCGTCGCACTCTGCTCGATACCGAGCGCCCGCGCGGCCTCGGACACCGCACTCCAGGAGACATCGCGCGGAAGCTCCGGTTCCACCGCCGACCGCACGGAGCCCAGCCACGGCGGGCGGGGACCGGGGGTGTCCCGGCTAGGCACCAGAACACCCTCGGCCGATGCCGGCGATCGAGCGTGACACCCCGATCGCATCCGGGCCGACACCGTGAACACCTGCACGGAGCAGGCGGGCGGGCCTGCGCCGGGTCGGATGATCAACGCCTACAGCCCCGGGAGCTCGGCGATTTGCACCATCTCCTGGCCGCGGGAGCGGGACACCAGGATCCCGCGGCCCGGGGGGAGCTTCGAGGGGCGGACGTCGCCTATCAGCTTGCCCTCGTCGCGGGGGCCGCTCATGAGCAGCGCGTCTACCGACATGTTCTTCATCGCGCCGAGGACGCCGTCGTAGAGGGCGCGGGACACGCCGCCCATCCGGCGGGTGATGATCACGTGCATGCCGATGTCGCGAGCCTGGGGCAGGTACTCGACAAGGGGGGCAAGGGGATTGGTCAGGCCGCCGGTCGCCACCATGTCGTAGTCGTCGATGATGATGTAGATCTCCGGACCGCTCCACCAGCTGCGCTCGCGCAGCTGCTGCGGCGTGATGTCCGAGCCGGGAATCCGCTTGGAGAGGTAGTTCACCACCTCCTGGATCATCGGCCCGGACGTCTGCGACGAGGTCGAATACCCGGCCAGCTGATCGCCTTCCAGCGCACCGAGCAGCGTGCGGCGGTAGTCGATCAGGATGACCCGGGCCTGCGTGGCGTCGGAACTCTCCGCGATGCCGTGAATGATGTTGCGCAGCAGCGTGGTCTTGCCGGACTCCACGTCGGCGAAGGCCATGAGGTGCGGGTCGGCGCCGAAATCCAGGACCAGCGGGGCCAATTCGGCCTCGCCGAGCCCGACCACGATCTTGGTCGGCCCCTGCTGCACGCGGTGCGCCCGCGCGATCTCGAGCACCTGCTCGCGGTGGATGTTCTGCGGCAGCATGCGCACATCCGGCGCCCGCCGATCGCCGTACATCGCCTGCATCTGTGCCTTGGCCGCGGCCACGCCCTCACCGAGGTTCTGCGCGTTGGTGTCGGAGTCCAAGCGCGGCAACGCGATCAGCATGTGCAGCTGGTCCGCGGTCAGACCGCGACCCGGCCGGTTCAGCGGCACGTTCACCGCGATGCGCCGGCCCATCTCCGAATCCGACGGATCACCCAGGCGCAGCTCGATACGGGTACCGATCTGATCCTTGATGGCGGGCCGGATCTCGGCCCACCGGGAGGTGCCGAGGATGACGTGGATGCCGTACGACAGACCCTGCGCGCCGAGCTGGGTCACCGCGGATTCGAGGGTGTCGAACTCCTCGCGCAGCACCGCCCAGCCGTCGACGACCAGGAACACGTCGCCGTACTTGTCCGAGAGCAGCGGATCATCGTGTGCCCCCTGCGCCAGCGCCGCGTGCTTGCGCCGCCGGTACTCGGCCATGGACTCGATGCCCAGCTGCGCGAACCGCTCCTCGCGCTGGTGCAGCAGCGTGCTGAGTTCGGCGATGGTGCGCCGCACCCGATCCACATCCAGCTTGTTGGCGACCGAACCCACGTGCGGCAGTCCGGACAGACCCGCCATGCTGCCGCCACCGAAGTCGAGGCAGTAGAACTGCACCTGCTCGGGGGTGTGCGTGGCCGCGGCCGCCATGATGATGGTGCGCAGCGTGGTGGACTTACCCGCCTGCGGACCACCGACGACGGCGATATTGCCCTGTGCGCCCGCGAGATTGATCTGCAGCACATCGCGCCGCTGCTCGTACGGCTTGTCGATGATGCCGATGGGCATCCACAGCTGTCCGTGCCGGTTGACCGGCGAGCGCCAATCCGGGTCGGGCAGCAGCATGTCCACGGTCGGCGATTCCTCGAGCGGCGGCAACCACACCTCGTGGGCGGGCCGCCCGTGCCCGGTGAGCCGCTTGACGACCACCTGCAGCAGGCTGTCCGGTATACCCTCGTCCGCCGCGGGCGGCGGGGGCAGCAGATCCAGCGGGTCCAGGCTCGGTTCGGGCGCGGGCAGCGCCAGCTGCTCCACCGGCCCGGCGATGAACTCACGCGGCGGCGCTTCGGCCACGGCGGTGCCGTCGGCCTGCCGCACCGCGCGCGGCGCGACGTAGGGCCCGGACACGTAGGTGGCGTTGAACCGCAACGGATCCGAGGCGTCGCTCTTGAGATAGCCCGCACCCGGCACACCCGGCAGGTGGTACGCGTCGGTGATACCGAGCACCGCGCGGGATTCGTTGGCGGAGAACGTCCGCAGGCCGATGCGATAGGACAGATGCGCGTCCAGCCCGCGCATCTTGTTCTCCTCCAGGCGCTGCGAGGCCAGCAGCAGATGCACGTGCAGCGACCGCCCGAGGCGGCCGATCATGACGAACAGATCCGCGAAATCCGGCTTCTGCGAGAGCAGTTCGGAGAACTCGTCGATGACCACGAACAGCGCGGGCAGCGGATCCAGCGGGACGCCGGCCGCGCGCGCCTTCTCGTAGTCGGTGACGTTCGCGAAATTGCCCGCGGTGCGCAGCAATTCCTGCCGCCGGTTCATCTCACCGGCGAGCGCGTCGCGCATACGGTCGACGAGGTCGAGTTCTTCCTCGAGGTTGGTGATGACCGCCGCGACGTGCGGCAGCGGGTCCAGACCGAGGAAGGTCGCACCACCCTTGAAGTCGACGAGCACGAGGTTCAGCTGATCCGGCGAGTGCGTAGCCACCATGGAAAGCACCAGGGTGCGCAGGAATTCGGATTTACCCGAACCGGTCGCGCCGATGCACAGCCCGTGCGGGCCCATACCGTTCTCGGCCGATTCCTTGATGTCGATCTCGACGGGGGTGCCGTCGGGCGTGGTGCCGATCGGCACCCGCAGCCGCTCGCGCCCCGCACGCGGCCGCCACACCTTGGAGGCGTCGATCTGCGCCGCGTCCGGAATCTTCAGCAGCGCCATGAGTCCCGGATCGGCGGCGCCGGTGCTGTCACCCAGGCTCACGATCTGCGCTGCGGTGGCGATGCGGAAGCGCGCCAGACTGCGCGAGAACGCCTCGGTCTGCGCCCGCGTGACGATGTCCGCGGTGGCGAATTTCTCGGTGCCGGAAGCACTCTTGGCGAACACGTCGCCGTCGGCGGCGACCAGCTGCAGCCCGCGCCGCGCCGCCAGGCTGTTGTCGACGGCGCTGAGGTCGATGACCGTCACCGCGTCCAGCCCGGATTCGCTGATGAGCCGCTCGGTTCCGTTCACGTACCCGTCGTCGATGACCACGACCAGGTGCAGGCGTCCCGCGGTGGGCTGCGGGTTGCGCATGAACCGCCCGCGTTCGAGGAGATCCTCCGCGAGCGCGGTCTCCAGCTCCCCGAGCGAGCGATAGATCATGCGGGCCGCGCCCATACCGTCGCGGTGGGTCGAATGCTGAATGTGCGGCAGCCATTTCGCCCAGGACCAGGCCGGGTCGTCGGGTTCGGCGCAGACGATGGCGACCGCGACGTGGTCGGGTCCGTGGAACGCGGTCAGCTCCATGATCATCGACGCCACCAGCGCCCGCGAATCCTCCACGGGGCCTTCGACATTGATCGCCGGGAACGCGCGCAGCGACACCGCGGTCGGCAGGTGGTGCACCACCGAGTGGGTGCGCACGAACCGGCGCAGCGCCACCGTCGAGACGGGTTCGAGGTCCTCGAGCGGCCCGGTCTCGGGCCGCGCGAGTTTGGCCGCGAGCCGGTGGGTTCCGATGCCGACGCGCACGTGCCCGAAGTCCGGATCGTTGGGCCTGCGCTCCCACATGCGCCGGGTGCCGATCACCGAGGGCAGATCCGCCGGTTCCGGGTGACTCCAGACCAGCGTCTCGAGCTGTTTCTGCGCGGTGCGCCGCACCTCGCGCCGGGTCTGGTCCAGGTAGCGGAAGTAGTCCTTGCGATCCTCGTTGAGCTCGGCCGAGCCCTTGTTGTTGCCGCGCTGGCCCATGAACATGCCGGCCATGGACATGACCATCATGAGCGGGAACATCATCATGAACGGGTTGGTCAGGATCGACCGGCCCATCATCGCCATCATGGCGATCATGCCGATCATCGCGATGATCATGATCACCGGCATGAGCTTCTGGATCAGTGGTGCGGGCACCGCGCGCGGAATCTCCGGCGGCGCGGTGAGCGCGAGTTCACCGCCGGGTGCGCGGGGCGGGGCGATACGTGGCCTGCGTACGAATCCTTCGGTAGCCATGGATGTTTCTCCGGTCCTTGCTAATCGAGGTCGGGCAGCTCGTCGTCGCGGTGCGCGCGGCGGAACGGAATCGAGATCGCGAGACCGATTCCCAGCGCGGCGAGGCAGACGATGGACCCGATGACGGCCACGAGACGGGGGAACCGCGCGGGCCCCTCCGGCGTCTGCGGCTCCGGAAAGATGAAGGCCTGATCGGCGCCCGTACTCACGTGCTGTGCGGGCAGTTTCGCGGTCAGCGCGGCGAGGGGATCGATGAGCCCGTAGCCCATGCGATCGTCCCGGCCGGTGCCGGGACCGTGCGCGGTGCGGGTGATGCGATCCATGACCTGCTGCGCGGAGTACTCGGGATGCTGCTCGCGAATGAGCGCGGCGAGCCCGGCCACGTAGGGCGCGGCGAAGCTGGTGCCATTGATCGGCACGAACCCGCCCTTGTCCCCGGGCAATCCGTTGATCAGCCCCGTGCCACCCGGCTTGTTGTCGAGCGAGACGATGTTGGTGCCGACGGCGGCGACCCCGACCCACGGCCCGTACAGGCTGAAGCTCGACGGCCCGCCGGTGTCCTGCACCGATCCGACGCTGAGCACGTACGGGGTGAACCAGGCCGGGGTGGCCACGGTGCTCACCTGCCCCCAGCCGCCGTTGGCCGGATTCTGTGTGCCGCACCCCTTGTTGGAGGTGTTGCCCGCCGCCACCACCACGACCACGTTGCGTTCGTAGGCATAGCGCACGGCCGCGCCGAGCGAGCCATCCGCGCTGTCGCCGGACGCCGCCGAACAGGCGACCTCGGAGATGTTGATGACGGTCGCGCCCATGTCCACCGCGCGCACCACGGCCGCGGCCATGGTCAGGGTGCTGCCGTACCCGCTGTCGGTGATGCTGCCCGGTGCGGCGTCGCCCTTCTTGTCCTTCTCCCGATACGCGATGCTGTACTGGCGAATCGAGAGGATCTCGGCGTCCGGCGCGACGCCGACGAAACCGTCGTCGGCGCTGGGCCTGGCGGCGATGATCCCGGCTACCAGCGTCCCGTGCCCGTCGCAGTCCCAGGTGCCGTCGGAGTCGTCGGCGACGTAGTCACCGCCGGCCTGCAGCGCGGGCAGGCGCGGATGCCGGTTCACCCCGGAGTCGATGACCGCGACCTTCTGGCCCTTGCCGGTGGCGAACTTCCAGGCGGCGGGCAGGTTGAGCACCTTCTGCGAGACCGGTTCGTCGCGCGGAACGATGCCGTCCGGCTTGACCTTTCGGCCGTCGCTGGTGTCCACCGCGGTGCCGACCGTGCCCTCGATGCAGATGCCGTGCTTCTCGGTGGTGACCAGCGGAGCGGGCTTGCCGCTCAAGCCCTGTGCCTCGCCGAGCAACCCGAGATCGGCAACCGGCGGCGAGACCGTCGCGAGCGGGCGCGCACCGGCCCCGGCCGCCGGCCCCATCAGGGCGGCGCCGAGAACGGCTGTGGCGCAGGCCACCCGGGCCCAGTTCGTGAAGCGGCCGCTCATATGTTCCGCGCCATCGAGTAGACGCCCGTGAGCCAGAGCACCAGCGGGATGATCGATACGATCAGGCCGTATTCGAAGATCTCGTTGAAGCGCCGCTGCACCGGGGTCACCTCGATGTGCGGGCCGATGACCCCGAACCCGATGGCGCACACCGCGAAGATGAGCAGCAATCCGGCCGAGAGCAACAGCTTGTGATTGTCGCTGAGCGCCAGCAGCACCAGCAGTCCCGCGAAGGTGCTCATGCCGCCGACGATGAGCACGCAGGCCTGGGTGAGGTCGGCGAAGGACCGCCCCCGCAGGCACAGGATGATGGCGACCACGACGGCCAGCGTGATGCCCTGCCAGCGCGGGGATCCCAGCGGATCCGCCGCCAGCAACGCTCCGGCGACCGCGCCGAGCGTGCTGCCGATCACCATGCCGGTCTGGAACATATTGGCCGTGCGCGCGCGAATGCCGAGCCCGTGCGCCGAGGGCAGCACGGTCGCGCCGATGGCGCCGATGCCCTCGATGGTCGGCCGCGGTTCGTGGTCGGCCGGGTCGATGGCGGCGCCCGCGGTGGGCACCGGCGGCACCGGCAGCCGGGCCAGGGTGGCGGCCAGGCGCGGCACGGACGACAGCACGATCAGCGCGACGACCAGTGCGCCGCCGCCGAGTTGGGACATGCCGACGTCCCAGATCATGCGGACAGCCGCGGCGCCGCCGATCAGGATCGACAGGGTCACACCCGCCGCGACGACGGCCGCGCCCACGCGGATCAGCCGGTATCCGACGATCGCCATGAGCAGCGTGGCCGTGGCCCCGAGCAGGGCGTTCGGACTGCCCAGGTCGCCGGGCACCATGAGTGCGCCGCCGCCGAAGGTGAGCAGCAGCATGAGCAGTGTCAGGACCGTGGCGGTGAGCTCGTCCTGATATTTGCGCTCGGTGATGACCGCGGCCACCAGCGCCGCGATGGCCCCGCCCATGAACATGGCCGCGGCCACGAACGCGTCACCCGCGCCGCGCGCGAAAGCGCCCAGTACCAGCGCGAACAGTGTCGCGAAGACCGCGGCCGCCAGACCGGTCCAGCGTGCAGAGCTCGCCGACCAGCCGCGGAATTCCTCTGCGGTGAGCCGGGATACGGCGTCGATCACATCGTCGAAGAGCGCGGGCGCTTCCTTCGCGGCGACCGCGCGCAGCACCAGCAGCTCACCGTCGAAGATCTCGGCGTCGTTGAGCGTCTGACTCGGCGAGATCATGTCGCGGCCCAGTTTGGCCAGCGTCCAGTGCTGCGGCTGAAGTGGTGTTCCCCCGTCTTCGCTACCCAGTGGCTCCGGGTTGCGGGATTCGATCAATTTTACGAGATCGTCGATGAATGCTGCGATTGGCGTGTTTGCCGGCAGCCCGACGTCGAGCTGGGTATTCCCCCCGATGACGGACACTCGGCACAATTCGGGTTCGGCGGCTCCCAGGCCGCCGAGCGAAGGTGCTGTTGTCACTTGCTGAACTGCCCCTAACGTCTCCACAGTTGCCCACCCCGGGCGGATAACCATAATGTATCCGACTGTCCGCAACTGTGCGAAGAGCACGTGTGGCTGGGGATTGTGAACGAAAGCCTAACCAGGTTCAACGAATTCGGGGTTCGAGCAGCATGATCGACACTCGCCAGGCCCAGCGCGCCTTCGATGCCGGAGTGCTGTCTCTGGGGCTGAGCATCGACGGACAGGAATCGAATCGGGACCTCGAGTACGCGAAGCTGGCCTTCCAGCGCGCGACCGAGTGGGATCCCACCATGTGCGACGCCTGGCTCGGCCGGGCAGTCGCCGGTGAGGTGACCAAGGACGTTCTGTACAACCTGTACAAGACCAGCTCCGAGACCCTGTCGCGGGAACAGCGCCGCCTCGGCCTGCAGCCGCGGGTCATGGCCGGGCGCTTCCTGCCCGGGCTGTACATCGACTACCCCCTCGCCAGCTACACCGAGATCCACCTGGCCTATGCCGCGCATCTGATCGCGGACAAGCAGTTCGACGAGGCCGAGCGCGTGCTCGACGAGCTCGAGGAGTACCGGCGCGGGCGCACCTCGGATCCGGACTTCGCGGTCGATGGGCGAATCACCAGCTACATTCGCGGCATCCTGCACTACAACACCCAGCGCTGGCCCGATGTCATGACCATTCTGGCCGGTTCGGCCGAGTGGGAGGATCCGTACCTGGCGGCCGGCGCCCACGTGATGGTCGGCACAGCCTGCGCGCAGCTCGGCCTGTTCGCCGAGGCCATCCGGCGCATGGAAAAGGCCGAGGCGGGCCCGATTCCGGCCGCGCGCACCGCGGCCATGTTCTGCCGAGGCCTGAGCCTGCGCGAATCCGGCAACGCCGACGAGGCGCAGTCGCTGTTCGAGAAGGTCTACTCCCAGGCCCCGGATTTCGAGGCCAACGCCGCGGCGATGCGCGACCGCACCTACCGCATCACCATCACCTCCCAGGAGGTGATCGACGCCCGCACCGACAAGTGGGATCCGGCGTCGGCGCCCTCGCTCGCGGAGAAGCAGCAGGCCGAGCACGAGGATCGCGCCAAGCGGGTGCTCGCCGAGGCGCGGGCCGAACTCGACAAGCAGATCGGTCTCACCGCGGTGAAAACCCAGGTGGCCAAGCTGCAGTCGAGTGCGCAGCTGGCCAAGATCCGCGCCGAGAAGGGCCTGTCGAGCTCCGCGCGCGGCCAGCACCTGGCCTTCACCGGCCCGCCCGGAACCGGTAAGACCACCATCGCCCGCGTGGTCGCCAAGATCTACTGCGGACTGGGAATCCTCAAGACCGACAAGGTGATCGAGTCCAAGCGCTCGGACTTCGTCGGCCAGCACCTGGGTTCGACGGCGATCAAGACCGAGAAGCTGATCGACTCGGCCATGGACGGCGTGCTGTTCATCGACGAGGCGTACACCCTGATCCAGCAGGGTCTGTCCGGCGGTGACGCGTTCGGCCGCGAGGCGGTGGACACGCTGCTGGCGCGCATGGAGAACGACCGCGACCGCCTGGTCGTGATCATCGCCGGATACGACGGCGAGATCGACCGCTTCCTGGCCGCGAACGACGGTCTGTCCTCGCGCTTCTCCAAGCGCCTGCAGTTCCCGTCCTACTCCGCCGAGGAACTCGGCGACATCGGCCGGGTCATCTCGAACAAGCGCGATTCCGAGCTCTCGGACGAGGCACTGGAACAGCTGGTGCAGACCTGCCGCCGGCTGTACGAGCTGGAGAGCACCGATCAGAGCGGGCAGCCCCGCCGGGGCGTCGACGTGGCCGGCAACGGCCGGTTCATTCGAAACCTCATCGAGGCGGCCGAGGAAGAGCGCGAATTCCGGCTGGCCAACGACGAATCCATCGATCTGAGCGCGGTCGACGAGGCGGTGCTCATGCGAATCGAAGCACCGGATATGAAGGCTGCGTTGGCCACCATGCTCACCTCGCTCGGCTTGGCCTCGGCAGTAGGTTAGAGCTAGGGGGAACACCTGTGAACGACTTCCCGAACCGGGGATCCGGGGTCGCTACACCTGAACGTCCGGCGCCGCAGGCGCCACCGGAACAGCCGCCCGCACCGCCGCGGCCGCCGGCCGAACTGCGGTCGGACGAGATGTGGCTGTTCCGCAATCTGCCACTGCGACTGGTGATTCCGGTCGCGCTGTTCGGCGTGCTCACCTCGCTCATCGCCGTCATGCTGGACGGCCCGTGGTGGGCGGCGGCGCTGGCCGGGGTCATTCCGGCGCTGATCTTCCTGGCGCCCTTCCGGGGCGTGCCGATCGGGCTGCGCCTGGGCCGCTGGGCGGGCTTCCGCTGGCGCCAGGCCATGCGCGCCGATTTCGAGGAGGGCACCCAGTTCGACGTGCCGCTGCCCGACGGCGGCAGCTACGGATTGCGCTGGGACGGAACCCTGCTCACCACGATGCTGCGCATCGACAATCCGCCGGACACCCTGACGCTGCTGCGCCGCGGCTCGCTCAGCACCGACCAGGTGCTGCCGCTCGCCGAGATCGCCTCGTGCCTGCGGCAGTACGACGTCGAGCTGGATTCGGTCGACGTGATCAGCAACGGCACCCGCACCGCGAGCACCGAGGCGGTGCTGTCCGGCTACGCGTCGAGCATCGCGCCGCTGGGCCGCCTGTACGACGAGATCCTCGGCCCGCTACCGGCTATCGCGCACCGCACAGTGTGGCTGGTGCTGCGGCTGAACCCGCTCACCAACAACAAGGCGGTGCAGAATCGCGGCGGCGGCCCCGAGGGCGCGCTGCGCTCGGCGATCATCGGCACCCGCCGGGTCGCCAATCGCCTTGCCGCCCGCGGCATCACGGCCTCGGTGCTCACCACCGCCGAGATGACCCTGGCCAGTCGTGAACTCACCCGCGGCATTCCGCTGGAGGAGTTCACCGAGCACCCGGATTCGCTCGAGCACGACGGCATTCACCTGACCAGCTTCCAGATCGATCCGCAGCTGTTCAGTCTCGACGGCCTGGCCAAGATCTGGGCGGTGCGCAGCCTGGCCACCACGGTGACCGTGCGCCTGCGCCCGACCGCCGACGCCGACGCGCGGTTCGAGGCCATCGAGGTGGACGCCCGCGTCCGCTACGACACCCAGCAGCCGGTCGAGGAGCCGCCCGTCCCGGGTCTGCTCGAGCTCCCCCGCCGCCAACTCTGGGCCCTGGCCGACATCCTTTCCTATGGCGCGCAGGAGATTCGGCCCAGCGGCTATCAGGGCCCGATCGAGGCGCTGTCGGAGATCGCGGTCCCGACCGCGGGCTGCGGTCAGCTCATCGGCGCGGACGCCACCGGCAGCGGCGTGGCCGTGCCCCTGATCGGCAACGGCTCGCGGCGCATCGACATCATCTCCGACCTGCACCTGGCGCAGCAGGTCATCCTGCGCGCCATCGCCCTGGGCGCGGGCGCGGTGGTGCACACCGCGCGGCCCGGCGCGTGGCAGCACATGATCGCCAATGTCGGTGCCTCGCAAGCCCTCTCGCTCGCGTCCTCGGTCACCCACAGCTCGCGCCACAGCACGATGACCGCCCGCACCCCCAACCCGGCCGCCACCGTGATCGTCTTCGACGGCGTCCCGGCCACCGCTCCCCCGGGTTCGGCCACCGTGGTCACCCTGCACCAGGGCGTTCCCCCGGGCTACCAGCCCGACGCGGACGTGACGATCATGCAGCACCGCAACGCACCCCACACGGTCACCGTGCACACCCCGGCCACCAAGACCACCGCGCAGTTGGTCACGACTCCGGCGGAGCAGCGGTATATCGGGGCGGCGCAGCCGGCTCGGTACTGAGCGGGGGCCGCTCCCGGCCGTCCGAACGCCGCACGGCCCGCGTGATCGCCACACGGCCGCGTCGATGCCGCACGGCGTTCGAGCGTCGCGCGACACGGACGCCGCGGAGCCGGGTGAGGCGGAGCACCCGGGTAAGGGCCGCACACCCAGGTCGGAACCACACAGCCGGGGCCGAAGCCAGGCAGCCGAGCTCGTACCGCACGACCAGGTCCGAGCCGAACGGTCCGATCAGAGCCGCGCAGCCAGGCCAAAGCCACACAGACAGGTCAGAACCACACGGCCGGGCCGAAGCCGGGCAGCCAGGGCCGAGCCGCGAGCCGGTGAAACCAGAGCGGCAACGTGGGGCGCCTACCGCACACCGCGGCGTAGCGCCGGCACCAGGGTGTCGAGCAGGATCCGCTCGGAGGCATCGGTCCAGTGGCGGAACGCCTCCACCGCCGCCGGGTCGTCCAAGACGAGCACGGCGGTGTCGCGCAGGGTGAGGGTCACCGGCAGATTCGTCTGGCTGCCACCGCCCGTGGATGCGGCGTCGCTGCGCACGGCGAGAACGTATCCGGCGCGGACGTCCTCCAGATCACCCGGATCCCGGGTGCCGTCACGGGTTACCGGACGCGGGGTGGGCTCGTCGCCGACGCGCGCGCAATTCAGGTCGTAGGTGAAGCCGAGCGCCTCGAGGAACGCCGCCTGCGGGCTCGGCTCGAGGTGCAGATCCATGTCCCCGTATCGACCGCCCTCGCCGATGATGTCCACCGCGGCGATGACCTTGCCCGTGAACGCCGGATTCTGCTGCCGCGCTTCGGCGGTGGTGCGCGGCGGCGTGGCGGGGGCCGCCGCCGTCGTGGTGTTCGGCGTGACCGGGCCGTCGTCGTCGCGGCCCGCCATCCAGACACCCGCCGCGACAACCAGTGCGAGCACCACGGTCCCGGCCGCGATCCGGAGCGCGTGCCTGCGAACAGGTTTCGCGGTCGTATCGTTGGTGGCGGCGGACCCGTAACCGGTATGCGCCGGGGCGGCGGCCGCTGCCGGGGTGGTGACAGGATCCGGCGCCCAGGTGCGCGCCGTCGTGTCCGGGATGGTCCGCGAATCGCTGTCGGTCGAGAACGAGAGCGGCGAGACACCCTGCGCCATCGCCGTTTCCAGCGCCCGGGTGAATTCGTGGCAGCTGTGGAAACGCGATTCCGGATCCTTCGCCATGGCGACCGCGATCACGTCGTCCACCGCCGCGCTCAGTTCCGGCCGCAGCTCGCTCACCCGGGGCGGTGGCTCGAACAGGTGCGCCATCATGACCGGCCCCGGCTGCGTGCCGGGGAACGGGTTGCGCCCCGTCGCCAGTTTGAAGAACGCGCACGCGAGCCCGTAGATGTCGGCGCGGTGGTCGAGCCGGTGCCCCTCCAGCTGTTCGGGCGAGGCGTAGGCGATCGTGGCGACGAACTTTCCGGTGCGGGTGATCTCGACGCCATCCACGGTGGACTTGGCGACCCCGAAGTCGGTGAGCAGCACCCGTTCCGCGTCGCCGTCGGTGGCGGAGAGCAGGAAGTTCGCGGGTTTGACGTCCCGGTGCAGCAGCCCGCGCCGATGCGCGTGATCGAGTCCGCGCCCCACCTCGGTCACGATGCGCAGCGCCCGCGCCGGCGTCATCGCCGCCGGGTCGCGCTCGAGTGCGGCGGCCGCGTCGGTGCCCTCGACGTACTGCATGGCGATCCACAGTTGCCCGTCGGTCTCACCCCGGGTGTGTACGGCCACCACGTTCGGATGATCCAATGCGGCAGCGAGATCCGCTTCCCGGGTGAATCGGGATCGGTACTCCGGGTCGGCGGAGTGTTCCACCCCGAGCACCTTGATCGCGTCCCAGCGCGGCAGACTGGGGTGCCGGGCCAGATACACGGTGCCCATGCCGCCCGAACCCAGCACGCGGTCGAGGTGGTAGCCGCCGAGCAGCATTCCGAGCTGAATCGCCATGTCCCCGCCCTACATCCACGCGCTCTTGGCGAGCAGCGCGTATTGGGCGGCGGCCTGCTGCCACGCGTCCGGCAGCAGATTCGACTGGACGATGGCGACGTAGCGGTCGTAGCGCACGTAGCAGTGGTACTCGTCCAGCGAGCGAAGGGTGGGGTACCGAACGTACCGGTGGCAGAACGTGTCCGGGACTCCGGCGGGCGCTTCGGTGAGTTCGGTGCGATTGCGCTGGAACTCGCTCAACAGCGTGGCGGCGGCGTCCCGGTCACGCGCGCGGAGCAGTGTCGTGTCCCGCAGTGAATCCAGCTCAGCCACCGCGTCGACCCCGGCGCTCTCGAGCACCCGCCGCGTCTGTTCCGGATCGTCGGCGGTGTGCAGGTAGGCGCGCGGGGTGTACACCCCCTCCCGGCCGAAGTACGGCGTCACGTATTTGTCGGGATGCAGGAGCCGCCGCATCATGGCCTGCGGGTCGTAGTCCAGCCGCAGCACCTCGCGGGACGTCAGCGGCGGCAACTGATCCAGTAGCGAGATCTGCGCGCTCAGCGTCTGCTGGGCCAGCGTGGTCAGCCCGCCGAGTTCAGCGGTAGGTCGCTTCACGAAGACGTTGATCAGGTAGTTGCCGTGCGCCGCGATCGCGCCCAGTGTCGGAACACCTGGCCGCCAATGCGCTTTCGCGTTCGGGTACCGATCCAGCGCGACCGGGACGTTCTCCGCCGCGACCGCGAAGTCCGCCGCCTCCATCTCCACCGCCGCGCGCGAGGCGGAGTCCGGGTCGGGGAACTGCAGGACGGTCAGGTGCACGGTGGTCGAGTTCGGTTCCAGTTCGGCCGTGTCGAGCGCGTTCACCTTGATCTGTTCGGCGTCGTCGCCACCGCTCTGCCGTGCCACATCCGCAACGGACACGGTGAACCCGAAGAGCATTCCGTTCCGCTCGATGATCGGTACGTCCGCCTGCAGCAGGAATTGCGCCCCCGCATACACATTGGTGATGGGCCCGGCGTTGCGGTTGAACTTCAGCGCGGGATCGATCTCCGTCCCGGTGGGGACGAACCCGGCCAGCCGGATGGCGGCCAGGTCGGCGGCGATGTTCGGAAAGTGCTGCCATTCCTTGCGGTAGTCCAGCGGATCGGTGGGATAGGAGCCCACATCCAGTGTGCGAACGTCTATTTCACCGGCGACCGGGGTACCCGGCACCCCGGTGCAGCCGGCGAGCACCAGCGCCGAGAACACACCCGGAATCAGTCGGGACAGTGACCTGCGTGCGGACATCGGGATCACCCCTCTACTTGTTCCGGGCGAGCAGCGTGTACTGGGCCGAAATACGCTGCTGGACATCGGGTAACTGCAGTCCCCAGGACATCGCCAGGTACCTGTCGAAGCGGACGAAGCAATAGAACGGGTAGGTGCTCTCGGCGGGCCCGCGATATTTGGTGCACTTGGCGTTCGGCAGTCCCGGCGGCGGATTCGCCGCCACCCGGTACTTCCCCGCGGCTTCCTCGTCCAGCATCTCGGCGGCCGCGCTCGCATCACGGGTGCGGTACAACCAGGTGCCGTGAACACTCACCCGGTCGACGCCGTATTTCTCCAGCCGCTTGCGCGACTTGTCCGTGTCCTCGCTCAGATGCACGAACGCGGACGGCTCGTACACGCCGGGCACCATGCGGAACTCGTCGCCCTCGGGGCGGGGCAGCGAAATCCGGAGCAGTCCTTCGGGATCCAGCGGGACGGTGTCCAGCTGATCCGGCGGCGTCGGCTCGAAGGAACGCACCCGGTCGGCGACCACCGCGGTCCCGTTGTCGGCCAGCGTGGACAGCAGGTTCTGATCGGAGATCTTCAACGTGCGATTCTCCCGGCTGTAGGCCGTGGCCACGATGACGAACTTCCCCGTCGCGTACCAGGATGTGAGCGCCTGTGCCTCAGGCTGCCAGGAGACAACGGCGCGCGGATGCTTCGCCGAACTCAGCGGTACGACCTTGCTCGCCTCGGCCTGCCAGCCGCGCGCGGCCAGCGCCGTCCCGGCGGCGGTGGCCTGCGGCTCGGATTCGAAGAGCAGCACCGAGACCGACAGCGTGAAGGAGATGCGCTCGTCCGACTCGGATTGCCCCGTGCTGGCGAAGCCGGCGACGAAACCCGCTGCGTCCTGGGCGAATCCGTCCTGTTTCAGCCAGTCGTACATCGGGCTGGGATGGGTGACATCGGGCTCGAGGAACACGTGGATGTCCCCGCCCCGATTGAACCGCAGCCGCTCGTCCATTTCCGACGGCACCGGAACGAACGCTCCGAGCCGCTCGGCCTCGAACAGCCGCGCGACGGACCGATGATCCTTCGGCGCGTAGTCCTTCGGCTCGGTCCGGTATCCGCCCACGTCCAGCGCCCCGAGGTCGACCTCCGGGTCCGGCGGCCCCGCACCCGGATCCGACCCACACGATGTGACGGTGACCACAGCCGCGATCAATGCCGCGGCCAACCCACCCCGCCCTGCCCTACGCACGAAATTCACTCCCCCGCTGATCAACTCAACGGTTGTAGACAATATCGACTGTCCCGGTTTCGGCAAGGCGAGGTGGAGCGGCGAAACCTACCCGGGGTGTGCGTCACGCCCAGCCAGTAGACTTTCGGCACCGGTGAGCGTGACCGGCGACAGCGGTTCGGTGGGGGATACAGACATGCGGTACGACGATGCCCGGCGCAGGTCGGCCGGCAGACGGCTGCGCGCCGCTCTCGCCGCGGCCCTGGCGGTCTCGGCCCTGGCCGCCACCGGCTGCGGCTCGGAATCCGATGCGGCCGAACCGCTTCCGGACATCGACCTGAGCAAGCTGGACACCGGCTCCTACGACACCAAGCCCCAGGTACTGGCCGCGAAGAACCCCGCCCGCATGGCCCGGAATCTGGAGGCCCTGCGCCTGGGCGACGCGATGCCGCTGCCGCAGGAGATCGACCCGGCCATGACCTACGGTTCGACCGGCGGCGGGCCGTTCACCGCCGCCGATTCGTTCGACGGCAAGTACGTTTTCGGCTGGCTGGACAAGACCGAGTTCGATGCCAATACCGCGGGGTTGGTCGGGGGGTTTTCCACCTCGGCGCGCTCCCACGAGGACTCGGATGTCGCGTCCGCGATCACCGTGGCCGCCATGCTCTTCGAGAGCGAAGCCGCCGCGGAGACGGCCGCGATCGCGCTCGCTCACAAGGGTTTCGACGACAACAGCAAGGCCGAACCGGCCGTCCCCCAGCAGTACTCCGCCGCCCGGATGTCCTGGATCCCCAGTTCCCAGACCCTGGCGTCCTGGTACGCGACCGGGAAGTACGTGATCAACACCCTGGTCCGCGACAGCGTGAACTACCAGCTGAAGATCTCCGACCAGCCGGCGCTGGTGGCACTCACCGAAAAGGCCATCACCGTCACCTCGGACCGCCTCGGCAGGTTCGAACCGACACCGGTCGAGAATCTCATGGCTCTCCCGATCGACCCCCAGGGCATGATGCGCCTGACTCTGCTGCGCCCCAACGGCGACAAGACCGCCGCCGCCTTCGACGGCGCGCTGACGGCCCGCGCGGCCCTGCACCGCTGGGTGGACGACACGAAGACGTCCGCGATATTCGACAGGGCCGGAGTCGATTACATCGGCTACGGCGCCGGCGAACTGACCCGCACCCGGGATACCCCGGCCGCCCGAACGTTCATCACCGAACTCTCCGCCAACAAGTTCCAGCAACGAATAGACCCGCCGCCGGGTCTACCGACGGCCCTCTGCTTCAAGTATCGCGGCCCGGCCACCAATGAGTTCCCCTACAACTGCTACGTCTCCCACGGCCGCTACGCGGCACAGGTGTGGTCCTACCACCTGCAAGACGCGTACCAGCGCGTCAGCGCGCAGTACGCGATCCTGGCGAACGACAGGTAGGGCGAACCCATGGGGATTCACGCACATCGGAGGCACGTCAGGGTCGTGGGCGCACTCGTCCTCGCGGCGTCACTGGCCGCCTGCGGCAGCGACATCGAGGGCGTCCCCTCTCCCGGCGAGATCGACATCCGGCAGCTGGACGTGGGCAACTACAACACCGATCCGGCAGAGTATCGAGGCAAGTCCCGTCACTCGGTCGCGGCCGGCGAGATGCTCGACTTCTCCCGCCTGGTCGATCATGTCGTCATCGGCTCGGATGTCGACGGGAAGTTCGCACACGGCCTGCTGTCCAAACTCCTTCCCACACCGACACATACGACAAATGTGCTGACCGAGGCGGCGAAGCCCATTCTGGAAGCGACCGGAATGCTGTACGGCTTCTCGGCCGCCGCCAGCACCCACCCCCTTCTCGACACCACGTACTACGACAGCACCGGCAACTTCAAGCCGTTCGGCGGCGCGGACACGAATCCCGAAGCGACGTCGTTCAATATCACCGTCCTGCGGTTCCCGGATGACGACGGTGCCCGGACCGCGGCCGAGCAGATCGAGGCCGCCGACTTCGATGTCGCGCCCGACGTGAATACCCGCGTGACCATCGACGGCGTGCCCACGGCTCGAGCGCACTGGCGTCCGGGCGTCCCGTCCCTGGCGGCGACGGTGTCGCACGGCACCCACCTGATCAACGTGTTCGTCCAACAGCCGACCGCGGACCTACCGGAACTGAAGAGCCTGGCCGAACGGGTCTTCGCGGCCCAGGTCCTCCTGCTGGAGCGGATGCCGGTTCTGAGCCCCCGCGACTCACTCCTCCAGCCTCCCGATCCCCACGGCGTCGCCCGCCGGACGCTGACCCTGAACGACGGCCTCGCGGTGGACGCCGACAGCAACGCGATCCGAACGCCCCGTGGCTGGCTGCATTTCGTGCCGGAGCAACGGGTGTGGGAGCCGATGCTGGAGTCCAGCGGCGTGGACTACATCGCGACGACCAAGAAGACCGCGATCCTGTTCCGGGCGCGGGACGCTGCCGCCGCTCGATCTCTCCACACAGCGATCGACGCCCTGTACACCCAGCCGGTCGAAGCGCCGCCCAACTCTCGTGGCATCACCTGCGCCGAGAATCCGAAGCCCAAACTCTCGGGGAACGTCTTGCAGACCTGGGACGCCAGCGACCGCTTCCTCTGCACCATCAGCTACGACAGGTACGTGGCCCGGGTGGCCAGCGCCCAACTGACCGACGCCCAGCAGCGTGCTGCCGCGCAGTACGCGCTGCTGGCCAAGAGCCAGTACATGTGAGCGGCGCATGTGGTCTGGGCGGGATGAGGATGTGGGTGTCCGGCGACGTTCTTCACGAACCGCGTCGTCGTGCCGTGCAACCGGCCGCAGCGGTGCGCAACAAGACCGACCTGCCCAGTACACTCTGCACACTGGCCGGAAGTTCGATCAGTAGCGGGTTGTTCGGGGGGAAGTGCGAAATGCTTCATGGCTTAGGTCTGTCGAGCTCAGGCGTGTATCGACTACGTGCGGCGCTGGCCGCAACTGTGGCGATAACCATTCTGACGACCACCGGCTGCGGATCTGAATCGGAGACGAGTGAAGCGAATCCCGCTCCCGTCGATCTCGGTCTGCTCGACACTGGGAGCTACAACACCAAACCCCAGGTACTCGCGGCGAACAACGCGGCTGTCATGGCCCGTCAACTCGAAGCGTTGCGCCTAGCCGACGCAGTGCCGCTACCGCGCGAGATCGATCCCGCACTAGCGCATTTCGCCGACGTCGGCGGGCCCTTCACCAGCGTCAAATCCTTCGACGACGAGAGCATCTTCGGCTGGCTGAACTCAAGCGAGTTCGACACGAATACCCCCGGCCTCGTAGGCGGCTTTCATTCGTCAGCGAAAACGAACGAAGACGACAGCATCGCGACGTGGGTCACCAACTCGGTCATGATCTTCGACAGCGAAAGCTCGGCCACCGCGGCTGCGGTCGCCCTCGCACGCTCGGGTTTCAACAAGCCGGAGGGCTCGGAACCAGCGGCTTCCACACGCTATCCGAGCGCCCGGATCATGTGGAAATCCAAGTCGCAGGCGTTGGCATCCTGGTATGCCGAAGGTCGATACGTTATCAACACCCTTGTTCAGAACTCCGAGAACTCAGCGCTCGAGTTCTCCGATCAAGCCGGACTGATAGCCCTGGCCGACAAGGCGATATCCGTCACCACCGAGCGTTTGAAGAGCTTCCAGCCCACACCTCCGGACAAACTCGCAGACCTCCCCTTCGATCCCCAGGGGATGCTGCAACTTACCCTTTTACGCCCCAAGGGAGACAACCTCGCGGCCGCCTTCGAGGGGGTTCTGAGCGCTTCGGGTGCGCTGCATCGATCAGCAGACGTAGACGCGGATAGACGGCTCTATGAACAGAGCGGGGTGGATTTCATCAGCTACGGCGCCGTACAACTGAGTCGAGCCCGCGACGCAGCCGCCGCCGAAAGCATGCTCCATCAAGCCTGGCCGGACAGGTTCGTCCACAAGATCGAATCGCCACCGGGTCTTCCGAACGCGGTGTGCACCAAATACAAAGGGCCGAATATCTACATCATCCCGTTCAATTGCTATGTGACGAACGGTCGATACCTGGCGGCTTCCTGGTCCCAGCAGCAGCAGGACGCGTATCAGCGGATATCCGCGCAATACGCCATTCTGGCGAACGACAAGTAGGGACTTCCGCATGAAGAACAGTGTCGCTCGCCACATGACGAGAAGGTTCCTGGGTGCTCTCGCCGTCACAATGACAGCCGCCCTCTTGACCGGCTGCGGAAGTCGCATCGAAGGCACCGCCGAAGCGGGTGAGATCGACATCAGGAAACTGGCTGTCGGCAACTATTCCACAGATCCGTTGGACGTACGGAGCTCCTACCGCCGTAGCGTCACCGACGGCACGGAACTCGCCCTGGGAAGGCTGGCAGACGCTGTCGTAATCGGCGCCGATGTCGACCAGAAGTTCGGCTACGGCCTCGCCGCGAAGGCGCTGCTCACCCCCATGCACGCCATCGGATTTCTGGCCGAGGTAACCAAGCCGATCCTGGAATCCAACGCGATGATGTTCGGCTTCTCCGCCGCAGCGAGCACCCACCCACTCGCCGATACCACGTATTACGACCTTTCCGGCAACTTCCGGCCCTTCGAAGGCGCCAATATCAATCCCGAGGCGACCTCGTTCAACGTCACCGTTTTGCAGTTCCCCGATGACCAACGCGCGCAAGCAGCGGCGGAACAGATGGAAGCCGCGGACTTCGATATCGCCAAGGACCAGAATGTACGGGTCACCCTTCGCAGCCATCCCGGCGCTCGGGCGCATTGGCGCCCAGGTGTCCCGTCCATGGTCACCACCATGGCCGTCGGCCAGTACGTCCTGAGCGTCTTCGTCCAGCAGCCGAAGCCGGAACTCGACTCTCTCACAACCTTCGTGGAGCAGGTACTCGCCGCACAGCTGCCGCTACTCGCGCAGTCGCCGCCTCTGAACGCACGCGATTCACTGCGGCAGGACTTCGACCCGGATGACATGTTGCGTCGCACGCTGCACAAGAGTGAGTTCGCCACGCTGGACCCGGATCACGAGCTCAGCCGGACCATACGCGGCTGGCTGCACTACGTTTCCGACCAGCGATCGTGGAAGCAGATCCTCGACAAGAACGGTGTCGACCGGATCGCCACCACGGTCGAGCGCGCCCTGATTTTCCGTGCACCCGACAGTGCCGACGCGATCGCCTTGTGGTCCGACATCAACGCGCTGATGCCGAAGCCGGCTGAAGCCCCGCCGAATACCCGCGACATCGTGTGCGTCGAGAACCCCACTCCGAACGCCTCCTCTTTCTCCTCATCTTGGGACGCGAAGAATCGCTTCCTCTGCACCATTCGCTACGACCGCTATGTCGCCCGGGTCGCGAGCTCGGACCTGAACGATGCGCACCAGCGCGCCTCCGCCCAATACGCGCTGCTCGCAAAGAGCCAGTACCTCTAAGGAATAGACGATGAGTATCGGCCCGGGCTCCCTTGTCGGCGGCTACCGCATCGAGCGTGTGCTCGGTGCCGGCGGCATGGGAACCGTCTACTTGGCCAAGCATCCGGAGTTGCCGCGACGCGACGCGATCAAAGTGCTCAGCGCCCAGTACAGCACCGATCCCGAATACCGCGCCAGATTCGAACGCGAAGCGAATCTCGCTGCCGCACTTGATCACCCGAACATCGTCTCGATCTACAATAGAGGCGAGGACTACGGTCAGCTGTGGATCGCCATGCAGTACGTGAACGGCATCGACGCTTCCGACGCCGCCAAGGCCGCGCCGCAGTCGATGTCGCCCTGGCGCGTACTGCACATCGTCACCGAGGTTGGGCGCGGACTCGACCACGCCCATCGCCGGGGCATGCTGCACCGGGACATCAAACCCGCGAACTTCCTACTCTCAACCGGCGATGGCGGCGAAGAGCGGGTGCTGCTGACCGATTTCGGTGTCGCCAAGTCCACCGAGGACACCAATGAGCTGACACAGGCCGGAAGCTTCGTGGCGACAATCGCTTACGCCTCACCGGAACAACTCAGCGGGGATCGAGTAGATCACCGCGCGGACATCTACAGCCTCGCGTGTTCCTTCTTCCGCCTGGTATCCGGTCAGAACCCCTATCCCGGAACGCAACCGGCCATGGTGATGATGGGGCATCTGTACGAGCCGATCCCCAGCCTCATCGCTATCGACTCGTCGCTGCCGCCGGCGGTCGACGAGGTGCTGGCGGTCGCCATGGCGAAGAATCCTGCAGATCGATTCGACACGTGCCACGAATTCACCAACGCGCTGAAATCCGCACTCGAGTACGGGGTTTCAGGACTCAACCTGCAAACACTCCCCGTGGGGCAAACCCACTCGTCGCCCATGCTCCCCGATCCGCGCACCAAGTCCGGGACCCACCCCCCCGGCGCCGACGCGAACTCATCATCGACATCGAGCTCGGGCAAACGCCCCTGGGTCATCGGCGCGGCGGCCGCGACGGTGATCGCGGTAGCTGCGGGCATCGGAATCTGGACGACACAGGGCGATTCCCCGTCATCTTCGACAACTACCACGACCACCACGACGGTCGTCGCCGCTCCCAAATCGCTGCCGGATGCCAAGGAGCAGAATCCGGCGTTCGCGGGCAAGAGCATTGTCATCGTGGATATCTCCGGAAAGAGCGGCTACAACGCGACCGTGGACATCCAGCTCAGCCCCGGACCGCAGGCGCAATTCCTGGAGGCATTGGGCTTCGTCTACAACCCCAACTTTCTACGCCGCGGAGACGAGCCCAATCCCCGACCGATCGAGGGCGGCTCGATGGCTCATTACAAGGCCATGGAGCAGGTGACTTCCGGGTACGTGCTCACCGTGCGCAGCGACAGCGACGCCGGCGGTGGCGGTTTGGTGAATCTGCCGAGCGGCATCTCGTCGACACCGGCGTCCGTCGTTGTCCTGGATGACCCGGCTGCGGTCGCGGCGATGCGGCAGTGGTCGGACGGCTCCGAGCAGCTCCTACTCGACAAGCTGGTGCCGATTCTGCGCAAGAACGTGAAATAGCAGCGCGGTACTCCGGCCACCGCACCCGCGGTGGCACGGAGTGCTGATCACTTGGTCGGCAGGACGTCGTGCTGGACCAGGGCCTCGGACTTGGACAGCGTGGGCCCGGGAACGAGTTCACCGATGATCGCCCATGGCGCGAGCCGTGGTGAGGTGCCGAGGCCGAGAATCTTGGCGGTATCCAAATCATCTATGCCATAGCGAATTCCGGTGTCCGTGACATAGAAGAGCGTGTCGCGGCGCTGACTACCGGGTTCCACACCGGTGACACGGACGAACTCGCCGGAAGCAGGCGGCACGTAGACGGCGTCGATGCGATCGCCGGTGGTATCGGTGGAAGCCAAGGAAACGGGCGCGGCCTTGTCCGACAGCGGAAGCCTGGTGCCCACGAGCAGATTGACCGTTGCGCGGTCTGTCGGGCCCTCGGCGGCATCCGAGGCAGAACGGCCGTAGCCGCTCTCACGCGCCCACGTGATGCAGGCGACCGGATTGTCTTCGGCCGTAATGACCTTCGGCGCGGACACCGGGAAATCCGCGACCGGAAGCGAATTCACAACCGGCACACTGGCAATGACATCCGGTGTCACGGACTTGATCTCGCTCATGTTCTGCGAGTTCTCATTGCGAATGACCTGGGCGGTGAAGGCCGAGATTCGCTGACGACCTTCGGCGAGCACCACGTACAGTTCCGGCTCATCGGAGCCGTCCATTCCGGTGACCTTGATGACGCCGCCGATCGGCACACCGCTGAGCCGCCCCGGGCCGGGTTGTCCCGCCTCCGGGATCGAAGGCGCGGCCAGCGCGGGGACCGATACCGCGGCATCCAGCAGCCCCGTCGAAATCGGGCGTGCCCGCACACCGCTCAGGTTCAGCGCGTCCTTCATGGCCGCGTTCTGCGGGTCCACCTCGGCCTTTTTGCCGTCGTAGACCAGATACGTCTTGTTTTCCTTGGTGACGAGGATCGCCGTGCCGGCGTCTGCCTGCTTGATGCGATCACCGAGCACCAGTTCGCCGGCGATGGCCGTGGTCGTGGACCCCGTGGTCGAGGCCGAGCCGCCGGTGGCCGAGAGCTGGACCGTGTCACACAGCGTCCAGCGTGAACGCCCGCCCTGATCCGATCCCGGCAGCGCGCCCGGTGCACCCGGGATTCCGAGGATGGGGCCGCGTGCGACGGAGTCGAGTTTGCTGTCCTTCACCGACTTCGGCGAATCGGCGGATTCGGCGATGAGCCGCGCCGACGCCAAATTCAAGGCGGGATGCAGGGTCATCTTGGTTTTGTCGTTCTTGTCCCGCACCACGACGTAGAGCGCGCCGCTGTCCTTGCCCATGACAATGTTCGCGTCACCGATCGAACCCTGCGGCTTGATGAATGCCAGAATCGCGCACCCGGCGACCACCAACAGTGCGAGAATCGCACCGGAGATCAGCGAACGCGACTGCGCACGCATGGGATCGTGCAGCATGCGTACATCACGGCGCACGAGCGCGTGATCCAATCGGCGCAGCAAAAAGCGGTACCCATTGACCTGGGCACGAGTGGTCAATTGGGCTGGCACAGATCCTCCGTGGGGACAGAAACTACAGGCACGACATTATCGAGGGGATCAGCGGCGAACAGCGCACCCCTCCTCGGGGAGGGGTGCGCTGTTGTGCACTGCGCGATCGGAACTCAGAACGCGCCGAAGCCGTCGCCGATCTTCTGGTCGGCGCCCAGGGCGCGGCCCATGGCGTCCTCAACCAGCTGAGCGATCTTGTTGAGGGTGTTCAGCGAGCCCTCGGAGCCGTCGCCGCCGTCGTACTCGGTACGCCAGCTCTGGTACGCGGCCTGGAAACCGCCGAGGGCGTTGGCGGACCACGCGCCTTCGATGCGGGTCTTGGCTTCGGCCATATCGGTGCCGGCGGCCACGAGGAGACCGAAGTTCTCCCGGAGCTCGCTCACCAGCTGGCTGATAATGGCGGGGTCATACAGCATTTCGTCGGACATGGTCTTTCCTACCTCCAGTGAAGATTTGTCGAGAGTTCGGGCTGCGGGTCAGAGGCTGGTGTACTGCTTGAAGCCGGCCTCGTTCTCGGAGTCGGTGCTCCGGAACTGCGCGACACCGCTGCCGACCTGCTGCTCGATGGCGTCGAGCTTGGTGTTGAGCCGGACAGCTTCCTGGTCCCAGGCGTCGGCGGCGGAGTTGAACGCCACCGCGGCCGCACCCTTGAAGCCCGGACGGGCGGAATCCACCGAGGTGGTGGTCTTGCTGATGACCGAACGCACGGTGGCGATCACATCGGCCATGTGGTTCTTGGCCGCTTCGGCCTGGTCGTGATTGGAAGTGACCGCATTCGAGTCGCTCGAGTTCAGGCTGCCGCCGCTCATGATGTACCTATCCTTTTCGTACTGGTTCGGACGAGCGATGCGACTTCACATCACCCTTTCGGAGTGGATCAGGTGCCCCCCGCTGTGTACGGTTCACGGCAGCCACCTCCGCCCGGGCAGGGATTCGATCAGCGCCGTAATCGCCTGTGCGATGCGATAATCGGTGCCCGGAGTCAATGTGGACCAGAGTTGCTGATCCGGTGCGACACCGGGAGCTGACGCGATGCGCCCGTACGCGGTGTCGTACACCACCACGGCTCCCGGAGATCGTTCGGTGACGCCGTCGGTGTAGGCGTAAGCCACCACCTCGGCGTAGGCATGGCACGACCCGAGCGCGAGACCGTATGCGGTGGCATCGGTTTCGTTCATGCCCAGGGCGTAGCAGGCATTGGTGTAGTCCGCCGAAGCCTCGGCCGCGTCCAGGCGCTCGCTCAATTCCGAAGCGGCGGCGCTGAAGTTGGCAACCTCGGCGGGTGGGCAGGGCCCAAGGACATCCAGGATCGGGCGGGCCAGGGACGCGCCGGAGCCGTCGGTCCAGAGCGAGCTGATCGCGAACCTGTCGTCGCGGCGGACCGCTACGGCGTTCGCCTCGCCGCGGCGGGCGACGCACAGGCGAACCAGGCCATCGGGGGTGACTATGCGTGCGGCCAACTCCCGGTCCGGCTGCGCCAGGACGAAAAGAGACTCGGCCGCATCTGCATTCACGTCACCGTGTGCGTCCAGCAGGCGCGCGGCGCGGATCTCGGCCCGCGCACGATCCTGGGCCGCATTCCATTCCGCGTGGGTGGTCTGGCGCGGGCCGACCGCGAGCACCAGCGGCAGGGTCTGCACGCCGAGTTCGGCGGCCAGCGCCATCACGCCCTCGTTGGTCAGGGTGATCATGTGGCCGACTCCGTCCGCGTCGCCGCCGGACCAGGACCCGGTCCAGCGTTCTCGGTGCCGGTGCTACCGGCAGAGAACGCGATGTCCGGCGACCGCTGGGCATTCGGATCGACCCCGCCGAGCACCGACGGCGCCACCTGCATGCCGGAGGCGAGGCCGAGTTCGGCATCGCTGGCCTGCGGGCCCGCCAGGCCCTCACGGGTCGTGTGCTCGTCGTCCTGGCTGTTCTGCGCACCCGCCATAGGTGCCATGGGCATTGACGAACCCATCTGTTGCACCGTAACCGGTTGCACCACCGTCTGTTTCGTTGTCGAGTTGGTGGTGGTCGCGGTCCGGGCCGTCAGGTTCACCGGCACCAGGGGCACCGAACCCAGACTCAGGCTCGGGATGCCGCCCGGGAACGACGGTGCGGCAGGCGCTTCCGCGGCGGGCTCGGCCGGCGGCGCGGCCGTGGTGTTCATGCCCTCGGTGATGGGCGGGGGCGTCTGGTGTTCCCACGGCGTGGCCAGCGACTCGGTCGCCGCCTCGTACGTGCGCATCACCCGTGCCGCAACGGCTTTCGCCGCGTCGGCATCACCGTCGACGGTGGCGAGCTTGGCGAGCATCGGCGCGCCCACGGCGGTGCCGACCTTCTCCAGCATCTCCTGCAGCTGCCGCAGCTTCTCCACATCACCCGCGTCCGGCATGGCCAGTCGCGCGATTTCATAAGCGGCGGCATGCGTTTCGGCCTGCACCGCGTTCCCGGCGGCCGAAGCCGCCGAGTGCGTCAGCCAATCCCGCAGCGCGCGAATGCGTTCGATGAACGCGGTGCTGTTCTTCGACTCCCACGCCTCGCTCAGCACACCGAGGATGCGTTCGTAGTCGATGGCCGCCGCGCCGAGGTTCGCACTCAACCGGGCCCAGGCAAGGCCGGCTTCGGCGGCGGGCACGGCGCCCGCCCCCGTCACCAGATCCCGGGCCAGTTCCTCGGGGGGTTTGGCTTCCCAAACTTCCCCCGTGAAACCGGGTTTCGTCGGCTCGAGCATCGGCGGCTGTCCGCTCAGACCGCGAAGCCGAGGGAGTTCTGCTCTTCGACCTGGCCGAACTGCACCGACTGGGCCCGCAGGGCCGCGGCGAGCTGCCGCACCTCGGTGACACCCGCGCCGGTGGAGACGCCGAACGAGTCCGCGACCGCGGTCAGCGTCTGCGCCGCGCGCACCGAGACCTGATCCGCGCCGGCCGCGACGAAGCCGAGCTTGGACTGCTCCGCGCCCAGGCTGCTCTCGATCCGGTCGGCGAGCGCGTCCAGCTGCGCGGCGGCGGACAGCGCCGTCGCCGCGTCGAACCGCACACCTTCGAATGCATTGGTGGTCATGTCAATTCTCCTGTTCCCCCGGATATTTCAGAGTGTGAGAGCTTTGTCCGGCGATTCCTCGACAACCTCGACGGCGCCGACGACCGGAATGGATACGCCTTCGATCTGCCCGACGACCTCATCGCCGTGCGCACCGGTGACGAGGTTGGAGCGATCCGCGCCCGACCCGGATTCACCGGCATCGCCGGCCCGGCCCGCACCGGCGCCCATACCGCCCATCATCGGCGTCGTGCCGGCCCGGGTGGTCTGCGGCACCGCGCTGGTGGTGCTGGTGCGCGGCTGGCCGGACAGCGGACTGGATTCACCGGTCGGCACGCGCGCGGCGACGTTGTTCAGCGGCGAGGTGGTGGTCGGCACCCCGCCGAGCCCGAGGCCGCCGCCACCGCCGCCGCCACCACCGTCTCCGGCGCCGCCGTCTTCGGTGGTGACCTTCTCCTCGGTCTTCTTCTCTTCGGTGGTCGTGGTCGTCTTCGGATCGGTCGTGGTCTTGCCGTCGGTGGTGGTCGAGGTCAGGCCGCTGAGGATCTCCTGGCCGGTCGAGCTGATCTCACTGACCACCTCGGAGCCGGCGGAGACGACCTCGCCGCCCTTCTCGATCACCTTCTCGCCGACGGTCTTGGCGATGTTCCCGTACGGTTCCAGCGCCGAGATGACGTTGTTCGCCAGCGTCGCGGCATCGGCGAGGTTGGGCGCACCGGTGATCGGGATCTTGACGCCGGCGGCCGCGATCTCGGCGGTCTTGACCGACAGCTCGACACGGGTCTTGGCCACGATCGCGGTGCCCTCGGAAATCGCCTCCGTCGCGAGCGCGATCAGCGTGGGCAACCCGGCCGGGGTCCAGATGAACGCACCGGCAGCCGAAGCCGAGGCGATGAACCGCGAAATCAGCGCCGTCAGTTCGGCGTAACCCTGCGCGACCACGCGCTGGGCATCGAACAGAATCATCTTCTGCTGATTGCCCTGCGCGGTGACCTTGGGGTAATCCGCCTGCACCGCCGCGCTCTTGGCCTGCGCCTTGGTCGCGGCGTCACTGGTCCAACTGGTCGAGACCTGGTTGATCGCCGACTGGCTGGTGGACGCCGCCGAGGTGAGCGCGCTGGTGACCGCCGTGAAGATCGACGACGGATCGAATCCGTCACCCAGACTTCCCGAGCCGAACGACGACAGCAGCGACGTGATCGGCTCGATCAGGGTGGTCAGGTCGATCGTCGGCAGCGTGGGCAGTTCCAGACCCGACAGGTCGGGCAGGGTGATCTCGGGCAGCGTCGGCAACTGCGGCAGGCCGAGATTGCTGAGCACGTCGCTGACCGGCTGGTCCATCAGGGGACCAACCGGGCTGTTGTACAGCACATCCGCGACGGTGGGGTTGGCGGCGACTCCGGCCGCCGCGCCGACTTGTTCGCTCACAGGGTCGAGATGAAGCTTGCCGCCGAGGCCAATTCATTGCCCTCGTAGATGCCGACCGCGGAGTAGGCGGTGACCGCGGTCTGACCGTGGACCGCGGCGATCTCCGCCGCCGAGGACAGGTAGCTCGCCTGGGCGCCCGCGAACGCGAGCAGGAAGTCCTGCCCGATCAGTCCGAACACCGGTACCGCCGCGGCCAGCGCGCTGATCGAATCAGCGGCTGCCGCCCCCGCGAGTTGCACGGCGGTGGTGGCTTCGGACGTGCCGTAGGCGGCGATGTCGACGAAATTAGCCTTCACGAGATCAGCCATCGGTGGTCCCTCCCAGTACATCGATCTTGGATAACAGTACAAGTACGAAAATGGTTGTGCCAGTAAGTAAAGCGCTAACACTGACGCACGGTTGCGTAAACGGACGGCTCAGCCGGCCATCTCCTCGTTGAACCGATTCACCACTTCGGCCCTGCGCATGAAGGCATTTCGAGCGGCGGCGGCGGCCGTGCTCACGACGGCCTGTTCGAACTCGGCGGGCGTCATTCGCGATATGGCGCCGCTGAACTGCAAATCACGCAGCGCGCCATTACCGTCGACCTCTGCCATCACGGCGCCGTCTTCGGAGGTCTCCCGCCCCCGCACGGCCTTCATCTGATCGGCCAGGTCCTGAAACCGATACAGCTGCCGACGAACCCGATCCTCGAGTTCATCCATGGATCCGACCATCGAGCCCCCCTCTCACACAGTCCGAAGCCAGCTCTGCGGTTCCGTATCGTAGTCCTGCTCCTCGACAATCTCCTGTCGAGCGAGGTCGGCCTCGGTGGGCAACCCCGTGGCAGCGAGGGCGACCGGGCTCATACCCGCTGCCTCGAGCTTCTTACGGGTCGCCAATCCGGCCTCGTCGGCGGCCCGCCGACAAATTCGCAGCATCTCCGCCGCCAAATGCGCCGGATCCCGATGCAGCTCGGCCGGATCGATCTTCACCGACAGCGGAATCCCCTGTTCGGTAATCCGCATCCGAATGCCGCCGTTGCGCGAGATCGCGTTGACCGCGGGCCACTCCCCAGTGCCCGATGTCACCGCCTCCGCCTCGGTCATGCAGAACTCCCTCCCCCGGAACTACCTTGCGTAGAAGTACCATACGGCACGACCGGGGAGCAATCTTGTTTCCGCCCCCGGGGCACCCGTGTGAGCAGCGCCGCACCGCGCTCGTGGGCGTCATCCGGCTTCTCCACGCCCGTCACGCCGGTCCCGGAGCCGCTGCAGGTATCGCAGCATCGGGCAGTCGTTCTCCTCGCACTCGTCGCCGTGCTGCTCGAGCCTGCGCTCGATGTCCCGGTCCGGGAACCGGGTGTCGGGCGCGGGCTCGCCGTGATAGACGGCGGGACGGTCGGTTCGTGGGATATAGGCGAACGGGTTCGTCATGCCCGGCCCCGATGCTGGGCGCGATGCCACCGGCCGCCGCGCCCGCTCGCGGGCGGCACGAGGAGCGAGCCGCCGCCGGCGAGCGCGATCCGTAGGGGGCGGGCATCACGGGATTCCTGATGGAAACCCCATGCGGCCCAGGCGATGACGGCTACGCACAGCAGGTTGATGGCGAGTAGAGCCCATGTGTCCCAAGCCATTTGAACCACCTCCGATTCGATAGGAAAAGCGATCTCGGCTGACGGGCTGAATGCCACTGCCCGACCGAGCCTTTCGATGAACGCAATTTTCCTGCCGAATCGCAGTTCGCATGCTGAATGCGCAAACTATTCTGGAAGTGCGGCACGCACGTGTGCGCTACAAACACTCCCCGGATAGCAAGGCTAACGAAATGGCCGGTTTGACGGTTTCGCGGATGGATTTCGGCAACTTCATGCAGGGAATACGCAAGCGGGCTCCGCAAACAGCACTCCTCCGAGCTGCGGCACATCTCGAAGTGACGCGATTCGTGCTGATGCGCATGGAAGATGGCTGCGCCACCAAGCTGACGACACCACAGCTCGAGAGCCTGCTGGATCACTACGCGGCCAATGCGGAGGAACGCGCAGAAGCGCTCAGGCTCTGGGCCGAGGTGCGCCAGCAGGATAAAGTCGCCAAGACACAGGGTAATTCGAAGGGCTTCTGGCACGCGTACAGCGATCAGGTCGCACCGAACATCCCGAAATTCCTTCGACTCGAGAGTGCGGCGAGCCACATTGTCGCGCACCAGCTGACAATCGTGCCCGGGCTACTGCAGATCCCGCAGTACCGCCTGGCCATTGTGCGATTGAAGCGGCCGAACCTCGCGGACGCGGATATGGAACGCCGCCTCGAACTCACGACTCATCGGCAGAATCGCTTCAAAGACAGTGACTTTCGCTTCGAAGTCTTTCTGTCGGAAGCGGTACTACGGCATCAGCCGGCCAGTCCACCGGTCATGGCAGCCCAGCTCCGTTCGATCGCGGCGGCCGGAGATCGCGAGAACACCAGCATCCACGTCATCCCGTTCTCCCACGGGGCACATCCGGGGTTGTCGATGCTCACTTTCACGCTGCTTCGTTTTCCCAAGGGAAGCAGCGGAATGTCCCTGCCGCCGGTCGTTTACGCAGAGGGTGCGATCGGCAGTACGTTCCATGAGCAGCGCGAGGAGGTCGAGCAGTATCAAGAAGCTGTCGACGGCCTGCGCGCGGTATCGTTGGGCACGGAGCACACCCGGCAGTTCGTGCTCGACATCGCGAGGGAGTACGCGCCATGAGACAGACGCCGCGAGGTGCGTGGTTCAAGTCGAGTAAATCCGACGGGGCTGATCAATGCGTGGAGATCTGTCACGAAGACACGCGGACCGGCGTGCGCGACTCGAAACATGTTGGCGGCCCGGAGCTCTGGTTCACAGCGGACCAGTGGAACAGCTTTCTGCACAGCAGCATCTGGCAGCGCTGACCCAACCGATCAACCCACCGATTCAGCCCGCTTGACACACGCTCCGTGACCGTGGTCACATCCGTGAACGCATTTGGAAACAAGGCGTTTCAGTAATGTGCACACGAAATAGGAGACAGTGCGTTGAACAGCACTCGGGCCCCCTGGGCTCGTATCGGCGGGGGATTCGTGGCGGCGGCGACCACCGCGGTGGCAGCCACCGGAATCATCATGGCGCAACCGGCATCCGCCGACATCGTCAGCTTCGACAAGAGCATCATCGTCGCCGGCGACACCCTCCACGCCGGCACCACCTACACGGTCACCCTCGCCGCTACCCTGGATATCTGCACGGCCAAACTCCACCGCATCGTCGACGGCAAGATGATCTTCATCGCCGAAGCCCTCGGCCAGGGCAGCTACGGCTCCGCCGTCGCCACCGTCCAGTGGACTCCCGCCACGCCCGGCGAGTACCTCCTCCGCAGGTCCCTGTCCTGCACCAACGGCTACTACTCCAGCGGCAGCGAGCTGACCGTCACGGTCCTGTCCCCCACGACAACCAACCCCACCACGACCGCCCCGACGACAACGGTTCCCACCACAACGGTCCCGACAACGACCGTCCCCACCACGGAGCCGACGACGACGGCCCCGACGACCACCGTCCCGACGACGGAACCCACGACAACGGAACCGACCACGACGGCCCCCACCACCACCGTCCCCACCACCACCGTCCCCACCACGACCGCTCCGGCAACAACCGAGCCGAAACCGGCCACCGGCAGCGCCTGACCGAGTCGCACCCAGCGCTTCGCGAGCGAAGCCCGCAGCGGCCCTTCGGCTTTCAGTCGAAGGGCCGCGTTTCGTTCAGCCCGCCTAGGATCATCCGATGCCATTGATCCCGGTTGGTATCTACCGAGAGATGTACGAGGGCAAGCACACCGAGCTGCCCTCGATCTTCGACTCCCGCAGCGACCACCCGATCGACGACCGCGACGCCGTACTCACCTACATGCGCTCCGCGCCTGTCGCGTTCGACGTTCTCGACGTGGCAGACGACCTGATCAACGGGACCGACCGGATCATGAGCGCGTCATCGCTGGTGTGCGACGGAGTGTGGATCTGGCGAGTCGACTCGATGCACTACCTGAGCCGCTACGCCCTGACCGTTCCCGAGGGTTTCCTGCGCCACGTCCGGGAACGGGAGTACCGCGCCCCCGCCCAGCTCGACTTCACCCCGGAACTTCACGCCGACCTGCTCGTCTACTTCTGATCGGCCGCGAAACCACCGTTCCTTCGACCCGAGCCGAAACACCCTGCGCTCGAATGAATCCGAGCGATCAGCGCGCCACCTTGTACAGCGTGTCGATATCGGTCGAGTAGACCTCGTGCGTCACCGGGTCGACCTCGATGTTCACGATCACCCCCTTGCCGAGCGCGACAGTCGTTGTCACCTCATGGGTTCCCGACTCCAGCACTCGGATCTGCTCCACCCACTCCGTGCTCTCCGTGTTCTCCTCGAGCACGTAGATGCTTCGGGCGGCGGGGTCGACGGTTACCCGTTCGGCGATTTCCGACAGCGGGATCGTGGCGGTGATCGTGTTGGTATCGGTGTCGAAGACAACGAGCTTGCGCGGCCCGGTCTCCCGGGGCAGCGGATCTATGACCGTGTAGACGACCCCTTCGTCCGGGTCGATGGCCATGCCGTTCATCGATCCGCCGATCGGCACTGTCGACAGCACCTTCCGGTTGACGCCATCGATGATCGTCAGCCCGTCCACCGACTCGCTGGTGACATAGACGGTATGGGTCTGCGGATCGACGACCACCGCCGTGGAGCGAGCCGGGAGCGGGATTTCGGCGAGTAACGCATGCAGATCGGCGTCCAGGACTCCGAGCACCGACTCCGTTCCGTCCGGCCGCCCACCCACCACGTACACCCGCTGGGCCTCGGAATCGAGGGCGATGTGCCACGCGGTCGATGCCGCGAACGGGATGGTCGTCTTGATCGCGTTCTTCTCCGTGTCCACGACGGTGACCCAGCTCTGCCCGCCATGCTGGGACCCGGTGATGAACAGGTAGCGGGTCCGGGGATCGAATACCGCGCCGAGCGGGTTCGCGCCGAGCGGGATCTCGGAGGTGACCGTCATGCTCGCGGTATCCACGACCCGCAGACTGCCCATCTGGTTGTTCCCGATCATCTCGCCGTCTACGACGAGATAGGCGGTACCGCCGTACACGGCGAGCCCCATCGCCGCCACCCCGCCGACCGGCAGACTCGCACGCAGGGTCGGCATCGATGGTTCCTTGTCGCCGCGTTGCCACAGGAAGCCGGCGGTCGTTCCCGCCGCCAGGACCAGGACAGCAGCCACCACCATCCCGATGATCGCGACACGTCGCCAATCGGTGGACGCCGGCGCGCGGCTCACTTGCCGCCGGCCCCACTGCTGAGCGACTCCACCATGCGGTCCGCCGCCTCGGTCAGATCGGGGCCGTGTTCCTTCCAGGGCACGCTGTAGCTCACCGGCGTATCCGGCTTCACCCCTTGCAGTTTGGTTCCGCAGGTGGCGAAGCAGGGTTGCCGTTCGCTGTAGAGCGCCGTGATCTGCCCGGGGTTGAATCCGCGCGCGGTCAACTGGCCGAGCAGATCCGTCTCGGAAGCGGCGGTCGCGCTGCTGTGCTCGCCCGGACCGGTACCGATCACCAGGTCGCCGGTATCCGGATCGCCCCAGCCCGGAACCGATGCCACGAGGATATTGCCGTTCGGCGCGGTTCCCGCGGTGTGCCGCTCGCGGTTGGCGGCCTGGCTGAGCGGGTCACGGCCGTACGGAACCAGCTGGTAGGTGCAATTGGGTCCGCATCCGGTCTCGCTGCGGGCCTTGTCCTGATAGCCCCGCACGAGTTTGACACGGGCGTCGATGTCCGCCTGGATCATCGGCGCGACCTGGAAGTCCACCGATCCCCGATAGTTGATGACGTATTCGACGGTGACACTGCGTCCCTGGGCCCGAGCCTGCGCGTCGGCCTCGGCCTGCTTGCGGGCTCCGATGGCGGCGACCAACGGCGCGATGGACACGTCGGTGCATGTCATCCTCGCGGTGCCGTTGATCGAAATCTTCTGTGCGGCAGTGCACCCCGCGCTCGGCGTGCCGTCGACGGTGATCGACGCGCGCATCAGCGCATCGACTCCTCCGGTCAGCCGGGCGCTGCTCGACGAGGTCGTAGACGTCTTCACACTGGACGTCACGACGCAACTGTCGTTGGTGCACTTCATCTCTCCGGAGGAGTTGAAGTCGAACTGCACCCCGATATCGACCACGTCGGTCAAACCCTGCAACTGCCTCGCCATGTCGTTGTAGGTCTGATCCCGTGCCGAGGGGGTCATCGCGAAGAAGGCCAGTGGCACCGCGAGCGGGTCGAACCGCGGCGTGGTCCCGCCGGAGTTCTCGTCGGGAGATTCGGTGGGTTCGGTGGTCCCCGACGGTGTCGGCGCCACCTCGTTTCCAGGGACGAAGCGCAACACCCGATACGGCTGAGCGGCCGAAACAGCCAGGGTGCCACGGGGAGTCACCACCTCGTACGCCTGATCGTCACCGACGGTGATGGTCGGATCCCCCACCCGCGGAAACTCCTCGACCTTGTTCAGCGCCAGCAGCAACGCCTCGCCCAGGTCGTCCGGCTCCAACCTTCTGGGCACTCCCTCCAGGAACGCGTCCGAGCCGGTGATCCACTTCCCTTGCAGATCGGCGACCGACTTGCCTCGTGGCAGGTTCGAGGCCAGCACTCCGGCATCCGGCTTCACGTAACTGACGGTTCCCGTCAGCAGCAGATCGGACGGCTTGCCGCGCGAGACGGCGAACCCGGTCGACCACCCGTCCGAGGTGATCCGCAGATTCCACCCGTTGTCGCTGCCGTCGAGGCTGGCGACGTGCACCACCGGTTGCGTCATCAGATCCAGCACCGCCGTATAGAACGGATCGGAGTTCGACGCGGCGATCGGGTGGCCCGGCACGGTGGAGCAGCCGGCCGCGACCACCACCGACAGCAGCGCCGCGACCACCCCGCCCCGGCGGCCGCGCGATCTACCGTTTCTCTTTGCGACCAGGTTTCGGTTCATCGCACACCCCCGCATAGACGCGATCACTCGGCCTGGACGCTATCGGCAGGTGGCCGAGCGGGCAAACCGGTTCAGCTGTAGCGCCCATCACGTTCGTCCTTGATCACTCGAATCACCGCGGCGACCCGAAGATTGATCGCCGCGGTCATGCGCTTGGCGTCGACCGCGGTCGCCATCGCCGGCTCGTCACTGATGAGGTACCTTCCGTCGTCCTCGATATCTCGCCAGGCCAGCCGGTGCACGGTGATGCCGCGCGGCCCGTAGAGCGACGAACCCTGCTCGACCTCGACACCGCCGCGACAGACGGTGGGCGAATCTCTGAATCGCCGGGACCGCGCGGCAGCGGGCACCCCGCGCATATCGTCGATGACCGAACGGTTGCCGAATTCCTCTTCCGCCGGTCCGCTTCCGCCCGCACCGACCAACGGGATCTCGGACTCGGCGCCGGGATCGCACTCGGGCAACTGTCGAACCAGCGCATCGGCCAGCCCGATGGGATCGCATTCGGTGACGGTGAAACCCTCCGTGCCCGAGTGCATTCGACCGGGCAGCTGCCGAACCACGTAGCCGCGACCTCCCCGGCGCACTCCCATCAGGCGAATACGCCGCGCGTCTGGGTGGTCGGCGGAACTGCCGATCACCCCGCTGACACTGATCCGCAGATCGGGTTGCGCGATCACCTCGAGCACCGGATCGAAGGACCGATCCGGATGCTCACGCAACCGCTGTGCGACGGCATGCCGTTCGCGCAGATGGTCGAAATGCTTGGCGGTGCGGGTGGTGTAGAGGAACGGGGTCGGCAGCGTCTGACCGGTGGCCTGCTCCCACAGGGTCAGAAACTCCAGGCTCTCGAACTCCCAGACGTCGCTCATTTCTCGGCGACCGGCCGAACGGCAACCGGGACCTCCTCGAAGACCTCGTCGAGATGCTCACTGCCGCGCAGGAATTCGGCGCGCTTGTGCTCCTTGCCCTGACCGCCCGCGCCACCGGCTCCGGCGCCCATCGGCATGCCTCCCATCGGCATGCCGCCGCTCGACGTTGTCGTCGAGGCCAGTCCGGCGCGCGAGGTCGACGCTGCGGAGGTGGTCGTGGCCTCCGAACTCACCGTCGAGCGCGGGTAGAGCTTGGACGTGGTCGTGTCCTTGGGCGCGGTGGTGGTCGTGACCGGCGCACCGCCTCCGCCACCACCTCCGCCGCCACCGCCGGTCGTCTTGCCGGGATCCGTCGTCGTCGGACCGCCGACGGGTACAACGGTGTGTCCCGGCTGATCGATGTCCTTCGCTGTTTCCAGATCGGTGGTCAGTGCCTGGGTCAGCGATTCCGTCAGCGACTCCAGGCCCGTGCTCAAAGATTCCACATTCTGCTCCACGGCGGACTGCAGGGCGGTGAGACCCTCCGAGGCCACGGTCTGCAGGGAGGTGAGCGCCTCGGAAGCCGCGGTGGACAGCGCTTCCAGCGCCTGCTGTTTGGTGGTCTCCTCCGCCTGCTTGGTCGTCTCCTCGGCTTGTTTCGCGGCTTGTTCGGCAGCGAGTCGGGCCGCTTCGGCTGCCGCTGCGGCCGCAGCCTCCGTGTCCGCTGTCGGGGCGGTCGATCCGGGGTTGGAGGGACTCGACGGCGAACTCGGTGATCCCCCATTGCCGCCGGGATTGTTGGCCACGGGCGCTACGGGCACCACCGGCGCCACGGGCGCGACCGGCGTACCCACCTGTCCTGCGGGCAGGGGCAGTGCCATCGAGTCGATCGTGTCGTTGTACTGCTTGACGCCGTTGGCGTAGTAGTACTCGAAATAACCGCGGACCGTTTGGAGCAGTGCCTCTTCGACGTCCGCCTTTTCGGACTTCTGGATGGTCCCGATACCCGGGTAGTCGCCGTAGTACCACTCGCCGGTCTTGGTGACCGCGGGCGCGGCCGTGTCGGGCATCTTCTCGTGGGTGGCCTGAATCCACCCGGCGGCGTTCAGGATTCCCTTCTCCACGTTCTCGATCCGCTCCGCCAGCGTCTTGAGATCGTTGCTGAAGGTGTCGACAGCATCCCGGCCGGCCTTGGCGCTCTTGCCCTCCCAGCCTTCCCAGATCGAGTTCTTCTTGGAATGGAAGGCGTCGTAGGCCGCCTTCAGATCGCCGCGCATCCGCTCCCAGTCCGCGGCGACTTCGATGACTCGCCCCGAGTTCGTCGCCTGCTTCAGCGCGTGGAAATCGGCCCAGACAATCGAGGTGTCGTAGCCGGACTCGGGCCAGACGGCATAGATGTTGTTCGGGGGTTCGTAGTTCTCCAGTCGGAACTTCCCGCTCTTGGTAGCGATGTCGGCCGGTTTCGGAACCCGGGAGGCGATATCGGTGGACCGGATCGATGGTCCCGATTCTCTCGCCGTATCGGGCATCTTCACCTCTTTGAGCGCCGCCACGGATTCCTGCTCGGCGGCATCGAACCTCGTGATCGCCGCTTTGAACGTGTCGGCCATGGCGTTCACCAGCGTCACGTGCATATTCAGCACACCGGCCAGTTCCGTGCCGCGCGTCTTGAACGCCTGTGCCCAGTCGTGCCCGGAGCCGAACTTGTCACGCGGGCCCGCGAAGTCCTCGGGGTTGGCGGCGCTGTTGGCCGCCGGCGCGTCCAGTGTCTTCTTCACCGCGAGCAGCGCGTACGTCAGCTCGGTACACGCGTCGAGCCCGATCCGGGCGGCCGCCGGCGTGAACCGCAGTTGCTCCGAGTCGCTCGAAATACCTTGTATTTGAGTCCAAGTCGGTACGTCACCGGTGGCCATGTCAGCGCTCCCCACTCACAACATCGATGCCCGAACCACTCCCGTCATCCTTCGGTTCGGAACGCGCACCATCCTGCCGCAAGAGCGCTACCCCTCGCCACCCTGATCAGGCCCATCGACACCGCCCGAATTACCGGAACCCGAGCACAGACCGGCGACCGTCGCGCCGATCGACAGCACCAGCGCCCCGAACAGCATCCAGAATCCAGCACCCACCAGGTCGAACATGCCGCTGCCCAAACGCACATCCGGGCCCTGCCCGAAGGAATAGGTGTTGAGCACCACGGTGCAGGTCGCTCCGAGCAGAATTCCGGACAGGGACAGGCCGGCTGTTCGCGAGTGCCGATCCCGCAGACCACGCCCGCTGAACATCATGACGGCGACCACGGCGGCACCGAAACCGAACAGCACCAGGGGAACTCCGAGATACTGAAGCTGAGTGTCCGGTTTCGGTCCCACCCACCACGTGGTGGTCACCGAGGACATTCCGGGATGGTCGATCAGCGGCAGCAGTGAGCCGAGCAACGCCGATACTCCGGTCAGGAACAAGAGCGCCGCCACGACATCCACCGCTCCTCGCCGGGTGCGCATGGACTGTCGTTCCGGCGCGGGCCGACCGGCATGATCACCGAATGCGGCGCCGAACAGCGCCACGAGCGACACCGCGGCGACTGCGACGAGAAACCACAAGCCGGTCCCTGTCTCGGAGACCTGGACGAGGTCGTCGAGCGCTGTCGCCGAGAGGACGTCGAGAGCCGCCGTCGAAGTCACGCCGAAGCTCAGGGCCGGGGCAACTATGCCCAACTCCCATGCCGCGTATCGAATCCGGCGCTGCGGGACGAACACCCGAATCACGCCGATCACCGCTGACAACCCGCCGGACACTGCCAGCAGGGCGCCCAGCAGTTGCAGTGAAGTGGCGGGAGGATGCGCTACCGAGAACCAGCTGATTCGCCACGCGTCCCATTGCTCCCAGGTCGTGGGGCGCGGCCCGACGATCGACTTCGTACGCAGCGGCAGGAACGAAGCCGGAATGGTCAGCGCCGCGGAGACGAGCAACAACAGTCCGGTGATTCGCCCGGTGACGCTTCCGGTGCGCGCGGGTGCCGAGTCATCCGGCGGCCGAGAAAGCGTGAGCGCGCGAAGCTGTTCGTCCCGTATCTCCAGGGCGCGGATCCGGCGTAGACGCTGGGCTTCTCGGTCCTGCTCCGATACGGGATCGCGGGGCACGTCGGCGGGAGGGATTGCCGGAGATTGCCGTTCGGGTTCCGTGTGCGGATGCGACTCGGCCTTCGACTGGGCCTCGGCCGCCGAGTACGACTCGGTCTTGGGCTGCGACTCCATGTCGAGCTCCGGTTGGCGTTCCGGCCGTGGCAGCGGGTCGCGCCGCGGGCGCTCCGCTTCAGCGGTTCCGTGCACCATATCGGCCCGTACACCGCCGGTCGGCTCTCGAACACTCGTGGGCTTGAGCGGGAACCAGCGATTCTCGTGGTTCATCGGCCCCCGATCCAACATCAGCCCCGTTTTCGCACCATATCCGAACGAGTTGCGTTCGGCGGCAGTGTGATACGGATGGTTGGCAACCTGTGATCTTGATGTCCGGCCGGTTCGAGCAAACTCGGCATCGAGGCTGGTGAAGACCGCTAATTGTTGCCGAGCCGAATGAGATATGGCACAGTCGGTCTCATTGCGTCCGGCACGGACGCGGTACCTGAGCTCCGCCGGTCGCCGAGTACCGTCGCTGATCCGCACGCGGAGTTCGCCGACTCGGAGGGGGAATCCATGTCCGGTACGAAGGTTGGCGTAACCCCGGACAATGTTCGGCAGGCCAGCAACTCCGCGGGTGATCTGGCGGATCGGCTCGCGCGTATCGCCAAAGCCGCCGAGGCCGCGGTGTCCGGGGGCGCCGGCGCCTGGGGCGATGACAAGTTCGGCTCGAAATTCGCCGACGGCGACAACGGATTCGCCAAGGGCTCGAGCAACACCGTGGACAGCACGTCGAGCCTGTCCGAGTCGTTCGAGACGCTCAGCACCGGCTTCAGCACCACCGCCGACCGTTTGACCGCGATGGAACAGGCGAACGCCGACCGGTTCAAGGTGTAGTCGGGAGGTATCGAGGTGGTCAGGGAGCACGGGGAGGCCGAAGCCGCCTCCATCGTAGAGGGATTCGCGGAACAGATGCGCGCCATCGCCGAGGCGTCACGCAAGCGTGCACAGCTGACGGCGACGGGAACAGCCTCGAGCGGGCGAGTCACGATCACGGTGAACGCCGACATGATCGTGATCGCGACGCGGTTCTCCTCCGATATCGAGGATCTCACCCATGACGAGATCGCCAAAGCGGTGACTACGGCGTCGCAGAACGCCGCCGCCGAAATGGGCCGTAAGACAACCGAGTTGATGCAGCCGCTGACCGATCAGCGGGCCAAGATGCCCAAGCTCTCGGACCTGTTCGAAGGTATGCCGGACATCGTCACCGAAGCCCCGCTGATGCCCGCGGCCTCCCTGTCGGCACCAAATTCGCGTGAGCGGCTCGAGGCAGAAGCCGAACCGGCCCCCGAGTTCGACGGTGCGGTCGACTACGAGGACTGGCAGTCCACCAAATCCGGGGGCATCACCGACCGTCAGTGGTGAACCCGACACCGCGACGTCACGAGCCGTACATGTTGAGTTCAGTTACGATCCTGTGGCACAGTCGGTCTCGCCAAGATCTGCCGGGGCCGGTGTTCGGGCGCCAGCGAAACAGGGGGATTCATGCACAATCCGACGCGGGTTACCCACTGGTGATGTCGCACAGCATTTTTCGCCTGTCCGACGGCTGACCTGACCAATGGCGCTGGAGTTTCCGTCCTGGCTCGAATGGCTCGAATGGGTCGTCGGCTCAGACTGGCCGCACGGCAACGAAGATCTCATGTGGCAGATGGGCCGCGATCTGCAAGCCGTCGCGGACGAAGCGGACTTTCTGCTCGGTGACATCGACAAGCTGCTCGGTGATGTGCGCAAGGCCTATCCCGAGGGCACCGGCGGCGAGCAGATTCTGACCTGGTTGCAGCCTTTGCGGGACGGCACGGGGCCCGAAAAGAACGGCTCCGTACAGGAACTCGCCGAGCACTTCCAGTCACTCGCCACTTCGGCCGACACCATGGGTGACCAGCTGCAGGCCGCGAAACTCAATTTCTATATCGCGGGCGGCTGGCTGGTCGCGGAACTCGCATGGGCGGCGTTCGGCGGGCCTTTCGCTCCCGCGCTGCACGCCGCTGCGCTCGCCAGCGGCCGGGTCATCTTCCGTGCTCTCGGCGGCGCGTTCCTCAAGCGCATCTTCGGGAACATCGTGCGGCGCATCACGGCCCCGCTACTCCGCAAGATCTCGCCCAAGCTGATCTACGAGATCGTCCAGGAATCCATCGAGGAGACGCTGCAGGGCACCTCCCAGGAGATGCTGGTCCAGTACATCCAGAAGAAGACCGGCCATATCGACGAGTACAACTGGGACGCGGTCAAAGACAACGCCATGATCTCGGCCATCGCGGGCGCCGCGGGCGGCGCCGCCGGGTTCGGCGGCGCCAAGTTGTTCCCGACCAATATGGGCGGCGCCCGGGGCGCGTTCAACGGGGCGCTCACCGGCGCGGGCGCCGGCGCCGTCGGCGCGGGCGCGGCCTGGCTCGGCGGTGGTCTCGTCACCGGTGAGCTGGGTGAGTTCGACCCGCGCTCGCTGACCGGCGGCGCACTGTCCGGTGCGGGGCCCAGCGCCATTCACGGGGCACGGGGGTTGTCGCCGGACGCTGGGCCGGTGCGTGCTCCCAGCACCGATCCCACCACGACGCCGAGCACGAACACCCCGGGAACCACACCCGGGACCAATCCGAGTTCGAATAGTCCCGCCGGTACGAACGGCGCGAACAGCCCGGGGTCCGGCCAGAACGGCGCGAACCAGAACGGGGCGAACTCCAACGGGGCCAACCAGAATGGCGCGACGAACGGAGAGAACGGCGGATCGAACCAGCCCGCCAACTCCGGCGACACCAACGGGAAGGGCTCCGACACTTCCACCGCGAACCAGCAGGGCGGCGAATCACCTTCGAACAACGGCGAATCCGCGCCGTCGAACGGCAAGGAGTCCGGAGACACCCACGGGCGCGGCAACGGACCGGAGGCGGACGGCAAGCCGGACGCCACCACCGCCACGGACGGCAAGACCGACGCGGACACCAGGTCCGACGCGAAGGCCGAGACGCGAAGCGAAGCGGACACGAAGGCCGATCAGACCGGCAGGGCGCTGAACGACAGCTCCTCGCAACCGAATACGACGACATCGCCGGACACCGCAACCACAACGAATCAGCACGCGACGACCGCGACGAACACCACGTCCACCGTGTCGGCGAGCACCACGGCGCCGAATACCACCGCACCCACCACGAGCACGCCCAACACCACCACGAGCACCACGACGTCCACCACGAGCACGACGTCCACCACCACGACGACATCCACTGCGAACACCTCGACAACCGCTCCCAACACCGCCGACACCCGCGCCGGCAGCCCCGCCGACCCCGCCAGGTCCGCGCCCGGCCCCCGCGCCGACGTCGCGGGCCCGCGCACCGTCGACGCACCCGCCATGACCACTCGCGCGTCCATCGGCGACGCCACCTTCGCGCACCCCGGCGCGAGCATCCCGATCCAGGCGGCGCAGACCGGCGTCGAGGCCGCCGCCAAGACCGATCAGACGCCGGAACAGCAAGGGCAGCAGTCGAATCCGGACGTCGAGCAGGCCGTTCCCGTCCCCGTTCCGGTTCCGGTGCTGCCCATCGGTGTCGACCCACCCGCCCCCACTCCGCCCGCCGACACCACCGCCCGGCCAGAGGGCGAGCGGCAGATGGCGAAGAACTTCAAGCCGAACTCCACCATGCCCGGCGGGCAGATCACCTTCGGCGAGCTGTCACCGAAGGCGAAGCAGCTGGTCAACGCGCTCGCCGAGAACCCGCACATCCCGATCAGGGCGGGCGAGGTGAGCATCTCCCATCTCGCCGAGCTGCAGCAGTTCGCCGGTGCCGAGCACGCGATCGTCCAGAACAGGAACGGGGACCTGCGGCTGTTCCGCGGCGAGGCGACCCGGACCAGAATCCCGCCCGACCTGGCGGGCGACTACGTCTTCACCGTGCACACGCACCCCGAGGACCGCATGCCCGGGCCGCCGTCCGAGCACGAACTGCGGCTCGGCACGCACACCACGAACAGCATGCATTTCGACCTCAGGTCCAAGGACAGCCCGCACACCGAGGCCGTCGTCAGCCGCGACGGCCAGGTGCGCTTCTTCAACAACGAGGGCGTCTTCGACCTGCCCGCGGGCGTTCATCCCAAGAACGGCCCGATCAACGACCGCGGCTACGTGGTGCCGGTACCGAACCTGGACACCGACTTCGCGAGCCAGCGGCAGATGACGCAGGAGGGCGATCCGGACGCGCTGCCGGAGAACCAGCGCAACATCACCCAGGATTCGGATCAGCCGGACCAGGGGCCGGACGAGAGTCCACCCCGGCAGGAGCCGGAGCAATCGCCACCGGAGTCCGCACAACCGGTGCCCGATACAAAGCCGTCCACGCCGGACGCCGACCAGGAGACCGCACAACCGAAGCCCGAACAGACTCAGCCGGAACAGGATTCGGAGCAGGCTCGGGAACCCGAGGCCGATCAACCCCAGCCGGACGACTCCGCGACCCCGGATCCGGCCACCGAACTCGACCCGCCCGCTTCGGATCTCGAGCGCGGCATCGAGGCCGAGCACGGCATCCCGGTGGAGAACCAGCGCAAGATCCAGAAGTACGCGAACGAGAACGATCTGCAGATGTTCGTCCGCCCGACCAATCCGGATTCGGTGCCGCACCTCAAAGAGGGTGCGATGCCGAAGCCGATGTCGGTCAAGGACAAGACGATCAACGACCTCGACATCGCGTTGGGCGCGCCCGCCGATGCCAAGGGTCTGGTCGGCCGGTTCGCGCCCGGCATGCTCGAGATGCCGGACACCACCGACATGACCCCGCAGGAGATCCAGGCCCTCGAGAAGCGACTCTCCGACCGCGAGAAGGACTTCGACGCCTACCGGGAGTACATGCAGAAGCTCATCGACCTGGGAGATTTCCAGGTGCGCGCGGACGGCGTGCTGGAAGCGCTGGTCGACGGCGAACCCGTCGCCATCACCGGCGACCACGACCTCTTCGATATCCGGCACGCGGACGGAACACGGCTCACCCCTGCCGAACTCGCGCACCACGAGGATCAGCTCAAAGACATCAGCGCCGACATCATGCATGGGCCGCACGTCTACTGGAATCCAGACACCGAATTCCAGCGGCAGCGCAACTTCGAACCGATCATCGAGAATCACCAGCAGAACCCGGCCAATCCCAAAGCCGAGCCGCTGGTGCGCTTCGAACCGAACCAGGAACCCGCGGTTGTCTGGGCCGACAAGGATTTGGCGGCCATCGACCGCGAGATGACGCCGTGGCACCTGGAGACCGACCTCCAGAAGCTCGGCAGGGATACGCTCGCCGGGCTGGAGCAACCATCTCCGGATACGGTCGATCCCCAGCCATCCCGGCAGCAACCGACCGAGACCGATCCTCGCCGTCAGGTCGAGCAGGACATCGACCGGCTGCGGGACCTGGCCCGCGATCTCGCGAACGACCCGGACTTCGATCATGCCGACTACCGCGCCTGGCTCAATGACGAGCTGACCACCCCCACCGAGGTCGGCACCCCGGCCCACAAGATCGCCACCATCAAACTCGAGGCATTGGCGGGCACCAACCCCGCGGACATCGTCCGCACGGTCGAAGCATTGGGCCGGGATGTTCCCGCGCCGCCGGCCGACCCGACCCCGGAGGCCGTGCCCTCGAACGACCAGGATCCGAACGACCCGATCCAGAGCGGCGGATCGACCCGGCCGCGCGATGTGCTGGACCCGGTGATCCAGGGCGCCTGGGCGGATGCGGCCTACGATGCCTTCCGCGCGTCGCCGTCCGACGTCGATGACATGCACCGAAATCTCTCCGACGTCGAACGACTGGATGGCACAACCGGTTTCACCCGGCAGGAGATCGAACAGGTCAAACGCCACCTGTTCGAACAGGAGCACCAACTCAGCGTGTTCGACGACGACGGGAACGTCGTCGGCTACGAAACCCGCCGCTTCGATTCCGACCCGGACATCGCCGAAGCCTGGATGCGACTGTCGCGAGGCGAGCCGCTGCCCGCCGACATCCGGTTGCTCGAGCACGAGCTGGCCGAGGCCGACTTCCTGCGCCGCAACCCGGACGCCACCTACCGGGAAGCGCACGCCTACGCTAACTCGCAGTCCGACTGGGAATCCGATATCCCGAACCGCACCGGCGAGAACTACGAAAGGTGGGCCGCGAAGGATGGCGGTGTACATCGTGTACCGGAAGTCGACCCAAACACCGACAACCCAGACGTACCTGTTCGGGAACAGCCTGGAGAATCTCGACCGCCAAGTGGTGATCCGGACGGACGACACGGGCGCCAAACGGGTGGACGACTCGAGCAGCCCACTGGCGATCAAGGTCGCGGCACACATTCTGGGCCGGTTGAAAGCGGACGGGATCTGGCCGGGCGGGGGCGGGATTCAAGCCTAGAGCCGGGCCGGCGCGAGGAGGCCGCGAATCGGCCTCCGACGCCACCGCAGGATTCGACCCGCCCGGAGGCATCTCAGCAACAGACCGGGCATTCACCGCAGCAGAGCACGGCCGCGCAGCAACCGAACTCCCAGCAGGGTGAGCCGCAGACGGCACCGCCGTCCCCGCAGGAACAGGCGATTCTCGACGCCGTCGAACGGCTCACCCCCGCCGAACGCGACGCGCTCCAGGACTACGCCGGTGACGCGTACAACGAGATCAACCGTCACCTGCGCTTCGGTGAACCACTCGACACGGTCTCCCCCGAGACGATCGACCTGATTCGCAGTGGCCTGGACAAACTTCCGGACCACGTCGGCCCGGTCAAACGGTCGATCATGCTGTCGCCGGAGCAGATGGAGAGCTTCTGGAACGCCAACCGGAAGGGAGCCGTCGTCGAGGATCCGGCCTTCGTGTCGACCTCGAAGACCAAGTTCAAGTGGAACCCGAACGTCAAGCTGACGATTCTGTCGGCGACCGGCAAGGACATCTCCTACCTGCAGCCACCGGCCAAGCGCGGCGAGCAAGAGGTACTCATCCCGGACGGCCGGCAGTTCCGTGTGCTCAACCGCGTCATGGACGAGAACGGCGTCATGCACGTGACGTGGGCCGAGATCGCCGACACGCCACGCTCACCCGATCAGGGCGACACGAATCCCGTTGTGGCTCAGATGGATCAGGAGGCCGATCAGCCGTTCCCGCAGCACCTGCTGCCGAATCTCGACACACCGTTCTCCCTGGACTTCGGCGATCCGGCGCCGTCGGGTACGACGCCGGCCGCCCCGGACACGGCAGCCCGCGGAGATGACCCGCCACGGGATACACACGCGCCCACGACCAAACCCGAGGAAAGCCCCGACTCGCGGGAACGGCGTTCGACCGTCCCCGACGAATCCGGTTCCCAGCCGGCCGATCCCGACAGCACCCCGTCCAGCGAGAACGACCGGTCCCCGCGTCCGGACGACGAATGGTCGCGGATGGAGCCGCGTCAGATCGCGGAGGAGCTGGAAAACCGCTGGGACGTAGAGGCGGTCGGCTTCGACAACCCGGATCTCGATCCGGAGGCGGTGCGGGAATTCGCTCGCGCCGTGGACACGATGCTCTCCCGCTACCCGGATGTGGACCTCGAGCGGGTGGTGATCGAACCGCTGGGCCGCAACACCTACGCGCGAGCCACGTCGTACAAGAACTCCGACGGCACGATGTCCGTGGACTCGTTGGCGCTGAACGCACGCTACGCCACCGATCCCGAATTGATGGCTCGGCATGCGGCCGAAGACGAGGCGGACGGCCACCTGGTGCCGGGCTCCGCCGACCGTCCCGTCTATTCGACGCTCGTGCACGAGTTCGCGCACGCCATCGCCTTCGAAGGCCAGGAGCGCTCCGCCGCAACCGCACAGGAAGCTCTGGAGAAGTACTACGAGGCGACCCGCGGCGGAATGGACAAGGCAGGCTTCGATGCCTGGCTGTCCCAGCTCAGCGGGTACAGCTTCGACGATAACGGGCTGCTCGACGGGGACGAGGCGCTGGCCGAGGCCTTCACCGATGTCGAGCTCAACGGTGAGGCCGCGAGCGAGCCCGCGAAGGTGCTGTTCTGGCATCTGCTGGACGGTGCCCGGCAGGACAGCCCGATTCCGAACCTGTTCGACGTCCTCCCGGACGACATCATCGCTCGCCCGAGCGGTGTGCCGTCGCCGGATACAGGTGCACCCACACCTGTTGCACCCGTGACGTTTTCACACGCCGATGGCAACCACCAGCGGACGCGATCGGAGCAGGGTTCCCCGGATCCGGAACAGCAGCCGAACACCGAGCAAGAGCCGGACGCCACCGAGCCTTCCCAGCCCGAGACATCTCAGCCCGAGTCCTCCGAATCTCCGCAGGACGGCACACCAACAGCCGAGCCGTCTCCCGACCTCCCCGAGAACGACCGGCCAGACACGCTGACGGACCACCTGCGGAGCCGGTTCGAGCAGTTACGATCAATCGCCACCGACATCATTCTGGCCGAACAGGATCCTGCGCTGCACGGCGAATTGCCCTCGCTGCGTGATGATTACGCCAGCCTGCTCGACAAGCTCGGCATGCTGGATCCAGCCACCGCCGACACGCCCTGGCGACTGCTCGACCAGCATCAGTCCGCGCTCGCCGAGTACCTGTCGACCAACCACACGTTCCTGGTCCCGAGCGTCTCGGACCCCGTCGCGGTCACCGACGAGACCACCGCGCCGGCAACCACGGAATCCGCTCTGGCGCCGCAGGATACGACCGCGCCCACGCAACAGCCCGGCCACTCGCCGATTCCGACCCCGGCGCCGATCAGTGCCGCCGAGATCGAGGCCGTGCACGGGATCCCGGTCGAGAACCAGCGCAAGATCCAGGAGTACGCGGACAACAACAACCTCCGCTTCGATGTCCGGCCGACCAATCCGGACGCGGTCCGGCATCTCCAGGCCGGCCGCATGCCCAAGCCGATGGAGATCAAGGACAAGACGATCAATGATCTCGACATCGCGCTCGGCGCTCCGGCCGAACACAAGGGCCTGGTAGGACGTTTCGCGCCCGGGATGCTCGAGATGCCGGACACCACGGGCATGACGGACGCGGAGATCGCGGCGCTGGAGAAGCGACTGGCGGATCGCACCAAGGACTTCGCGAGCTACCAGAAGAAGATGGCGGAGTACGCCGACAAGTTCGAGGTGCGCGAGGACGGCGTCGTGCAAGCCATTCTCCCGGACCAGTCGCGCGTTCCCATCACGGGCGATCACGACATGTTCGACCTGCGGCATGCCGACGGGACCCGGCTCAGCCCAGCCGAGCTGGAGCATCACGAAAATGAACTGAGCACGATCAAAGCCGGGATCATGCACGGCCCGCACGTCTACTGGAACCCCGACGCCGATCAGCGGATCCGCAACTTCGAGCCGATCGTCGACAACCACCAGTACGACCCCGCCAACCCGTCGGCCGAACCCCTGATCCGGTTCCAGCCCAACCAGGATCCCCAGGTCACCTGGGCCGCGATGGATCTCGATGCCATCAACCGCGACATGACCCCGTGGCACCTGGAGACCGGCCTGCAGAAACTGTTCGAGAACACCGCGACCCGGTTGGAACAGGCCGCTCCAGAGCAGGACACACGGGCGCGGGTCGAGAGCGACATCGACCAGCTCCGGAACATCGCCAACGAGCTGTCCCGGCACCCGGATTTCGATCACGCCACATACCTCTCCCTCCTCACCGGCGTTCCGGTCACCCCGGAGACCGCCGACTCCCCCGCACACAAGATGGCGACCATCGCCCTCGAAGCCCGCAATGGCACCGACCCGGCCGACATCGTGCGCATGGTGCGGGACGCTCAGGTCCCTGTCACCACGACCGCGCCGTCCACCGAAACCGGTTCGGACACATCGACTGATCCGGAAAAGAACGACCCGGACGACGACACTCCCCCGGCCGAACCCGCGCCCCGGAATCCCGATCGGGGACCGTCCGGGCCGCCGAAGGGCCCCTCCGAGGCGGCTCCCACCGAGCCCGGGCCTACCCGGCCGGAAGCGGCCGACCTCACCGGACAACCCGCGGTGGACTCCACCCTGGACCCGACGACGCCTGGTCCGTCCGAGACCACTCCCGCCGACTCCGAACCGGCGCGCCACGACCACACGACGGCGCCGACGACCACGGACGCCAAGGTGGTCGCGGACCTGAACGAGCATCCCGGCGGTGTCGAGATCGACGCGGACGGCCTGCTGAAAACCGTTGACGGGCGGCCCATTCAGGAACACGTCGACACCATGGCCCGTGAGCGCGCCGAGGCGTTCCGCACCGCCGCGGCCGAGTTCTCCCAGCGTCCCGGCGAAAAGCCGATCAAGACGCAGAAGCGCGTGCTCCAGGCGCAGCAGAACGGCACCTACGTCAGCCCGAAGACCCACGGCCAAGTGACGGCCGTGGTGCAGGATCTGCGGACCGGAATCGCATACGAGGGTGTCAACGGCACCGCGGACAACGTGATCCCGGAGAACGAACTGCATCCGACGTTGCGCGCCAATATCGAGGCGATGGAGGCGCGTGCCCGGGAGCAGGAGCAGGGCGGCTACGAAGCACTCGACCGGAACGGCAACCCGGAACGGAACCCGGAGACCTTCGAGGGCTTCCCCGAGGGCACTCGCCCGCACCCGCATTTCGACGATCCCTACGGGCACGCCGAGGTCAAGGCTGCCAACGAGGCGCTCTGGGCCCGGGAGCGCGAGAACGACCAGCGGCGCGCCGACGGCCGCACCGATCTGCTCCCCACCGGCCCGGAAGCCCTGGCCGAGATGTACTCCCAGACCTACAAGCCGTTCGCGACCGATGGGCCGGAAGCGACGCCGTACTGCGCGAACTGCGACCAGACCATGCTGCAGGCGCACAACTTCAGCGGTCGCTACACCGGATTCCCGCCCAGCACGGAGAACCTCACCGACGCGTACGAGCCGGCGCCGAATCCGGAGGCCGAACCAGCTTCCGCGCCAACGGATGTGGACGATTCCGTACCGCCATCCGACCCTGCAGGGGCGGGACCGATCGACACAGGTGACACGGACCAGCCCTCTCGAGAGAACGCGAAGCCGTCCGAAAATGCACTGCCGCAGCAGGATACGGACGATATTCCTCCGATGGCGCGCGGAGTCGATCCAGTCACTCCCGAGCAGCTCGAGCGGGTCTTCCACGAGCAGATCGTCCCCAAGCTGCTGTCCGGCGCCACGTCGGTGCCCGATACCGAGACGCCCGAGGTGGTGGTCGTCGGCGGTCAGATGGGCGCCGGCAAGTCCACCATGATCGCGGATGTCGTGGCCACATTCGCCGATCGCGGTGGAGTCACCCAGATTTCGGGCGACGACTTCTTCAAGTTCCACCCGCGCTACCCGGAACTGATGGCCACGCACGACGCCGACGCGATCCGGCACCTGCTCGCCGACGCGCGCCCGTGGTTCCGGATGGCGCTGGAGCACGTCATGGCCAACCGCCAGAACGTGATCCTCGAATTGGCGATGGGCGATCCCGTGAAGGAAGCGGGGCTCATACGCGAGTTCGTCGACAACGGCTACACCGCGCGGGCCGAGGTCATGGCGGTGTCCGAACCGCAGAGCCGGCTCTCCACGATCAACCGCTACCTGTCCGAGCGCATCGACGACGGGGTGCACCGCTACACCCCGCCCTGGCTGCACGACGCGTCGTACACCGGGTCACAGCAGATGGTCGGCGAACTGGAGTCGGACGCGCCGCCGGTTCGCCTCGAATCCCTGACGGTTCGCAGCCGCACCGAGACGCTCTACCAGAACACGCGCGACGAGGACGGGAACTGGACGGAGCCGCCGCGTGCGGCCGAAGTGCTGTCGGGCGAGCGCGATCGCCCGTGGACCCCGGACGAAAAACAGCTCTACCAGGAGCAATTGGCGCAGGTTCGCCAGCGCATGGCGGAGATGGCCGCCCAGCGGCCCGCGGAGACCGAGACGCTGGAAACACTCGGGCGGGATCTGCGCGCGACGGAGGACAACGCCCGGCCGCGGTTCGACACCGAGACACCGCCCGTGCGACTCGACGAGGACACCGGGCGGCCGCCCGAACCCGCTGACACCGAGACCGCGACCCGGCAGACGCAGACTGCGCAGGCACAGCAGCAGGTCAGCACCGTCGCGGAGCAGCAGCACGAGTTCCTCCGCGCCGCCGAACAACGCGATCTGGACGCGTCCGATCCCGTTGTGCACGAGCAGATTCGGGCCTCGTACGTACGTGCGCACGAATTGGTCGATCTGGCAACGGCTTCCAACAAAGCAGCCCTGCGAATTCTTGCGGTCATAGACGAATGGCATCCCAGCAAGGGCGGCGTCATCGCGGTGAACAAGAACCTCTGCGAGGCGCTCGCCGCACTCGGCCACGAGGTCTTCGTCCGGGTCGGGCACGAGCTGACCGGGAACGAAGGAGCCGATACGGTCACCCTGATCGCGCCGCGCACCTCCGACCCGAACACGCCGCTGCGCGACCAATTGGTCTCGGACATGAGCGATTTGCCGCCCGGAATCGATGCGGTCATCGGGCACACCAGGTTCTCCGGCCCGGCCGCACGGGAAATCAGGAACACCATGTACCCGGAGGCGACCCTCGTGCACATGGTGCACATGATCGCCGACGCTTACGGCCGGGTGCAGGGCAAGCCGGAGAAGGGAGCTACCAACCTCCGGATCGAGGCGGATCTGGTGTCGACCTCGGATGTCGCGGTCGGCGTCGGACCCGCGCTGTCCGAGGAGGCCGCACGACTGGCCGCGATGACCGAAACGTCTCCTGTACTGCACCAGCTGAATCCGGGCGTCGAGTTCTTCGATCAGGTCCGTCCGCCGGCCGATCGGCGCACCATGCGGATGCTCGTGTTCGGCCGCGCCGACGATCCCGTCAAGGGAACGATGGAAGCCGCGAAGATGGTGCGCGCGCTCAACGCGCGCGGCATCGATGTGGACCTGATCGTGCGCGGTGTACCCGAAGCGAAAGTTGCCGATCATCGCCGGCTCCTCACGCGCGCGGCAGGCCGCGAGGTCGACGTCCGCCCGTACACCCTCGATCGCGACGAGATTCTCGCCGACATGCGGGATGCGAACGTGGTGTTGATGCCCTCTCACATAGAGGCATTCGGGCTCGTCGCTACGGAGACCGCGGGCGCGGGTGTTCCGATGGTAGTGCCGAGCGCCAGCGGAGCGGGCCGGTTCTTCGGCGACGACACGGTGTTCCCGAGCGAGCTCACCGACGGCATGTTGGTCGAACAGGGTCCCGAAGGCCCGGTGTCGGTCGAAGCCTGGGCCGCGGTGCTGGAGAGCCAGCTGTCCGATCAGGACGGCGCCTGGGATCGGGCGCTGCAGCTCCAGCAGATCCTTCGCGACCAGCAGTTCACCTGGGAGTCCGCAGCCACGGCGCTCATCGACGCCACGCGGGCGGTGCCGCCCGCCGATAAGCCGGTGGCAGGGATCCCGGGACAGAATCCCGACGTCGAAACACCGCCGTCCGCTCGGGCCGGGCTGCCCTCGGCACCGTCGAATCTCGTTGCGAACAGCGAGCTTTCGCCGGAAGACACCGTCGTCCGCCGCGAGTCGGAACCGGACTCGTCGGCATCCGGCCGCGCATCGGTGCCGGACCCGTCGGCACCTGGCCGCGCATCCGTGCCGGATTCGTCCACGCCGTCCGAGCCGACGACACCGAACATGACGCCGCCCGCCGACGAGTCGACCATGACGGGTCCGCAGCCCGAGCAGACGCCCGCCGGCGCCTCGTTCCACCCGGACCCCGCCGACCCCGTCGCCGAACTGGCCCGCCGCGTCCAGCCCGACCCCGACCGGTTCACCGTCGACGCGCACGTGGACGCGAACGGCAATTTCCGCGTCGGCGACCGCACCTACACCCCCGAGGAGTTCGCGAACCTCCTGCGCCGCACGGGCTGGGACGGCACCACCCCCATCCGCCTGATCGGCTGCGACGCCGCCACCAACGGCGCCGCCACCCGCCTGGCCCAGGCCCTGGGCGTAGATGTCCTGGCCCCCACCAAACCGGCCTGGACCGACGCCCGCGGCAACGTCTTCACGAGCTCGACCGAGATCGGCCCCGACGGCAACCGCCGACCCCGCATCCCCCCGGACGGGGTGTGGGAGACCCATCACGCGGACGGTTCGAAGACCAAGGCCACCGACGACGGCTACGCACCGGGCGTCCGGGCCGCTGGTGGACCGGGCATCGACGCGGACAACGCCCACGAGCGTGCGGCCGACCCGGCCCTCCCTGATCACGACTCCAGCAAGGACACCGATGAGGTTTCCCCGGACAGTCACGATCTTGCCGACGCCGAAACGGCGAACACCGAACTGCTCGACGAGACTCAACAGGAAGCCGACCGATGCACGAATTGGTCACCTTCGAAACTGCGCCCGGCGGTGGCCGAGGGACTGCGCCTGGCCAGCGGTGAAATGTTCACCGCACCGAGCCTCAGGGGCGAACCGGCTGTTCTGCACCCTGATGTGCAACAGATTCTCGATGCCATCCCCGAAGCGGAACAGGGGAATGGCCATGGCTCCTGCGGCCTCCCCCAGTGCATATCGAAGGCACTTTTCGCTGGGCTGGACCCAACCGGAGCCAAGGCCGCCGCAAAGATCGTGCGCAGCAATTCGGAACACGCGAAGCATGGGTACCCGGTGGGCCCGTGTAGGAGCTGCAGACCGCTCGAGAAACACTATTCTCTGGACTTCATTACCGGCGACGGGAAGTAGCTATGCCTGAGTTTACGGAAGAGACCGAGCGCGTCCTTCGGATGTCGGGATGGGAACCGGGCCGAAAGGTCGACACCGCCCGATGGCGACAAGGGTTGGAAGACGGCGGTTTTCAGTGGAGCGACGCGGCCGATCGGTTTCTCGCCGAGTTCGGCGGCCTCACCGTCGATATCGACGGGCCGGGGATCACCGTCGCCCGTGAGCCATTCGAACTCGATCCGATGCTGGCCGACGGAGAGGACGACAGGTTCGGCGAATGGGCCGATGTGGTCGGTGAGCCGATCACACCGCTCGGCGAGCTCGACTCCGGCCGATACTTCCTCGGAATTTCCGAATCCGGCGTGCTCTACCTGGTCGCTGACTGGCTTGCCTCGTACGGTGGGGTTCCGGAGGCTCTCGAATCTCTGATTCTCGGCAGGAAGCCTGTACCCGTGGACGAAGACGCCGCGCCGAGTTCCTCGACCGATACGAGTGCGTAGTGTCGACAACCACTGTGGTCGATCGCAGCCGTCAACCTGGCGCTGAAAAGGCTGTATCCACCATGACCCCAGCGCATCGGGTGGAGGCTCTGATCCGAGCGATTTTCGATAGGGCCATGGCCGCGGGCATCAGCCCGGATTCCGTGCGCGGCGCGACGGACGCCGAGATCGATCGCTTCGCCGCCCGACAGGGCGTAACCCGGGTGCCGTCGGCAGTCCGGGAGATTCTCCGGCTGGTCGGAAACGGGCCGGGCTTCTGGTTCGACGGCGCGGCGGTGGACCTGCACGGCGGCGCGGGGGACGCGGAGCGTGCGCGGCTCGCCGCTCGAATCGCGGACCACTCGACCGGCGGAATCCGTGATCCACTCGGGATGCTCGTGCTCACAACCCATCAGGGGTACCGGTTTCACATCATCGATGGCGCGGACCTCGACCGGGACGATCCACCCGTGTGGGAATTCGTCGAAGACGAGGGTACGCAGCGCTGGGCTACAACCTCGGAGTGGTTCAAGGACCTCGCTCCGCGCGCGGAAAGCCTACGGCGGCAATTGGAATGGCGTGAGCAGGAAGGGCAGTCCCGTCCCGAATGGGCCGATTTCGTACTCTCCGCGCACGCCGCGACCCCGCCCGCCACGAACCCGGCCGACAGGGTCCGGAGGATCGTCGAGCAGGTGTTCGAGGATGGGTTGCGCCGCGATTCGGTGCGCGGCGCGACCGTGGAGGAGATCGCCGACTACCTCGCCGCGCAGGGTGTGCCCGAGGTAGGTAGCGCGATAGGGGAAACCCTCCGACTGATCGGGGCACGGCCCGGTCTCTGGCTCAGCGGTTTCTCGTTCGGGGTACACGGCCCGGACGCGACCACCAAAGCCGCCGTGCTGGAACTACTTTCAACCACGGAACACGACATCGCCGATCCCGAGGGGCTCTTGGTGCTCGCCACCGACGACGATGCCGAGCACATCGTCATAGCGGGCTCGGATACTGCCCTCGACGATCCGGCGGTGTGGCGAATCGACAGCTCGGAGCCGACGCCCCAGGTGCGTAAAGCGTGGGGAAGCGTGACCGGCTGGCTCGACACCAGCAAACCGAACGTCGCGAACCGCCGATTGATGCTGAGGGCCTGGCCGTCCGATCGGCCCTCGCCGAAATGGGCCGCCGACATCGAACCGGAGTGAGCGCCGGTGACGGCGAATTGCATCGAGGCCGCACGATCCGACGCGACCTGGGCCTCCCGAAGGTGATGATCACGCTCGAGTCCGACTCGAACCGACCGTCACCCACACCCTTACCTAAGCTGAGCAACGGGGAGAGCTGATCGGGGAACGGTTCAGCACATTCCCATGAACTTCGAGGAGCACCGGGTGGACAGCAGCGCAGGCTCGACCGTGAACGACCGGGAGACGCCGGGGTCACGGCTGCGTGACGCGGGGATCCGGGCCCTCGGCGTGCTGGCCGGGGCGGACGACGCCGGGCCGGGCGACGCCTCGGTGAAGCGCGTCCTGGCCGACCTCGGCCGGGCGCTGGACGGGCTGGACCCGGTCGGCACGGACACGCAGCCTGTGCTCGACCCCGCGCGGCACAGTTTGAGTGCGATCGACTACCGGGGCAGGCACGGTCGGCCGATCACGTTGCGGCAGCGGGCGCTCGATGTCAGGGCGTTGCTGGAGGCGGAGCGGGAGACTGTCGACGACCGGGTCGTCATCACGTCCATGCGGGGACTGGTCATCGGGAACCTGCTGCGGGAGCTCGCGAGCAGGCTGGGCGCCGGCGAAGCGTTCGGAGCGGGCGAAGACGGCGCGGACCTGGCCATCGTCGCGCTGGACATCGCCGAATGGCTCAACGACATGCAGTCCGGATACCTCGAAAGCGAGTGGGCGGAAAGGACTCCCATGCCGCTGCCCACCACGGTCGATCCCGTTGCCGAGGAACAGCGGCTGCGGACCGCGGCCGGGGATGTACTGGCTGCTTTCGGCGACACCGCCGGTGATCCGAGCGCCCGCCGTGACGCTCTGGTGGCGCTGCACGCGGCCATCCGTGGTCCGATCCCCCAGCTGCGCAAGATCCCCGGCCGTATCCCCGGCGACGCTTCCTACCATCTGCTCTGGGCCTTGGAACCGGCGGCGATCCTGAAGGAACCGCCCACCACGCTGCTCGGGGAAGCCGAGCACACACGCGACAGCCTTGCCAAAGACCGCGCGGTCACCGAGCGCCGGGACGGGGATTTCAACCTCGAATTCGGCGAACCGCGGGCGCTGGCCTGTGCGGCGCTGCTCGACGAGTTCTCCGCACGCCTGCGCCCGGGCGCGGCATTCGGGCCGGGGCGGGACGGGATTCCGCTCGCGGCGATCGCCGACGAACTCGCCGAGTCCCTGCGTTCCCAGACCGTCCTCGGCTCGCGCTGATACCAGGAGTTGCCGTGTCATCACCCGTTCTGCCCACGAAAATCCTCGTCTTCGCCCAGGCGGAGGATTCCCGGGGCGGCGCGAGCGCTGCCGCGCGCCTGGCGCGCGCCCTCGACGAGCGCGGATTCGATATCGAGCTGACCGTTCGCGGTGTGGATCCGGCGGTGCGGGAGTCGGTTCGCCAGAGTCTGTCCACGCTGGCCCGGCGTGAGGTCACGGTCCTCCCGGCCACCGACGACCGGTCGGCGCTCATCGCCGACCTGCGCGCCACCGACCTCCTGATCATGCCGGGACAGACCGGCCGATTCGGCTTGCTGGGTCTGGAAGCTGTCATGCAGGGCGTACCGGTCATCGCGCCCGCCGACAGCGGCATCGGCCTGTATCTCGCTGACCGGCAACAAGTCCCGTCCGAGCTGCGCCCGCCGCTGATCGCCGAGGAGTACGGGCAGCCTATTCCCGTCGAACGATGGGTCGAACCGTTGGCCTCGGTGCTGAGCGACCTGCCCGCGATACAGGCCGACGCCCTGCGCCTGCAACAGCATGTACTGCAGCGCAACAAGACCTGGGACGGCGCCGCGGCCACGCTCGCCGCGATCGCGCGGTACACCGATGCCGTCGAAGGGCTCATCGCCGGGCGCGCGCGGCAGCCGTTGACGGCACCGGTGGCTGCGCCCGGGGCGGACGCCTTCGACCCCGGCCTGTATTACGAAGCGGCCGTGGACATTCTCGGCAGCCTGATGGCCGCGTATACGGCATCGGAATGGCTCGCCGAACATGGCGGCCCCCGCGACCTCGTGACGCCCGCCGCCCCGGTCGGTCCCCGCGGCGACTATCTGGGTGCCATCACCCGGCTGAACCCCGCCGATCCCCAGGCGATCACCGAAGCGATTCGCGTGTACGGCGAACAACTCACCGCACTCGGGGCCACCCCGGCCGTTCGACCGCGCACCGATCCCGAACGATTCCAGCTTGCCCGGGGCGACCACCAGTGGGTCTTCCTGACCAAGATCGTTCCGGAGCTGTATGGAAACCTCACCGCCGCAACCGATCCGACCGCGGTCATCGTCATCGGTCCCCCGGGTTCGGGCAAGACGACCGCGATCCAGACGTTGCGTGAGGAACGACCGGACGCGGCCGTCATCGATCCGGAGTTGTTGTTCACCTACCACCCCCGGGCCTGGGATCTCACCGTCGCCGACGATCCGCGCGCCGGGGATATCGTGATGTGGGACGCGATGGGGTGGACGGCATTGGCGGTCGAACACGCCGGCTCCGCCCGTGCGGACATCCTGCTCGAACTGACGACCGAGAAACAGGCCACCGAATTCGCGATGGCCCTGCGCGAGTGGGGATATCGGGTCGAGCTGCAGACGATGGCGGCGCCGGCCGCCCTGTCCACCCTGCACGCATCCCTGAGATTCCATTGCCGCCACGGGAATTGGCAGGTACTGGGCACCGGACTTACGGCCGGAGGGTAGCGCGGAAACGACAGCGCGGACGCCGCGACAGGGTCGTTTACGATCGAGAGAAGTTGAACCGGGGAGCGAAAGGGCTGATTCATGGTCGGGGGTTCGGGACCGGCGCCACGGCTGGCGCGAGTGTACGAGGGCAGGGACGCGAACGGGCGGCCGGTAGCCGATCGGGAAAGCGTGCCCCCGCGTCTGCTCGAGTCCGTGCTCGCCTACCTGGAGTCGGCGCCCGTGGTGCTGGCCGCGCGGAGCTTCGACACGGACGAATTCGCGCCCGGGGACCGCGACGTGCCGCTGAACTTCCGGACCGACGGTGTCTGGATCTGGGCCGGGTCCGTACCGCACTACCTGCGTAAACACGGTCTGCCACCGGAACCCGGGCTGGTGTCCCACATCGTGAACCGGAATTTCGAAGTGGGTACGGTCGACGAAGCCGAGCAGGACTCGGCGGTACGGATCATCACCGGTGGCTGAGACCCGCCGGCGGTATTCCCACACCGACCCGTCACGAAGGACATGATGAGCCGAATCGACCGAACCGCGGACCACGACCAGATCAGCGTCGGCGATGACCTGCGCCTGGAATACCGGGGCGAGCCGTTCACCGGCGAGGTCGTGGAAACGATCGGCGATCAACTGCTGTCACAGGTGTTCTACGTGGACGGCGTGCAGCACGGAGCCGATCGGGAATGGTGGGCCGACGGTCCGCTCAAGTCCGAAGGCGAAGTCCGGCACGGCCGCGCGGTCGGCACCTTCCGCGAATGGCATCACAATGGTCAGCTCGCTCGCGAGAAACAGTTCAACGAGCGGGGCCGCCTGGTCTCGGTCACCACGTGGGACGACGAGGGAAATCCGATTCCCCGCTGAGCGGCTTGCAGGGTACCGCGTGACCAGCACGCCATCCGGGTTTCGACCGCTATGTGAAATGCTGAAGCCTGTTCGAACAAGGAGGGTGAGCGAACATGCGGCACGGCTATCCCGACAGGGAAGAGCTCGAGGAGAGCTTCGAAGAGGTGCTGGCCGGGGTGCTCACCGGACGCGGCGTTCCGAGTGCGTCAGGGCTCGACGAAGACACCAAAAATGCCCTCCGCGCGATCTTCCGCGCGCACCCGGACATCACCGAAGACCTGGTGGACAATGCCCGGCGCGCCTTCGCCGGCCAGCTGGACGGCAGCAATGCCGCGCGCCGGCGAGCCGAGATCGATCGCCGTCTCACCGAACGTGAAGAGCTGTCGAAGAATTTGCGCCAGGCGCCGCCGGGCTGGGACCCCGAGGTGTTCGCCCGCATCCGAGCCGAATCCGAGGCCGAGAACGCGGCACTGACACCCGAAGAACGCGCGGAGCTCGACAAGCTGGCGTGGGACCAGCCGGACGACGGCGACGAATTCGCCTCGGACAGCATCCGCGACAAGATGCGCGACGTTCCCGGCTTCGACGAGAACATGAACCCCTTCCCTCTCACCAGGGAACCCGGCGACACCGGCCGCTGACCGTGCCGGTGACGAGAGGACCGAGAGTTGTTCCACGAGGATGAGCACTGCCACTTCTGTGGCCGGTACGTGCTGGAGGTCGAGGGGTGGGCGGCATCGGTACAGCCGTATCACCGGGTGCTCGCCACCTGGGATGACGAGCGGGCATTTCTCAGCGGGGCGTATTACCACCTGGAATGCGTGCGAACTTTCGAACGCAGGACCGAGGTTCGACGGGCCTTCGCGGAGTGGCTGACCACCGATGACACGGTGGTGAGCGTCCAGGGTCCCGACGGGCAGGTGCGGGAGTTCGATCGCATCGGGCTGGGATTCACCGAGCGGATCGCCGAATTGCCCAGCGGGGAGATCTTCGAGAACCCCCGATTCGATCGATGGGTTTTCATCGAGTACGCGGGGCCGTTCCACATTCTCGACGCGCGGGACGCGGAGGCCTTGAGCCGGGGCGGCCGGGTACGTGGCGACAACGGCGGCGGGAAAGCCGTGCTGCCTGCCGTGCCGCCCGCGCGCATCGCCAAATGGCGACTGCCCGAACTGCTCGAATTCCTCCGGGTCACCGACCTCTACCGGGCGATGAGCGATACGGCCGAGCCCGAATATCGGTACCTGAGCAGCGGCAAGAACGCCTTCGGTTTCGTGCTCGGGTACTCGCTGTCCGCGCTGCTGCCTATCCCGGACGACGTGGTGGAATTCTTTCGCCAGTACATCCCGGAATACATTCCGAAGCGGCTCGAGGACGCCTGATGGCGGTGTCCGAGGACCCCGCCGAACTCTCGACCAACGAGTTGCGGGACGCGCTCGTCGAACAGGCGCGGGTACTCGGATTGACCGGGACCGCAGCGCGTTTGGCCGCCAACCCCGATCTGCTGCCGCCGCCCTCGACTATGCCGTTGATCATCGACACCGACATCGGCAGCGACCCCGACGACGCGGTGGCGCTGGCCGTCGCGGCGGGGCTGTCGGAACTCGCGCTGGTGGTGACCAGCGATGAGCGTGATGGGCGACGGGCACGGCTGGCACGGCATCTACTGGACCTGCTCGGGCGGCCGGAGGTTCCGGTGGTAGCCGGAATCGACCTCGGGAACGAGACATATTGGTCGGCAAAGGGTCTCGTTCCGGAGTCGGTTCCGGAGCAGGAATCCGACGTGGTCGGCGCGGTGCGGCGGGTCCTCGACGGCATCGAGGGCAAAGTGCGGTGGCTCGGGATCGGGCCGATGTCGAATCTGGCCACGGTCCTCGCCGAGATTCCGGAAGCCGTACCGCGCCTGGTGATTACCCAGATGGGTGGCGGCCTCCGGTACCGGGACGGCGATAGGGCCGAGCACAATATCCGGCTCGACATACCTGCCGCGCGTGCGGTCTTGGCGGCCGAGCCGCGGATGTGGATCGTGCCATCGGACGTCACGTTCCATTCCGAGAACGAAATCACCACCGAGTCACCGGAGTACGCGCTGCTCGCGGGCGAAGTCGGTCCGTGGGCGCTGATTCGTGCGCACATGGACCAGTGGTTCGCGAACTGCCACCCGGGGACCATGCAGCACGATGCGCTGGCGCTGGCACAGGCAATGCTGTTGCCGTTCCTGCGTTTCAGACGAACAGGCGTCGACCTGGACGACATCGGCCGCATGATTCCGGGCGAGCACACTGTTCTCCTGGTGCACAGGGCCGACTATGCGCGCTTCCGTTCGTGGCTACGGAAGCGATTGACGGAGGCGATCTCCGCCGGGTCCGAGACGCGGCAGCCGTTGCAGCCGACGCGTACTTCTGAACTGTCGTAGCAGCATTCGATGAGCTTGCCGCCCTGGCAGGGCTAGCGCTCGTGGGCTCTCGCCCGTGCCAACGGACCCGCGGACACCGCCGCTAGCGCGAGCACCGTCGCGGCGGTCAGCAGCCACTCACCGAGCACGAACACCTCGGTGAACTGCCAGCTGCCGACCAGTTCGGATGATGCTTCCAGGACGGCGGTCGCCGTCACGCCGAGCAACGTGCCGGTCGACAGCAGGGTGCAGTGGCGGCGGGCGTGACCGGCGGCGGGGGTGAGCAGGAGCAGGGCCGCCAGGGCTGCGGCGGGGAGGGCGGTCAGGAGGAGGGCTATGTCGGGGCTTTGGAAGGTCGCGTCGGGGTCTACGCCGAAATAGGCGAAGTAGCCGGCGTCGCCGCGATTCGCTCGGCCGAGGAAAGGCGTGACCAGCGCCAACAGTGCTGCGGCCGCGAGCAATACGCCGGTCAGGCGGTCGCCGCGCGCCGGTCTCGGCGCTGGCACGCCGTGCGGGGTGGACATTGCCGCAGCGGCCAAAGAAGAGGCAAGGGCGGCCAAGGAAGTCGTGGCCGCGCCGACCAGGAACCAGCCGCCCGTACCGAGGACGAAGTCGGTGTAGGCCGGGGACTGGAACTCGACCAGGTCCAGGATCGCGGCCAGGTTCACCCCGAAGCTCAGACCGGCGGCCAGGGCGCCGATCGACCGTGCCCGGGACGCGTTGCGGAGCAGCAGGATTCCAGCTGTGGTCGCCAGGACTATCGAAACCGCGAAGGCGACGCCCAGCAGGTGGGCTGTCGAACCGGTGCGGCCGGCCATGCTCTCGGTCTCGACCTGCCAGGCGTACCAGCGCTGGAGGCCGAGGGGGTTGAGCCAGACGCTGACAATCGGCAGGAGCGACGCACCCAGGCCGAACAGGGCGCCCGCGATCAGGAGGCCGCCGGTCACCCGGCCGAGGATCGAGGCGGACTGCGATGCGGGGGGTGCGGCGGGACGATCCGAGGTCGGTGTGCGCGGCCCTTGAGAAACAGTCGGTACAGCGTCCCTGGGTGCGACGGAAGCGCCACCGGCCGCTGCGGGGTTGCGACCGGCGAAGGACTCGCCCGCGGCAGCAACTCGCTGGGGATGTGCGGCTTCCACTCGTTCGGCCGTGCGACCCGGAGAAGCTTCCCCGCCCGGGCCCGAAAGGCCATCCCGGGCCGGTGCGGGGAGCCCACCTGACAGTGCCTCGGCTGCCGCGGCCGCGAACTGAGTGCAAGTCGGATAACGATCCTCACGGCGCTTGGCGGTCGCTCGGGCAAGAACACGATCGAGTTGCGGGGGTAGATCGCGGCGAAAGACGCTGAGCCGGGGCAGATCCCGGTTCAGGTGGCCGGCGGCTATCTCGCCCGGATTCTCGGAGACGAAGGGTGGGCGGCCGGTCAGCAGATTGAAGAGCGTGCAACCCAGGGCGTATTGGTCCGCGCGGTGGTCGACCGGCGCTCCTGTCAGTTGCTCCGGGGACGCGAACGCCATTGTGGCGGCGAAGGTTCCGGTCGCGGTCAGCTGCAGGTTCGAGTCGATCAGGCGGGCGATGCCGAAATCGGTCAGGACGGCGTGTTCCGCGTTATCGGGCCCCGCCGCCGAGAGCAGGATGTTCGCGGGCTTCACATCCCGATGCAGCACACCGCGACTGTGCGCGAAGTCCAGTGCGGCGGCCGTCTCGGTGATGATCCGCACGGCCCGCTGCGGGGAAACCTCCTGCGGCATCAGCTGTGCGGCGTCGGTGCCGCGGACGTACTGCATCGCTATCCACAGCTGTCCCTCGTGGACGCCGCGATCGTGCAGGCCGACAATTCCCGGATGACTCAGCCGGGCAATGGCATTGGCCTCCTGCTCGAATCTCGAACGCAGCTTGGGATCCGAGGAAACCTCGCTGGCCAGTAGTTTCAGCGCCACCTGCCCCGGCATACGCGGATGTCTCGCCAGAAAAACCGTTCCCATACCCCCGCGGCCCAGCACACCGTCCAGCGTGAATTCCGCGAACGACTGACCCACCCCGAGCTTAACCATTTGGGCTCCCCTCCCAACAATCCCTACCAGGTCAGGAGCATACCCAGGTCCGGTCGATCGTTCCTGCCCGGCCGACGCGGTGCGACACCTCGATGCCGACGGGCAACGGCCGAACCGACCGTGTTCATAAGCCAGTCAGCCACAGAGGAATTCGATTCGGCCCTGGCCGTGCACCGCAACCTGTAGTCATCGGCTCGGCAAGAACCGAGAACGAGTCAGCGTTTTTCCCCACCGTGAGCCTGGCCCCGTAGACATCGCGGCATGCTCCGGCCCGAGCGCACCGGCCGAGTACACGCGCGGTCAGGATTGAACAGCGCGCGTGCTCGTCGTCCCCGCCGCGCCGACCACCGGGACACCGGTGTTGCCCAGCTCGCCCACGACGTCGTCGCCGTGCTCGCTGGTGACCATCTGCGTGCGGACGTCGTCGCCCTCGGATTCGTCGAGACCGGCCCGGCCGCCCATCCCCGCGCCCATCATTCCCATCGGCGGCATCATGCCCGTACCGCCCGTGGCGGCAACCCGCGCGGCGGCGGGGGCATCGGCGGCGACGCCGGGTGCGACGGGGGCCGCCGCGGCGGTGCGCGGGGTCATGGACTGCTGGGCCACCGGTGCGGACGCACCGACGAGACCGCCCACGGGCATCGCGCCACCGCCTCCGCCGAGACCCGCCGCACTGTCGATCGGGTCGGCGACCGGCGCGATCTCCTCGGTCGTCTCGACCGGCTGCGCGATGTCCTGCAGCTTCTGCACGGTTTCCGCACCCGTGGTCGCCACGCTCGCCAGCGGCGAGATGAGGCTGAGCAACTGGGTGACCTGCGACAGCGCATCCACGCCGCCGGGGGCCTCGGTGACCTTCACCTTCTCCCCCGCGGTCGTCATCTGCGCGCTCTGCACGGTCAATTCGGCCTTGGTCTTGGCTACCACAGCGGTCGCTTCGGCGGCGGTCTCGGTCGCCATGGACAGCAGGAACACCTGTCCGGGCGGAGTCACCAGGAAGGGAGCAGAGGCGGTGACCGCGGCGAGAAACTTCGCGATGATGGCCGAGATGCTGGCCGCACCGGTCGCCACCGTCGTCGAGGCGTTCACCAGGATCGCCTTCTGCTGCACGTTCTGACCCTGCAGCTGGGTGGTATTCACCTGCGCGGCAGCGGCTTTGTCGGTCGCGCCGGTGGCGCCCGAGCCCTGCCAGGAGCTCGCGAGCTGCGCGACCGAGGAGGCGAGCGACATGGCCGTCTCCAGCGCGCTGGAGATGCCGTCGAGCACCGCCGTGGGATCGACGTTCAAGCCCTGTCCGAGCTGGCCGGTGCCGAAGGACGCCGCCAGATCCGTGAGCGGGCGGGTGAGCACCGACAGGTCGAGCGTGGGCAGCGGTGGCAGCTCGAAAGCTATGGGGGCAGCGGGCAATTGCGGCAGATTCGGCAGGCCCATCCCGGTGAGGATGTCGTTGATCGGGCGATCCAGGCCCGCGCCGAGCGCGGTGCCGGACAGCACGTCCGCCTGCGCCCCGGCCATCGCGCCGGGCGCACCGGACTCCACCGAACCCGAGGCCGCCGGCGTGGTCATAGGTCGTGCGACAGCGAGAGGAAGTCGACGCTGGAGTGATCCTCGACCGACTCGTAGGAGGCCGCGGCCTCGTGCGCGGTCACCGCGGTGCCGGCGAAGACGGCGGCGAGTTCGGCGGTCGCGGCGTAGTGATTGCCCTGTGCGCCCACGAAACTCAGCAGGAATTCCTGGCCGATCAGGCCGAACACGGGGATCACCGAGGCGATCAGGGCGGCCTGGTCAACGGTGGCCGCACCGGCGACAGCCGAGGCCATGGCGGCCGAGGCGTCCCCGTAACCGCGAATCGCGTCGGGCGTGGCAACGAGGTTGGTCATAGGTCCCCCATCAGGAAGATCAATTCGATATGAACTATACAGAGCGGGGATTCGCCCGGCATAGCGAGCAATGCCCCAATTCCTGGGGTCGCAGGTGAACATTCGGTGCCGATACAGCGTCTACCTGCACTCGTATGGCATTGCGGTACAGCTGTTTTGATTTCGTCAAATCGGTCGCAGCCAGCTGTCGGGCTCGGTGTCGTACTCCTGCTCCTCGGCGTATTCCTGTCTGGTCACCTCCTCGACGGTGGGCAGGCCGGACAGCGCCAGCATCTCCGGAGCGAGACCGGCCGCCTGCAATTGCGCGCGACGTTCGATCCCCGCGCGGGCCGCGGACTGGGCACACAGGCGCAGGATCTCACCGGCCAATTGATCGGGGTCGCCGCGCAATTGGTCGCGGTCGACCTCGAGGCCGACCGGCAGGCCCTGTTCGGTGGTCGTCACCACGACCGCGCCGGTCCGCGAGGACATGCTGAAGTGCGTCGGGAACATGTCGAAGGACGTCATCGAAGGGCCTCCCGTGCTGCGATCATTCATCGGCCATGGCCAGGTCGACTTCGGCGATAAGGGTTTCCAGGGTCGTGATCATCCGCCGCCTGTCGGCCGGTGCGGCGACGGACGGATAGCCGGTCACGACGTAGCGGCCGTCGTCGACGACATCGCGCCATTCGAGCTGATGCCGGGTGATGCCGCGCGGGCCGAAGCGCGAATGTCCCTGCACCACATCCATGGTGCCGCGGCCGGTGGCGGGGGCCGCGAGGAACTCAGCTGCCCGGTCGATCACCGTGCCCTCCAGGGTTTCGTGCGCCGGAGACATGCCGAAGGCGTAGTCGAACTGTTCGACGTGCTCGGGCTCGGCGAGCACGATGTCACGACCGCGGGCCGCCGCGATGTCCGGCAGCGTCGCGATCAGTTCGCCGGCCAGCCGTGCAGCCGGGAACTCGGAGGCGGTGAATCCACCACTGTGCCGGTAGGTTTCGCCGGGCAGCTGGGTGAGCAGGTATCCCAGTTCGCCGAATCGCACGCCCAGTGCGCGCACACTGCCCGCACCGGACTCGATATCGCGCGGATCCCAGCCGTGGACCTGCACCAGCAGGTCCGGGTTGCGCAGCGCGTACGCCAGTTCGGGGAGGTCTTCGAGTTCGGATTCGCGGTGGCGCAGTGACTCTCGGGCCCGCGCCAGGTTCTCCAGGTGGTCGTCCCACCACTCGGTGCGACTGGTGAACATGAGCGGAGCGGGCAGGAACTCCTCGCCGAGGTCCGCCCACCAGGCCACGAACTCGAGGTCGGTGAAGGTCCAGGTTCGATCCATCGAATCAGCCCTCGACCACCGGCTTGGCCACGATCGGCGGTGCGCCGATGGCGTTTTCGAGGTGCTCGGTGTTGTCCAGGTAGTCGGGCCGCTTGTGGTCCTTGCCCTGGCCGCCCGCGCCCTGGGCGCCGCCCATGCCGCCCATCGGCATGCCGCCCATCGGCATGGCGCCGGCGGCGATTCCGGCTCGCACCGAGCTCGACGTCGTTTCCGCGGTCGGGGCTGCCACGGCGGCGCGTGGGAAGAGCTTGGTCTGCGCGGGATCTCGCGCCGGGCTGGTGGCGGGTCCGCCGCCACCGCCGCCGCCTCCACCGCCGCCGCCACCCTTGAGGTCGTTCAGCAGCGTGTTGAGGCCGGGCAGACCCGCGAGCGTGGCGGGATCCTGGGTGGTCTCCTGGCCGGTGAGCGACTCCAGGCCCTTGGTGCCCTGCTCCAGCGCACTCGTCAACTGCGACAACCCATCCTGGCTGGAGGAGCCGCTCTGATCGCCCGAGCCGCTCTGGCCACCGTTGTTGGTGGGATCGCCGTTCTGGTTGGGGTTCTGCTGATTCGGGTTCTGCTGATTCGGATCCTGGTAGCCGGGAGGCTGGTTCGAATTCGGGTTGTTGCCGTCGGGATTCTTGGTGTCCGGGTTCTTGCTGTCCGGCCACGTGGTCGTGGAACTGCTGAGGGCGTTCTGCGTCTTGGGGCCCGGGCCGGTGGTGGTCGTGGTCGGGCCGGTCAGGCCGGGCGAATCAGAGTCCGGGAAGGCGAGTTTGGGTATCGCGGTACTCGCCTTGGCCATCCCCGGGAAGTACCAGTTGGTGAATCCCGCGATGGCGGCGTTGATCTGGTTCCGCTCTCTGTTGGTGTTGACATCGTCGGGGTAGTACTTCTCCGGCATGGCGTTCTTCGTGTTCTGCAGCCAGCCCGAGATATACATGAGGTTGTTGCCCATGAGCCGTAGGTCGGCCGTGAGATCCGCGGCCTGCTTCTCGAAGCGGTCTCCGGCGCGGATGGCGCCGTCGATGCCCTGGCCCTTCCACATATTGTTCTTCTCGAGCGCCTGCAGCTGCGTGTTCAGCTTCTGAAAATCCTGATCGATGGACTTGGCCATCCACTTCCAGTCACTCGCGCGGTCGGCCACGGTCTGGGCGTTGATGCCGTTGCGTACGTTCACGAACCACGTGACGCTCCTACTTCCGACGTCTTCCACGCCGATCGCGTCCGTGTAGTGAACGTTGTCGCCCTTGGCGATCTTCTTGACCGGGTCGAAACCGTTCTTGCTGTTGTCGACCACAAGATTCGCGTTGGACTCCTGCCACTGGGGAATCTCGGTCTTGCCGTTGAGAACGATCGGCGGGGCGTCGTCGCGTTTCGCCGCTTCGGTTTGCAGGGCCCGAAAATGGGCGACGGACTCTTCCTTCTGGGCGTCGTACAGTTGGCCGGCGGTTACCAGGGTGTCGCCCATCGCATTGACCAATGCGATGTACCTGCTCAAGACGTCCGTCAGGCGTCCGCCCTGGGTGTCGAAGCGACCGGCGAGCTTGGTCGCGGAGACGAGATGATCGTTGTCGCTGAATCCCTTGTGCGAAGCCACCAGCGCGGAAACCAGGCCCCGCATGCGTTCGAGCGAGTAGACGCAGTCCGCTGCCGCGTTCGCCGCCGTTCTGGCCGCGTCGTCGTCCAGTTTCAGGCCACCCTGGTGCGCCCGCTTGGAAAGATCGTCCCACTCGCCCACGTCTTCAGCTCCTCACTCACCAACGCCTTAAGATAGGTCCCCGGCGGCGAGACCTCTACTCCACTACGCCCGCGAGTAAGAGCTGGTAATTCGCTGAATCCAGATCCGCTGCGGCGCCGAATGTCTCGATGAGCAGCTCGCGTGTGACGCGGCCCTGTTCCGCTGCTGCGACCAAAGCCGCTGCGGCGGAACGCTGTTCGAGGGTCGGGTCGTCCACGATAAGGCCGCTGACCACGCTCGCCGTGCTGTCGGTGGTCCAGATACCCGGTACCGCCGCGGCGAGTTCCCTTGCCGCGGGCGATTCTCCGCGATACCAGCCGTCCTTCTCCCACCAATAGCAGAACGAGAGCAGGCCGGCGCCGGCACGAGTGTTCAGAACCGGGTTGGCAACCCACTCCGGGGCGCCGTCGTACAAACGCGGGAGCGCGGAGTGGCCGTTGTAGGCGGCACGCAATTGCGGTGCGTCCCATACACCGCCGGAGAGCACGGCCCGGCCGCCCGGGAGTTGATAGAGCGACGCCCCGGAGCGGCGGGAGCCCTCGAACCAGGCGAAGGAGGGCAGCACGCGGGGGCCGCGCTCGGAGCCGACCGCGACGAACGCGGCCGCGATGACCGCCCAGCGGGCCCACAGCAGGGGGAAGTCGGGGAAGTCGTCCCGCGAGCGAATCGGGCGCGCGCCGGTCGTGGCGTCCACGCGTGCCATCTCGGCGGCGTCGCGTGGCGGGCGCGACTGGCGGTTGCCGTGACGCAGGTAGGCGGCCAGCCAGGTCGGCAGCTCGGCGCGGGGGTAGACCTCGAGATCGGCCAGATAGGCCTGGGGCGCGAACAGTTGGTCGTCCGGGAACGGCTCGTCGCCGTAGTCGTGGTCGACGGTGAGCTCGCCGGCCGCGGTGAGTACCAGTTCCAGGCGCCACCAGGGATCACCGAGCTGGGCTGCCAGTCCGCGATGCGACTCGACCATCGCCAGGGCCTGGGGCGAGGGCAGAATCTGCGCCTGGCGCTGCTGGGTGTCGGCGAAGACGACCTTGGACACCTGGCCGGCCACGGTGACCGCGAAGGCGGCGGTGAGGGTGTCCCAGCCGGTCGGGGCCTCGGCGATGAGTTCCTGCGCGATGCGGTGCGCGAGTCTGCGGGCGCGTTCGGTGAGGTCGGGCTCCGGCTCGGGTTCCGGTGGAGTGAGGCTGAAGCCGATGTCGGGGGTGGGATCGGTGGTGGCGCCGACGATTTCGGGATCCGAGTTCGGAGATTCGAGTGCGGCGTCCACTCGAGGAGGTGCTGGCGGATCGGATTCGACTGGAGAGAGCGGTGATTCGGGCGCCGAGGGGATTTCGGACTCCGGCGGCATGTGCGCGGACGGTAGGTGCTGCTCGGCGGACGAGTCCGATACGGGAGCGGAGAAGCCCTGATCCGGATCCGAGGATCTACCGGGATCCGTTGCGGCACCGCGGTCGGCGAGGTTCGCACCCGCGGGTTCGGCGGGGTTCGCCGAATCGCGAAACTCGGTGAACTCCGGTGCAGGTTCGGTGGACTGCTGGCGCATCGCGTGGGCTTCGGCGGATTCGTAGGACATCGTCACGTAGTCGTCTCCTGGGCGGCGGTCACGTCGAGACTGCTTGGCATCCCGAGTTGCTGGAACGCGCGGCGGTCAGCGCTTGTTGCGGGCCGCGCGCTCGGCCAATTTGCGATCGAACTCCGCGCGGCGGGCGACGGCGTTGCTGCCGTCCAACTGGCCGGCGAACGCCGTGCGGGCGGCGGCGACGAGTTCGGGCGCGACATTCGGCGCGGCCTTGGCGATGGCCCAGAGCGCGTTCTCGGTCTGCTCGTCGAGGCCGGTCTCGGTGCGCACTCCGCGCCCGGACGACACGTCCGCGAGAACGGCGTCGAAGTTCCGCCGCAACTGCTCCTCGCTGGGGCGGCCACTGCGCACGTTCGTCTCCTTTGCTGTCGAATCAACTGTCAGCATCACATATCCGAGCCGACCGTGTGGTTGCCGGAACACCAATAACCGGCCAACTCAGGTCGAGCGAATCATCCGAAAATTCCCGCTCTACGGGCCGGATCAGCGAGGACGTCCCTGATCAGGAGGCCGAGGTCGGCGTCGGCGGGCAGCGGGGCGTACTTCAGGTCACACACCGGATTTCCGGCCGCGAGCACCAGCAGCCGGTGGAAGCCCTGGCCGCGTTCCCACACGGCCTCGCAGCCCACGCGGTCCAGGGCGACGGCCTGATCGGCGACGCGCAGCATCAGGCCTGCCTGGGGATCGCGGTAGAACAGGATCTGCATGCCGGACAGGTCCGCGTACAGGCCGGCGACCGCGCTGACCGCACCGGCGACGCCGCGCAGCGCGCCGGTGCCCGGGTCCAGGACGGCGAACTCGCCGAACCCGGCGTGTGCGCGCAGCAGGAGTTCGCCGTTGCCGGCGCTCGGCGCGGACGCGCGCGGGAAGCGTTGTGCCGCACGGGCGGGAGCGGAGGCTGGGGCCGGGGGCTGGCCCATCATCGGCGGGCCGCCCATGGGCATGCCTGCGCCCGGCTGAGATTGGGCGGGGGCTGTGGCCCCTGTCCCGCCGGGTGCGTAATCGGACGGCGAACTCTGCTGCGAGACAGGTCGTTCGACCGTGGCCGTGCCGTCTCCGGTGGACCCCGGGTATTCGCCGAAGGGCTGCGCGGAATCTCCTGGAGCCTGCCCGTATGGGCTCTGCGGACCGTCGAACCCTCCGGGCGACTGACCGGCCGGTGCGCCGTAGTGAGTCTGCGTGGCGTCGAGTCCACCGGGCGCCTGGACGTTCGGGTCACCGAATTGCGCCCAGTCGGTGTCGAGGCTGCCGGGCGCCACGTTGCCCGGACTCGGTGACTGCCCGTTCGAGTCCGAGCCGCCGGGAGCTTGGGGCCACCCGTCCTGCTGCTGGAAGCCGGACCCGTCCGGCCAGCTCGGCTGGGTACCCCAGCCCGACTGCGTCAGTCCGGGGATCTGTTCCGGAATGTAGGGCGGCCGGTCCGGCTGTGGGATGGCAGGGAATTCGCCCGACGCGTAGGACGGCTGGTCTGGCTGCGGTATCGCCGGGAAGGATCCTGGCTGCCCGGACTGCGATCCCGGAAGGCCGGGGAGTTGCGGAATTCGACCCGACTCGGCTCCGGGAACGTTCGGGAACTCGCCCGGCGGCACGGACGACCGATCTGGCTGAGCGGTAGGGATATTCGGGAATTCGCCGGGGACGTGCGGAGGCTGTTGAGGTTGTGGGATGGAGGGGAACCAACCCGGGAACTCAGGCGGCTGGCCGGGCTGGGCACCCGGGATGCTCGGGAACCCACCGGGGAACTGCGGCGGCTGCTGGGGCTGCGGCACGCCGGGGATTTCACCCGGAACGTATGGCGGGCGCTCCGGCTGCGGGGTGCCCGGGACCTGGTCCGGGACATAGGGCGGGCGCTGGGGTTGGGGTTGCGACGGAGGGTCGCAGGGCACCTGGTCAGGAACGTACGGCGGCTTCTGCGGCTGCGGCGGCTTCTGCGGCTGCGGCTGCGGCTGCGGCTGCGGCTGCGGCTGCGGCTGCGGCTGCGGCTGCGGCTGCGGCTGCGGAGGATTGTGCGCCGGGTCATCCGGCGGGAGGGTCCAGGGGTAGGGCTCGCGTGAGGGTTCCGGGGTGTAGTCCGGGAACTCGAACTCTTCTTCGTCGTGCGGTACGCGCGGCAGGTGCGAGCGCCAGTTCGAACGATCCGGCTGGCCGCGACCGGGGTCGGTATCGGTTCGATCGCCGGGATCTCTGTCTCCACCGTCGCCCGAGTTCGCCTCGGCATCATCGTCGGAGGTCGGCTCGCCCTCATCTTCGGATCGCGCCGACCGATCGCCGGGTGCGTCGCCACCGGTTCGATCTGGACCGCCCGAGCCGACATCGGGACCATTAACGCCACGAGTGCCTGAATCCTCACTGACCTCGTCGGTTCCGGACACAGCCGAGTTGTCGTCAGCCTCAGCCGATTCGACGGCCGGATGCTCCGATTCGACCGGTGCGGTGTCCCTGGCGGCGGCACGCTCCCCCGGCGTCTCGGAACCATCCGACTCGCGCGAATCGCGGCCTGAAGCGGTTGAATCGTCGCCCGCCGCTGCATCGGCGGTTCCCGAAACAGCCTGTCCTTCAACGGCCTCGGTAGGACCGACTTCGGGTGCAAGAGAAGCGGGAGGCTGCGGCCGGGATACCTCCGGCAACGTTTGTGACTGGCCCGGGTTCGCCGACTCGGGCGGCGTCGAAGGGGCCTCGGCAGCCGGCGGCTCTGCGGTGAGGTCCGGAGAATCGGTCGATTCCAACTCGGTCCGCGTGGTGGAAGCGACATCCCCCACCGCCGGTTCGGCGGCAGAGTTCTCCTGCCGCACCGCGGGTTCGGGAGCTGGAGATTCGGCCACCGGGGCCGGGGCTGCAGGCGGTCGCGAGGACTCCGGGTCGACGAATTGGGGCTGCGTCCTCGAATCATCGGACCCCGCAGCCTGTTCGAGCCCGACAGCCTCACTGGAGGTGGTCGCCGGGTCCGTGGAGGACGCTGGTTCAGCGGCCGATCGCCCGGCCGAACTCTCCGGAGCCGTTGCGGCGGCTGGCTGTTCGAGCTGCGCGGGCGCGGCGTTGTCCGGTGCGGGTGGGGGCTCCACCGGCATCGGCGGATACGGCGGGCGGGGCGGTTCCGATGGCATCGGCGGGTAAGCCGGACGCGGAGGCTTGGACGGCATCGGCGGATAGGCCGGACGCGGAGGTTCCGACGGCATCGGCGGATAGGCCGGACGCGGAGGTTCCGACGGCATCGGCGGATAGGCCGGACGCGGGGGCTCCGACGGCATCGGCGGATGCGCGGGCTTCGGCGGGTTCGTCGGCATCGGCGGGCCGACGGGGCGGGGCGGAGCCGACGGCACCGGGGGGACTACCGGGCGGGGCGGATAGGCGGGTGGGGGTGGCGTTGTCGGGTGGGATGCGGGGTCCGGGACCGGGCCCGAGGTCTGGGTTACCGGGCGCGTGGGGGGCTCGGGGGTGGGGAGCGGGGCGGACGACGCGGGCGTCGTCGGTGGGGTGGTGGGACCGCCGGGCTTGGCAGGGGCGGGGCCGGAATCGCCGGTGTCAGGGTCGTCGTCGGAGCCGGGTTCGTTTGAGGGGTCGAAGCTTTCCGGCGTTGTCGTGCCTTGATCCGCGACTTCGGTGTTCTCCGAGTTGTCGCGTTCCGAAGTCAGGGCTTCCACCGGATCACGAGTCGGCCCGACTTCTGCCGGATCGCGGGTTGGTGCGACCTCAGCAGGATCACGATCGGTCGCCGGCTCCGCCCGGTTGGGGGTGGTTGTCGTTTCGGGCGGAGTCGGGGTCGCCGGGTCGGGCAGGTTCGCTGCTACCCATTCGGCGAAAGCGGTTGCGCGGTAGAGGGACTCGGCGGCCGCGCGGAGGGTGGTGAAGGAATCGAAGCTGTGGGGGGTTATGCCTCGGATCGTTTGGGAGGCCAGGTCATCGAGGGTGGTGTTCAGGAGGGTCGGGGTCAGGTCGGAGGGGGCCACGTTCAGGCCGGTGTTGCGGCGGAAGTTGGTGATCGCGTCGTTCAGGGCCGACTCGGCGGCATCGCGGGAACGTTCGGCGGCCGTGTGGGGGGTGTCGGTCGCGGCGGCGGCCTGGGAGGCCAGGCGGGATTGTTCGGTTTCCCAGCGGGCGACGCGGTCGGCGGCGTCGTGCTGGCGGGCGGCCGCGTCGGCAAGGTCCAGGCGGGCGCGGTCGGCCGGTGTCAGGGTGCGGGGATCGGTGGTGGACAGCGCTTCTCGGGTCGCGGTGACCCACTCGCGGGTCAGGTCGGCAGCGGACTCGGGGCGGCCGATCAGGGCGGCGTCGCGCTGGGCTTCGGCGGCGAGTAGATCCAGGCGGGCGGTCGAGAGTTCGCGGCGGGCCGTGTCGGCGGGAGTCTCGGCCGCGCGGGACGTGGCGAGCTCGTCCGCCTCGGCGCGGGCCAAGAAGTCCTGCGCCTGGGTGTAGCGATCGGCGGCGTCGCGGACCGCGAGCAGCTCGTCGGTCCAGACATCCGTCTGATCCAGGGGGATTCGGTTCAGGCGCTCGATCATCTCGGCGGCGCGATCGGGGGTCATCGTGCTGTTGCCGGGCAGCTCGTCCAGCGCGGCTTCGAGTTCGGCTCTGGCGCTGTCGAGTTCACGTCGCCAGGCGTCTGCGGGCGACTCGTCCGGACCCGCCTCGCGAAGCAGCGACTCGCGCATGGCGTCTTCGAGCCGGGCGACGCGATCCTCGGCGCGGTGGTGCTGCTCGGCGGCGTCGCGCAGGTCCAGAACGCGCTGGTCGGCGACCGCGGGCGCGCCTATCTCGTCCGCGCTCCGGGTGTTCAGATAGTCCACGGTGCCGGGCAGGCGTTCACGGGTCAGATCCGCGTCGGTGAGCGGCCGGTCCTGGCGCAGCGGCAGTCGATCGCGGGCGTAGTCCAGCTCGGCGCGAGCCTGGTCGAGATCACGCCGCGCCTGGGCGAGATCGGTGGCGATCTCGCGCAAATCACGCGGCGGAGCAGCGGGTTCCGGCGGGTCGGTCAGCGCGCCGTGCTCCGCCGCGAGCCGCTCGAGCAGGTCGATGTCGGCCTCGCGCTCTCGTATCTCACGCCGCAGCGTCTCGATCTGCTCGGCGAACTTCGCGGGCTCGAGCCGTTCGTGCTTGTCGATCTTGCCGTCGCGGTACAGGTCGTACACGTCGGAGTAGCGTGCGTCGCGAAGGCGCTGCACCACCTCGGCCAGTTGCTCGGGGGTGAGCAGGCGCTGCCCTTCGCGCGCGCTGTCGGCGTAGCGGTCGTGCGCCGCCTGGATATCGCCGTCACGCAGCGTGTTCAGCACATCGGCGAACTGCGGTGGCGAGAGCAGCTCGTGCAGGTCCACCATCCGCTTGGTGTAGATGCCGACGACCGCGGCGTCATCACTCAGATCGACGCCGAGCAATCGCGACCAGACACTCGCGGCGCCGGACGGGTTGTCGGAAATCGGCGGCTCGCCGATGGATTCGCTCATGAGCGCGCGCAGCAGCGCGGGCGCGTCGCGATCGTGAATCGGGAGTTCACCGTCGGCGGCGCGCGGATCGGTAGCGGGGTCGTACCGCATCGACTCGCGGTAGGGATCGAGCCGGCCGAGCGTGTCGATGTAATCCGCCAGCGCCGCAAGCAGTTCCGGGCGATCGCCCGAGCGGTACAGCAGGTCGTTGATGGCGCTCAGCAGCGAGGCGGGTTTGACGCTCTTGGGATCCGGCCGGTAGCCGACGATTTCGCCGCTGACCGGGTCCTTGACGTGCTTGGACGCGTACAGGTCCTCCGGTTGCACGCCGAGGCGGCGGGCCAGCTCGTCGCGGGCGGCCAGCACGGCGGCCGAATCCGTGCCGTCCCGAAGCACTTTCGCGTAGTTGAGCAGGTCCTCGATCGCCTGCAGTCGCCGTACCGCGCGCACATCGGGATCGGCCATGGCCTCGGCCAGGTTCTGGGCCGTCAGCTCGGTGGGGTCCAGACCGAAACGGTTGGCCAGGTTCGCCAGATGCCGATCGAGGTCGTGGAAGTTGTCGATGGCGTCGCTGGTGCGGATGAAATCCGCCATGCCCTCGATCTGCGCCGCCCGCAGGGCGTTGTCGTGCCGCAGGGCGTCGATGGTGTCGCGGAGGTACTCCGGACCCAGGTCCATCTGGTAGACCGACAGGCGGGCTGCCACCTCATTGCGTTCCGCGCGAATGACATCCGGGTCGCGGGGCGCCGCCGCGGCGGTATCCGGCTCGGTGCGCACCGGCGCGTCCGGCTCCGGAATCGTGCCCTGCACGATGCGCCACGGCTCGACGCCGTCGCGCAGGACCGTCAGCGGCAGCCGGTCGCCATCGGCCTCCACATCGTGGAAACGCACCTGCGGCGGAACCACGTCGATGACCGTGACTGCGCCCTGGTCGTCGAATCCGACGATACGGTAATCCAGTTGCAGCTCACCGCGATTGAGCATCTCGCCCAGGTGCGGGTTGGCGGCCAGGGCGTCGGCCAGACGCACGTCGTGATCGGAGTCGCCGCGGATGACGACGAGTCGCTGCGGACCACCGGGTTCACCCGGGAGGATGCCGACACCGCGATCGACCATCACGCCGCCGTTCGCGTCCACCCAGTCGCGGGCGGTGCCCTCCCCCAGCTGGATCGCCTGATCGCGGGCGGCGTCGTCCAGGCGCAGGAAGTTGTCGACCGCGTCGGCGAAGTCGCCGAGCCGGTCGGCGTTGTCGCGAATGTCCACGCGCATATCGCCGATGGTGTGCGCGAGGTTGTCCGGGGACAGGGCATCCAGGTCCACGGCCAGCAGCTGCGCCCAGTTCGAGCGCTCGTCGCGGATCTGGTCGCGCATGAGCGCGGCTTCGAAGAGGCGACCCGAGCGCTCGCTGCTCAGTTCCTCCTCGGCATTGTCGAAATCGCGCGCGGGCTCGCCGCCGTTGTTGACCCCGACCGCGTCCAGGAAGGTCGGGCGCGGGCGGCGGGCGCGGTACTCCAGGTAGTCGGCTTCGAGGGGCGTGCGCGCCCGGGCGCGCGCCGCCTCGGCGCGTTCGTCGGCCAGGATCGCCTCGTTGGCGGCGCGGACCTCGCGCAGGTAGCGGCCGAGCGGATCGTTGTCGGAGAAGTTGATCTCGCGGGTGTAAGGAACCCGGCCGTCTTCGGTGTTGTAGCGGGTGGCGGCGTCGCGCAGGCCCTCGATGGCTCCGGCGCGGCGCATGAGCTCGTAGGTCGCCTCGTCGACCGCGCGGCGCAGACTCGCCGCGTCGGCGCCGGTCAGGTCGATGCCTTGCTCGCGTGCCATGCGGATCAGGTCGGTCAGGGCGGCGTCGCGCGCGTCGACCGCGTCCGCGAGCGGCTGCGGCAGGTCCGGGCTCCAGGTGTGCGCCGGCGGTTCGGGGATCTCGGGGCGTTCGGCCGGATTCTCTGGCCGTGGAACGTTTTCCAGCTGCTCCTCGCCGACCGGCATGCCCGCCAGGCGCAGGCTCTCCTCGATCTCGGCGCGCAGCACCGGGTCGGCTTCGGTGAACCACGGCTCGTACAGGTCGCCGTCTCGGGTGCGCATGGGAAGCGCGTCCGGGGAAATCGCCGCGATGCGGGCGGTGAGGCGGTTCAGGAGCGGGAGACGCTCGCGGACCTGCCACTGGGTGGCGATCTCCTTCCACAGGCGAATCGGGTTGAAACCGTTCTCGAGTCCCATCAGCACGCCGTTGTCGAGCAGGTGCCCCAGCTCCACGGCGAGCTGGACCTGCACCTGACCGTCCTGGCCCGAGCCGGACGGGTATTTCGGTGTGAACACCGGGAATCCGGCCTTGAGCTTCTCCCACTGCCTGCGGAAGAAGCCGGGGCGCGGCCGGCGTTCGACCGCACCGCCCGTGCCCGGCTCGGCCGGGAGACCGGGGCGCGGAACCTGCTCCACCACACGGCCGTCCGGGCCGTCGGTGATGCGCACGTGGATGCGTTCGCCGTCGGCTTCCAGCACGATGCGGGTGCCGTCCGCCGGATCGGGGGTGTAGTGCGTGATGGCGAGCAGGTCGGCGACATCGGCTGCGCGGCGGTAGGTTTCGGCCCGAAGTCCGTCCAGGACGCGGGCACTGTCGGTGCGCAGCGCGTCCGGGTCCACGTTGAGCAGGCGCGCCCAGTCATCTCGGGTGCGGGCGTGATCGGCACGATGGGCGGGATCGTCGGTGGCGTCATGCCGCCGGATCGCGTCGGCGAGCGCCTCGATCGCACCGGCGCGCAGGACGTTTCGGAACTGCAGGTCGCCGGCGAGCTCGGACATGCGGGCGGGGGTGAGATCGGCTTCGGAGAGGTTGAGGCGGGCGGCGATCTCGGCGCGCAGCTCGGGGAGGGAGAGGACGCGCGGCTCGGAACGAGTAGGGGCGTCGGGGCGGGTGAGGGGGCTCGGGTTGTCGGGACGTGTTGCGGAAGTGGGGTTGTCGGGCCGGGTTGTCGACGGATCGTCGCTGCGTGTGACAGCTGGGTTCTCGACGCGGGTGGTCGACGCGTCATCCGGGCGGGTGACAGTCGGGTTGTCCGGACGGGTCGTCGACGAGTCATCCCCGCGCGGCGGAGCCGGGGTCTCGACGCGAGTGGTCGCCGGATTGTCCGGGCGCGGGACGGCCGGATCGTCCGGAAGAGTAGCCGCCGGGTCATCCCCACGCGTGGCAGCTGGGCTCTCGGCACGCGTGGTCGAAAGATTGTCCGGGCGGGTGACAGCCGGATCGTCCGGGCGGGTTGTCGACGGATCGTCACCACGGGTCGCAGCGGGGGTCTCGACGCGAGTCGTTGTCTCATCCGGACGGGTGGCGGCCGGATCGTCCGGTCGGGTCGTTGCTGGGTTGGCCGGACGTGTGGTTGCGGGGTTGTCGGGGCGAGTCGTGGCCGGATTCGCCGGACGTGTGGTCGCGGGGTTGTCAGGGCGCGTCGTGGCGGGGGCGGGGTTTGGCGGGTGTGCCGGACCCGGCGCGGGACTCTGGGGCAGGGCCGGGGTGGGTTCGGTGGCGGCGAGGGGCGGGCGGGACGCGGCGTCTTCGGCCTCGGCGGCTCGAGCCAGGCGGTCTTCGAGGCCGGCGGCGCGGATCTCGGCTTCTATCGCGGCCAGTTGGTCGGGGTCGGCTTCGGTGCGCCAGTACTGTTCGCCCGCGTAGCGCTCGTCGGCGGTGAGGGGGCGGAAGTCGTCGGGGCCCATGGGGGTGGGCGGGACGCCGTTCTCCGGATCGCCGAACAAGCTTCGTGCGCGGGCCATTTCGGCGATCTCGCGGAAGGTGGCGAGGGCGTCGGGGTGTCCTGCCAGGGCCTGGCGCAGGCCGAGGGTGTGGGCGAGGCGGTCGACGTAGGCCTGCTGCTCTGGGGTGCGGGTCGGTGGTGCGCCGCGCACGCCCGGTTGGAGGAGGTGCTCGGCGAGTGCGCGCAGTGCCGGTGAAGCCAGCATGGGGTTCACGGGGGCCGGGGTGGTCTCCGGCCCGGTTGGCTGCTCCCCCAACGGAATCGGCTGGGTCTCGGCTTCGTGTATGCCTGGGATGTCGGGCAGGGTCGGCGTGTAGTTCGGGTCGGGATCGCCGAGCGTCGTTGCCGGATCGCCCGGTGTCTGCGCCACGGGAAGATCCGGCACGGTGGGGGTGTAGCCGTCCGGGATCGTGGCCGGGTTACGGGTGGTCGTCTCGGGCCGGGTCGTCGCGGGATCGGGAGCCGTCGCCGGGTCGGGCGCTGTTGACAGCTCCGGGGCGGGAGCCGCTTCTGGAGTCGTAACCAGGTCGGGAGTCGTTGCGGGATCAGGAGTCCCAGCCAGGTCGGGAGTCGTTGCGGGATCAGGAGTCCCAGCCAGGTCAGGCGTCGTCGCTGGGTCAGGCGTTGCAGGGTCAGGTGTTGTAGCCAGGTCGGGCGTCGCCGGGTCAGGTGTTGTAGCCGGATCGGGCGTCGTCGCAAGATCGGGAGTCGTTGCCCGGTCCGGAGTCGTTGCCGGATCGGCGGGGTTGCGCCCACCGGACTCGGGGGTCGCCGCGACCTCGGGGCGGCCGCCCGCCATATCCCAGAGCCAGTCGGCGCGGTCGGCGGCGATCTGGGCGTCCCAGGTCGCGGCGTCGGCGCGGAAGCGGGCGGACCACTCCTCGGGGCTTCCGGGGGTGTAGGTGTCGGCCATGCGGTGCAGCCACTCCGCGCGCTGGGTGGCCATGCGCGCGAGCCAGTCGGCTTGGGAGGCGCGCTCACGGTCGAACCAGGCGTCCGGATCGTCGGGATCGGACGCCGGGCGCAGGGGCGGGCCCGCGTCGGGCGGCTCGCCGGGGACCGTCGGGGCCGGTTCGCGGGTGCTCGGCGGGGTGTCCGGGTTGTTCTCGGTCGACTCGGGGAGGTCGAAGCTCGCGAGCCATTCGGCGCGATCGGCGTCCATGCGAGCCAGCCAGGCATCGTGTTCGCGCTGAATGCGATCGAGCCACGCGTCGGGGTCCTCGTCATCGGCGGCCTGGCGCGTGGGCGGGCCATCGTTCGGCGGCTGACCGTCTCCGGCAGCAGAGGTCTCGGGAGGCGTTGTTTCCGAGCCGGTTTCAGAGTTGTCGAAACTCGCCAGCCATTCGAGACGCTGGGCTTCCATACGGGCGAGCCAGTCTGCCTGCTCCTGCTGCATGCGCTCGAACCAGCCCTCGGAGCCCGGCTCGGGGGTGACGGGCGGGAGCTCGGCGGTGTCCTCATCCGGTTGCCGGGGGGTGGTCGATCCGTTGTCGGCCGAATTCTCGCGGCCCGAATCAGGCTGCGCGCCATCATCTCCAAAGGCTTGACGGGGCGGCTGCAGTGTCCCATCGGGATTGAAGCCGGGGCGCACGGGCGGACTCACCGGGTCCGGCGGCTGGAGCGTGCCGTCCGAATTGAAGCCGGGCCGTACCGGCGGACTCACGGGCTCGGGCGGCTGGAGAGTTCCATCCGGGTTGAAGCCCGGGCGCACGGTGGAATCGGCTGTCTCCGAGGGAGTTCGCGTGGAGTCCGAGTCGTCTGCCTCGACAGACGGGCGAACGGGAGCGTCCGCGTTGCCGGGGGCGAGATTGTCCCGCGCCACCAGGCCGGCATCGAAGGCGTCCAACAGGATTCGGTGCAGGATCTGGGCAGGCTCACTGGCGTCACGGCCGTTGAGGCGCACATCGGTGAACGCCTCCGCGAGCGCCTCGGGCATATCGAACATGCCCTCGCGGTCGAAGCTGTAGCGGCTCAGGCCGTCGTAGACCCAGTCCTCGAAGCCCGCGTCGGTGCCGCGCCGGGAGATGTACTCGTCCAGCAGCAGGTCGAAGGCGTCGAAGCGGGCCCGCATCTGGCCGCCGAAATCCAGTGCGTGCGCGAACTCGTGGATGATCGTCGTGTAGATCGGGCGGGTATCCGATCCCGGAACCAGGCCGCCGACCTCCACGCTCCGGGCCACACTGCGGGCGAATTCCTCCGGGTTGGTCGCGAAGTGCTCGTTGAGGACTATGGCGTCGGTGAGCCAGCGATTGTCGCGGCCGCCGGCCTGGGTCTCGGCATAGGTGCGCGCGGGCAGGTCGCCGATCGCCAGGGCATCCACTTCGACGCCCGGGTGGAGCCGGATCATATCGTCGATGGCCCGCGCGAACTCGCGCAAAACCTCGGTGGGAACGTCCGGGTTGTCGAAGCCGAGTACCTGGATTTCGACGTCGTCGGGGCGGCCCGCGGACAGGATTTCCGCGAGCCTGTCGGCGATCTGGGCACGATCCCGGGTGGACCAGTCGTCGTCGGGGCGCGGTGACCAATCCGGGGTTCCGGGTGCGGGGTCGGTCGAATCCGGCTCCGGGCGTGTGGTTTCGCCGTCGGGTCGGTGCTCGGCGGGGTCCTGGGCGTTCCGGTCAGTACCCGGGGCGGGGTCCTGATCCGATGTGCTGCGCCGAGCGGGTGAGTCGGGATCCGTGCGCGGGGTGGTCGCGTCGTGGGGTTGTGCTTCGGCGGGACGGGTGGGATCCGATGCCTCGAGCCGGGGCGAGAGGTCAGGGCCGGGGCGGGCGGGTTGGTCGCCATCGTTCCTGGCGCCCTGATCCGAGTCGGGGCGGATCGGAGTCTGGTCCGTTGGTGGCGGGTTGATGCGGGGGTTGGGCGACTGGTCGGCGGCGGCGTCCAGGAGAGACCAGTACAGGACCTTCGCCGCTTCGGAAGCGTTGTCGCCGTTGGACTCCACATCGGCGAACGCCTCGGCGAGAGCCTCGGTCGCGTAGAAGCTCCCGTCCTCGCGGAAGCTGTAGCCGCTGAGCTCGGTGATCCAGGCGTGGAACGCCTCCACATCCATGCCGCCGCGGGTCGCTTCGAAGTGATCCGCCAGGGCGTCGAAAGCCCGGTCCCTGGCTTGCATTTGGCCTTCGAAGTCCAGGGCGTGGCCGAACTCGTGCAGGATCGTCGAGTGGACGGGGCGGGCGCCTGAGCCGGGGACCATCCCGCCGAGGGCCTCGTTGCGGGCCAGGCTGGCCTGGAACTCCACGGGGAAGGTGGCGAACCGTTCGTTGAGGACCAGCCGTTCGGTGTACCAGCGGCCCGAATCATCGCGGGCGGGTGCGGCTTCCGCGTAGACCTTGTCGTCCGCGATCGGCTCGATCGAGACGCCGCGCAGGTCGATCGTGGGATACCGGGTGAGCATTTCCTCTATGGCGCGGGCGTATTCGCGCATCACCTCGGTGGGGACGTTCGCGTTGTCGAAACCGATCACCTGGATCGGGACGCCGTCGGAGCGGCGGTCCGAGAGGATCTCGGTGAGCCGGTCGGCGATCTCCACACGGTCGCGTCTGGACCAGTCGTCGTCGGGGCGGGGAGACCAATCCGTGTCGGGCACGGTGTCGTTCGACGGATCGTGGCCGGGTTGAGTGTCGGCAGTGGTGTCGGTCGCGTCGACGTGCACACCATCCGGATGCGGGGGCGCGTCGGCATGGTTCGGCATCGGCGAATCGCCGGCGGGGTTCGGCTCGGAACCCCAGTCGCTGCCGTCGAAGAACTCGGGGCCGTCGGGATCGTCGTCGGGTGACTGGCGGCGGGGCGGTTCGAGACCGTCGGGGCGGGTGGCGTTCGGATCGACGCCGTCCGGATGGGTCGCATTCGGATCGACGCCGTCGGGGCGAGTGAGGGCGGGATCCGAGCCGTCGGGGCGGGTCGCCTGTGGATCGATTCCGTCGGGGATCGTTGTATCCGTGCGGGTTTCGGGTGGCGGGTGCGGGCCGGCGGCGGGTGGGAGCGGGGTGCCGAAGGGCGGGGTCGCATCCGGGCGGGTCGGCGGAGAGCCGTAGCTGCTTTCGACGCGGAGCTGTTCCAGGAGGGCCTCGGCTCGCAGGCGAGCGACGGTGCCCTCGAGGTCGTTGACCAGATCGGCGAAGGTGATGTCGAACTGGTCGGCGAGGATACCTAGGTCCTCCACCAGTTCGCGGCGGCGCTGACCGGCCTCGCGGTACTCGTCGCCGAGGGGACCGTCCAGGGAGGGGCGTTCGTTGCCGTTGTTGACGCCCTGGTTGTCCAGGAAGGTGACGGCGTCGGGACCCAGCAGTTCGCGCAGGTAGCGCTGACCGGCGTCTTCGGTCACGCGGCCGGCGGCATCCAGGGGCAGCTGGTCGCTGAAGGGGACGCGCTCGTTCTCCGCCACATAGCGACGGGCGAGGGCCTCCAGCTCGTCCACCGCGTCGACTCGGCGCTGTGCGCGTTCGCGGGGGTCCAGCAGGTCCTGGGTCACATCGGCCGGCGGGGTGTCCGGCAGGCGGGCATCCAGGAGGTCCCAGTTCTGCCGCAGGCGCTCGGAGACCTCGACCTGGGCTGCCAGGTCGGGGTCGGCTTCGGTCTCCCAGTAGCGGTTCGGAGTTCCGTCCTCGTTCACCGGGATCGCGAAATCGTCGGCGCGATCGGCCTTTACGCCGCGCCAGAACTCCCGGATTCGGCTGCGCCCCCGGTACAGCTCGACGAGCTCCTTGATCGCCCGGATGAGGGCGTCCGAGCTGTCGAGTTGTGCTTTGCCTCCGAACAGGGCGGTGAGACCCTCCCACGCGAAGGAGGCGCCGAAGCTGTCGTTGTTCGATCCCGACGGGTGGCGCAGGATGTTCGCGTGCTGGCGGAGTAGCTCGCGAATCTCGTCGCGGATCTGACGGAGCCGTTCGAGGAGGCTCGGCGCTTCGGGCCGGACCGGCAGCGGGGCGGTGGGCAGGTCAGGGCGGACGTCGAGCGGAAGCGTTTGCTGCCGGGTGATGTCCGTGCGGGTCGAGGTCGGGGTATCGGGGCGGGTCGTACTCGCGAGGTCGGGGCGAGTCGTCGCGGCGAGATCAGGCCGAGTCGTCGCGGCGAGGTCCGGGCGGGTTGTCGCGGCCAGATCAGGACGGGTCTGCTCGGCGATCGGAATGTCCGGGCGGGTCATATCCGTACGCGTGCGGTCGGACCGGGGGATGTCGGTGCGCGTCGTCTCCGGCCCCGAAGATCGCCAGGAGCCGTCCGGGTTACGGGCGTCGGGGCGCCACTTGCCATCGGCGTCTCGCAGCATGCCCGGCGGATCGCCCGGACGCTGCCACGAGCCATCGGGATTGCGTTCGGCCACCGGAGGTTCCGAGTCGAGGCGTTGCTTGGAGCCGCCCTCGTGCTGGCGATCGGTGGGCGCTTCCGAATCCGGGCGCTGCCACGAGCCATCGTCATTACGACGATCTGCGGCGGCGTTGGACTCCGGGCGCTGGAACGAACCATCCCCGTTGCGACGATCCGCGGGCGCATCCGAATCCGAACGATCGAGAGGGGCGGTGCCGTCGGGTCGGGTCGGGTCCGGGAGTCGGAAGGATCCGTCGGGGTTTCGTTCTCCACCTGGGGATTCCGGGGTGCGGGCGAAACCGGCGTCGATAGCGTCGCTGATGGCGCCGAGGCCGTCGTCTATCCGGCGCTGTAGCTCGTCCAGGCGCCGGACGGCATCGTCGAGTACGTCGCCGGCGCGGTCCACGGCGTCGGCGAGGTTGGGCTCCTCGCCGCGGGCGGCCGCGTCCAGGCCGCGTTCGACCAGGCGATCCAGGGCCGCGAAGCCGTCGTCTATCCGGCGCTGCATGTCGTCCAGGCGCGACTCCGATTCGGCGATCAGCGCATTCGCGCGATCGATCGCTTCGGCCGTGGTCGGGGGCTGGATTTCCTGGGTCGGCGTGGCGTCCGCGTCCGGGTTCGGGGGGACGGTCGAAGCATCGGCGCCGGGGTTGCGGCCGCGCTTGGGGGACTCGTCGCCCGCGTCCAGCACCTCGGGGCGTGCGGCCGAGGGGTCGCGGGTGCTGGTCGCGTCGTCGGCGATGCCGGTCAGGAGGTCGTAGAGAACCTGGGCGGGTTCACTCGCGTCGTCACCGTTCAGTTCGACATCGGTGAAAGCCTCGGCCAGGGCTTCGGTGGCGTCGAACGTGCCGTTGTCGTCGAAGCCGTAATCGCTGAGCTGGTGCAGCCACTCCTGGAAGCGCGCGTTCTCGGCGTCGGTCCAATCCTGGATGTTGTAGGTGGCTTCGTAGTGGTCCACCAGCGCGTCCAGGGCCTGTGCGCGGGCGTCCAGATATCCGGCGAAGTCCAGGGCGTGGCCGAGTTCGTGCACGACCGTCGAAAACACCGGCCGGGCAGACGAATTGGGTACCAGGTCACCCGCCTGTTCGTCCTCTGACACGGCGTTCGCGAAGCGTTCGGGCGTGGTCATCCAGTCGGCGTTCAACACCAGGCGCTCGGTGACGATGCTGCCGTCCGAACCCCACGCCGACAGCGCCTCGGCGTAGTTGTCCGGGTCGTCCATGCCCTGGATGGAGACCTCGCGCAGGTCGATCGCGCCGTACCTGGTGACGATGTCGTCGACCGCACGGGCGAACTCCCGCAACACTTCCGGGTGCACGTCCGGGTTGTCGAAGCCGAACGTCTCGATGCCGTGCAGCGTACGCAGCCGCTCGGAGATCTGCTCCGGCGTGCGGTTCGACCAGTCGTCGACCGGCGGCCCGTCGTCGCCGTACAGCGCCGAGTTCACCGCCGCGTCGTGGGCGGCCTGTGCCTCCGGATCCCTTGCCGCTCCACCGTTTTCGGGCCGGGGTCCGGGTGCCTCCGCCGAGTGATCCCCGCTCGAGCGGCGGGCCGCGATGGGCGCGGGCCGCTCGCGCGCCTCACGCTGCGAGGGTGCGGACGCGTCCACCGGGAACGGGATGACATTGTCGGGACGGGGGCCGTCCGGGCGGGCGTCGCCGGGCTGCAGAGGGACCGACGGGTCATCCTCGCCGCGGGAACCGGGATCGCGAGGCGCAGCGGCGCTTTCCGCTGCGCGGTCCTCCGATCCGGAGCGAGCGTCGGCGGGCAGGGTATCGGTTGTGGTTCGCGGCGCAGTGCTGTGGCCGGGCGGCTCATTCGTGGTCGGCACCGTCTCGGGGTCCACGGGCCGGTCGGCGGGAGCGGTGGTGTCGGAGTGGAGCGCAGTATCCGCATCAGCACGTGCTCGAGGCTCCGACGATGGTGGCCGATCGGCATCGCTACGCAGGTCCGAGTCCGTGCGTGAACTCGCATCGGGATCCGCGTCGGCACGGAAAAGCGGGTGCGTGTCCGAACGAGTATCCGCATCCCGGACAGCGCTGGGATCCGCAGATGGGTCCGCATCGCCACGCGCAGTGACATCGGAGTCGACGCGAGGACCGGAATCAGCGCTGAGACCGGAGTCCGGGCGCGCGGCCGGGTCGGAATCGGTTCGGGGGACGCCGGCATCCGAAGTCGTGTCGGTGTGCGGACCATTCTCGCGCGTCGGCGCGAGGTCGGCACGCGGGGTGGAGTCGGCGTCGGCACGGGGGGATTCGCCCGCGTCGGAAGCCGCATTGGCACGCGGGGTGGTGTCCGCATCGCTGCGAGAAGAATCGCCGGCGCCCGGGGCGACATCGGCACGCGAGCCGACATCGGCGAGGGGCGCGGCGTCGGGGCGGAGGGCGGGACCGAGGTCCGGGCGCGAGGGCGCGGCGGGAGCTCGGTGGTCGCCGGGGGTGGCGGTCGACCCGGGTGAAGTCGTGGACGCGGGCGAGGTTGTCGACGTCGGTGAAGTAGTCGGCGCGGGGGCGGCGGCGGGTGTGGGCGTCGCGGCGGATGGCGACATCGGGGCGGGGGCCGCAGTCGTCGCGGGGGCGGAATCCTGTGAATGGTCCGGGGAAGTCTGCGTATCCGAATGGTTCGGCGACGCGTCGGGGGTGGTGAAGGGCGCCGAGGTCGGATGCGCGGCTTCGGCGCTCACGGGGGTGAACCCGTCGTGGGTCGACGGATCGGTCGTGTGGGTCGGTGGGGCGTCCGAGGGGGCCGCGGACACCTCGGCCGCCGGGGGTGCGGCATCGTCGGAGAGGCCCGCTCGAGGGGATTCGGCTGCCGGGTCGGATGGGCTGTCGGCGGACTGATCGGCCGACGCGGGGGCGTCCGCGCGGGGGGATTCCGCATCGGGGTGGGCGGACGAACCGTCCATGCCCGCGCGGGTGTCGGTCGAGCCGCCCGGGTTGGCGGGGGCATCCGCGCGGGGTGCGGACGATTGTGGAGCGCTCGAGGCGGGTGAGCTCGGGCTGTGGCTCGCGGGGGCCGAGGCGGGAGCGCTGTGGGACGGAGCCGCCGCGGTGGGAGCCGCAGCCGCGGGAGTGGTGGTCGGGCCCGCCGCTGTCGGGGCCGCAGGGGTCAGCGCCGGGTTCGTGGTCGGGTCGGGCATCGAGGCGCGTGGGGCGTTCGACTCGGAAGTCTGTGGCGCGCCGCGGAGGTCGTTGGTGTCGTGGGCTGCGGGGCGGGTTCGATCCTCGCCGCGGGTGGGCTCGTCGGCGGCCGGATCGCCGGCGCGGTTGTTCTCGCCATCGGTCGTGGGGCGCCTGCTCGGGTCCTGGCCGTCGGTCGTCGGGCGACTACTCGGGTCCTGACCATCCGTCGTCGGACGCGTGCTCGGATCCTGGCCCGTCGGGCCGGTGGCGGGGTCCAAGCCCGGCGTCGGCGGGTCGACGTCCGGGGCGCGCGGGGGCGCGGGCGGGTCGCTGCTGCCGTCGCCGCCGCGTGAATTCCAGAAGTTGTGGGCGGCATGGTGATTCATGCCGGACATGGCGCCGTTGGAGGCGCCGGCGGTGAGCATGCGCCAATCCCACTGGGTGTTCGAGAGATTCTCGACCGCCTGGTCCCAGCCGTGCTGTGCCACGTCGAAACCGAACTGGGCGCCCGTGGCCGCCACGAAACCCGCTCCGGCACCGGCCAATCCCGCGCCGATGCTGGACAGACCCGCGCCGCCGATGCCGTCCAGACCGCGGCGGGCCAGGTTGTTGCCGAGCCAGCCGCCGAACGGGCCCGCCGCCGCGCCGCCCGCGGCCGAGCTGATGGCGGTGACGCCGACCTGGGTCCAGTTGATCTCCTTACGGGAGCCCTTGGACACCTGGTACTGCTGAATGCCGATTTCCTGGACTGTGCCGAGCGTGAAATCGATGGCCACGTGGCGGAGCAGGAATTTCGCGAGCGCGGAGCCCGCCATCTTCGCGGCGAACCGGGCGATGGCGGCGACCGCCCGGGCGCCGATGATGCGCACCGCCACGCGGGTGAGCGCGATGGCCGCCGCTTCCACCGCCGGTGCGGTCGGCGGAAACACCCACGCCGCAATGAGTTCCGCCGCCAGCAGACCCAGCGACGAATAGAACATCAGCTTGGTGTATTCGATCTCGGTGCCGGTGTCGTGCGCCGATTCGCCGATGGAGTCGAAATACTTGGCCAGGTCGGGAATCGAGGTGCTGTCGTCGGCGTCGGTCTTGCCGCTCAACAGGTCGAAGGCCTCGGCCATCTTCTCCGAACCCTTGCCGTCCGGGTAGGAGGCCAGGGTGGCGTAGCGCGCGTCGCCGACCTCGTCGAGCAGGCCGCGCAGCCCGTCGGCGGCGGTGCGCCAGTCCTGGGCCAGATTCCACATCTGGTCTTCGTTGCCGTCGGGCCATTCCATGCCGACGATCCAGCCCAGCCATTCGAGTTCCGAGGGCAGGTAGATCATGGTGCGCTAGCCGCCTCGGGGCGCGCGGTCACCATCCCGAATCGGTGGCCCCACCGGATCGACGCGGCGGCTCCGAATCCAGATCCGCCTGCGCGGCAATACGTTCCGGCGATTTAGGCGGCGCGGTGGAGACCACCGGCGGCTCCGGGATCGCCAGCTCGCGGCTCAGGTCCGGCATGCCGGGCACGAGATCGCTGAGTTTGGGCAGTCGATTGCGGTTCTGCGACACCGGGGCCATGAGCTCCCTGCCCTTGCGAGCCACGTCGGCGGCGGCCTGCTGCGCGGCCTCGGCGACAGCGGCGGCGATCTCCGGATAGTCGAGATCGGCTATGTCCGAGGCGAATTTGACCTCGATGACCGTGCCGTCGGCGTTCACGGTGACCGTGACGCGTTTGCGCACGGTCGCCGACGCCGTGAGCACCGCCCGCTGACGCTGCAGCCCGGTGATCGTGCGCATCTGCCCCGCGAAATCCTCGAGGATGTCGGACAGGTCGGCCTTGGCGAACTCGTTGCTCATGGTCGGCGCCTACTTGAACTGACTGCCGTTGGATTCGTCCATGCCCGCCAGCTTCTCGGCGGCCTCGGTCTGGCCCTTGGAGAAGTTGCCGAAGGTGCCGGCCATGTTGCCCGCGCCCTTGATGATGTTCTGGCTCGACTTGTCGTAGCCGCTGTCGCCGTCGAAGAAGTTCCGGCCCAGGGTGTCATCGCCCCAGGGCCGGCCGCGGCCGTCGGCGCTGGATACCAGTGTGTCGACGACCTTCTCGATGCCGTCGCGTACCTTGCCGGTCTTGCCGGCGGCGGTGTTCAGCAGGTCCGTGTACGTCTTCAGCCGGTCGTTCACACGGGTGAGACTGTCAGGTCCGAGCAACCGGATCTTTGCTGGAAAGTGAACGGAGAGTGCCGTTCCCAGGGAATCGGCACTCTCCGTTGTTCATCACACCCGGGGAAGACGTTCCGATTCAGAAAGCCCAGCTGCGGGCATCCCCGTCCTGCCACTCCTCGGCTTGGTCATCCTGATTTTCCATGTGGGCCAGCACGTCACCGACACAGCGTCCGATCCGCTCCACGAACTTCTGAGTCGTCACACCGACCGCGGTCCGAACCGGGGCGTCCAGATCGGTCAGGTACCTGCCGTCACCCGCGATATCGCGGAGCAGCAGTATTCTCTCCATCCGGCCGCGCGGGCCGAACTTGGAACGCCCCTGGCCCACCAGGAACGTCCCGGTCAGTTCCGCGGGCGTGGACAGGAAGGCCATGCTTCGGGTTTCGACGGAATCGTCGAAACTGTCGAACGCGAAGGATTGCGAGTCCGGATCCGGGTCGTCGGCCGGGGGCTCGGTCACGAGCTGAATCTCCGAGAGCCGTCCCGGGCCGACATCGGGGAGCAACGCGACCATCATCGCCGGGATCTGCTCGGGCGTGCACTCGACGACCGTGAAACCACCACTGTGCATGTCGGTTTCGCCCGGCTTCATGGTGATGATGCAGGCACGCAGCCCACTACGCAGAGCACGGGCGCGAATCCACTTCTCCGGATTCTCGAAATCGCTGTCGCACCAACCCTGTAGGACGTAGAGCAATTCCGGGCGCGCGATGGTGTCGATCATCGCGTCGAAGCTGCTGCCGAGCCGCTCGTCGAGCCGCGCGCCCGCCGCTGCCAGCTCGCGCTGATAATCCGCGAGACTCGGTGTGCGACTGACATAGGTGAACGGTGGCAGCATCGAATCGGACCAGTGCCGATTGCACAGTACCTTGAACTCGACGTCGGTGAATTCCCACTTCACGCTTCTACCACCGGATTCGGTTCCGCCGGTCGACCGGCTTGCGGATCAATGGCGTGGACGAGCGGTTCGAGGAAGTCAACCGGGGCCGGCTCGGCGTCCGCACCCGCCGTGACCGAATCGACCAGCGCACCCTCGGAGAACCCTGCGCTCACGCCGAGTACGGGCGACACCGGAGAGGTATCGAGGCCGGCTCGCGCGAACAGGTTGGTCAGCGCGGCGGCGGGATCAGCGCTGGCGGCGCCGACGACCGGCGTCACGAGCGCGGCACCCGAAGGGGTGTTCTCCGCGGGCAGACCGGCGACGGGCACGGCAACCTCGGGCGCCGTCGTCAGACCCAATAGCTGAGACAGGTCGGCCAGTTTGTCGGGAGACTGCTGAATCTGGGCGAGCGCCGCGGTGACCTTGTCTTCCGGCACACCGAGCAATTGGGCCAGCGTCGTGTTGTCGCCGGACTTCAACGCGGTGTCGAGCTGTGTGAGCAAGGACGGTAGCTGTTGCAGCGCAGTGGATCCCGCACTGACCAGCGCACTGAGCGCGCTCGTGATCTGCGACAGGCCCTGACTACTGTTCGACCCGCTGGATCCCGCTCCGGAAGAGCCCGCTCCGGTGGCGCCGCCGAGCGAGCCCGAGCCGGTGCCACCGATTCCCGCTCCTGGCTGTTGACCCTGGCCACCCGGCTGGGTCGGCATTTCACCGGGCTTGTCCTGCGGCTTGTCTTTGTCCTGGGGTTTGTCTTTGTCCTGCGGCTTGTCTTTATCTTGGGGCTTGTCCTTGTCCTGCGGCTTGTCCTTGTCTTTGTCTTTGTCCTTCGGGTCCGGCTGTTTCTGCTGGGGCTGCGGCTGGGGCTGCGGCTGCGGCTGCGGCTGTTGCTGATTGCCACCCCCACCGGGGCCGGTCGGTGTCGTCGGCTCCGTCTTCTTGTCGTCGTCGCCGGGCTTCTTGGTGGTCTTGTCGTCCTTCGGGTCGGCGGGAAGCTCCGGCTTTGCGGGCGGAGCGGGTGGAACCGCCAGGGTCGGAAGCGCTTTCGCGGTCTCCTGCAGCGGCTTGTTGTAGTCGCGGTCGAAGTACCGCTGGTGATCTTCGAGCCGTTTCTGCTTGTAGCAGCCCGCCGCGGGATTCTCCGGGGTATCGGGACACGTCCGTTTGGTCCAGCCGACCCACTGATCGGTGTAGTCCAGGCTCGCACCCATGGTTCGCATCTTCTCGACGAACGGATCTACATCCAGCGCGTACTGCTTGATCGCGGCTCGCGCGGCATTGCCGCTGCTCCCCCGCCAGTTGTCGTTCTTGTCCCACGTCTGAATCATGGTTGTGAAGTTCTTGACCCTGGACTCGACGAGTCCTGCGATGTCGTTCCACAGCTTGCTCGCCGCGCGGTAGGTCTGCGGCTGAAGTTCCACCCCGAGGTCGTAGAGCGGCTTCCAGAGCATGGCATCGGCGTTCTCCTCCGCGAACACCGTCTCGGTGTCCTTGTCCCCCTTGTAGTTCTTCAGCCGATCCGGCAGCTTCGGCGGGTCGTAGGAGAGCTTGTAGTCCGCGGGTTTGGGTGTGTCCAGGTTCGCCGAGACCTTGGGTATGGCCGTGTCTTTGATCGCGTTGAAATCATCGACGGAGGTCTTTTCGGACTCCGCGAACGCCTTCGACGCCGCCCGAAAGGTCTCGGCCATGTTGGTGAGCGTGTCGACCTGAATATCGAACAGGTCCAACAGATATCCACCCTGCCTGCTGTAGGCCAGCGCCAGCAGCTCACCCGAGCGCATCGGGACGGTGCCGATCGTCGGAATGTTGTTCAGCTTGCCGGTCGTCGCCATATCCCGGAAGGCCCGGAACTCGGTCAGCAGCGTGGTGGCCCCGTTGAATCCCGCCTTCGCCGCCGTCGGATGGAACTTCACCGCTCCGCCCGGAGCCTCAGCGGCCTTCCGCAGGCCGGCCCACGCCGTGTTGTCCTTGTTGTCAGGTGCCATCGGTATCTACTGCCACTCCGCCCGTTTCCAACAGTTCGATCCAGCACAGCCTACTTTCGTGAACTACCGATGGCGCAGAGGGAAATTCGTTCCGCCGCCCCTAGAAGTAGGGGCAGCCACGCTGATCGGCCGGCCGGCTCGGGTCCCACCCTGCCCCGAAGTAGGCCCTGGCCTGCTGCGAAGATCAGCGTGTGCGAGTACTGGTGCAGCGGGTGAGCTCGGCGCGGGTCAGCGTTGACGGGGAAGTTGTCGGTGCGATCGACCCCGGGGCCGTTGGCGTCCCACACGGGCTCGTGGCGTTGGTCGGGGTCACGCACAACGACACCGAGACCACCTCTAAAGCGCTGGCGGACAAGCTTTTCCGGCTGCGAATTCTCGACGGTGAGCGGTCGGCCGCCGACCTGGGCGCGCCGATCCTGGTGATCAGCCAGTTCACGCTGTACGCCGACACGGTCAAGGGGCGGCGGCCCTCCTGGAACGCGGCCGCGCCGGGGGCGGTGGCCGAGCCACTGGTGGAGCTCTTCGCCGCGACGCTGCGGGAGTTGGGCGCGACCGTCGCCACCGGGCGGTTCGGGGCGCACATGCACGTGGAACTGGTCAACGACGGGCCGGTCACGCTGATGCTGGAAGGGTGACCGCGACAGTCGCGAACTTATCCCTCCGCACGGATCGGGATGGACGCCGGCCGGTCGAGCACGTCCGGCACGCGACGCCCACGCGAAGCGTGTGACCGGCAGTTTCGGCGGGACGAGCGGGAGCGCGCCTAGGGTGGCGGGATGCTGATCTGGATCAACGGGCCGTTCGGCGGGGGCAAGACGCAGACCGCGTTCGAGCTGCATCGGCGGCTGGCCGGAAGTGTCGTGTGTGACCCCGAGATGGTGGGGTTCGGGCTGCACCGAACCATGCCGCGGGAACTGCGGGAGGACTTTCAGGACTTGACCGCTTGGCGGCAGGGGGTTGTCGAGGTGCTGGACCTGGTGCTGCACAAGCACGACGGAGTGGTTATCGCGCCCATGACGGTGGTCGAGCCCGCGTACTTCGCCGAGACCGTGGGGCGGCTGCGCGAAATCGGGCACGACGTGCGGCATTTCGCGTTGCTCGCCGAGCGGGAGACTGTGCTGCGGCGGTTGAAGGAGCGGGAGCTGTTCGGGCTCCGGCACGAGAGTTTCGCTGTCGCGCAGGTGGATCGGTGCTTGAACAGCTTGCGCGGCAGCGAATTCGGTGAGCACATCGAGACCGATCACATCGGCATACCGGAGGTCGCCGACCGGATCGCCGCCTCGGCCGGAGTGACGCTGACACCCAACACCGATGGTCCGCTGCGGGGGCGGCTGCGGCGAGCCCTGGTGGGCGTCAGACACATTCGGATCGCGTAGCCGGAAGCACGGCGGTTGGCACGATGTCGCCGCGGCGCATCAAGCCGGACCGTCCTCGGACGCGATAGCCCACGACGCCTCCTCGCCGGAGGACTCTCACTTGTCACAAACGTGTGCGCCCTATTCCGGCGGAGCCAGCCGCTCCTCGGTGGCCGAACTCAACAACCTCGGACGCACCGCGGACCGCCTCCGACGCGGAGGCTCCACCGGCTCGTCCCAGTGCTCCTCCTGGTCCTCGGGTTCCGGGTCGACACCGAGGGACGGCCGGATCAGCGCCGCGACGAGACCTACTGTCCCCAAAACCAATACGACGATCGGCACCGCCCAACTGGCGGTCAGGAACAAGCTCAGGAGACCGAACACGAGTGTCGACGCGGCGAAGAAGAGACTTTGGGGATCGCGGTTCATGGACACCCTCCTCAGAACGGATCGGCGTTGCAGGTGCGGCGGATCGTGACGGTCGCCTTGTTGAGTTCGGCGGTCTCGATATAGATGACATCCGTGCCATCACTCGGGAGACCGCTGGATTTGCTGGAACCCGTGCTCTCGAGACCGCTCAGCTTGTCGCCCTCCACCCGGATGGCGTGCTGTCGATCCCCTCGGAAGTTCCCGGCCGCGTCACTCAATTTCTCCAGCGGATCGTTGAGATCACCGGCCGCCTGCTGCAGACTCGCCAGCCGACCGCACAGTTCGGACTTGTCGACGGGCCAGCTCGTCAGGCAGGCGAAGGCGAATCCGGCCACCGCCACCGCCGCGAAGACCTTGTTCATCCCACGTACCGACAACACCGAGTTGAAGGCGGAACCCGCGCTTTCCGGCAGATCCGGGCGCAACTCGCGCAACAGGTACTGAAACACAAGGAAATTCGGGATCTCGTGCACATGCCGATTGAGGCGCGTACTGGCCCCTGCCTCAACCGTCACCACACCCTGCACCAGGCGGTAAGCGTGGACATCCTGCAGGGCAAACCTTTTCGAGCCCGCACCGAACTCCGCCGAGCTCATCCACCAGTCCCCGAACTCGACACGTCCACCGGCACGCAGGGATTCGAGCGCCGCGGGTGCCTGATGGGTGGCGATAGCCCGGGCCAGCTCGGGACCCCACTCCCGCACACCCGGCATCGCCTGAGTCAGTTCGATCTCGAAGCCCTCGGTATCGGTGATCAGGTAGCGGTAGTCGGTGTGCGGGCCGCGATCGTCCCGAACCTGAGTTATCTGCTGCCGCAGCAGTGCCGAGTCGTAACGCACCACTCGCGTCACAGTCGGTTCCGCGCCGTTCACATAGGTCGCGCCGTGCTCGAACAGATCGAGCCGATCCTGCAATTTCCGAGCAACGTACGTGGTGCGGTGCGCACCCAGGTCCTGCTCGGGCGCGGTGCTCCGAACTTCGCCCCGTGCATCGTCTCCGCTATGCCCGCGCATGGATCGTCGGGACATACCCCTCCTCGGTAGAACTCGTTCTCGCCTCAAACTAATGGCGAGCAACACACCGGGCAAACCGGGATTCGGCCGACACCTGCGCAAGGGGTGAAACGCCGAACGCCGCGACCCGGAATCGGGTCGCGGCGTTCGCGAACAGGTTCGATCTACTCCGGCCGGAGCGTCAGGATTCTCGGACCGTCCTCGGTCACCGCGACCGTGTGCTCCCAGTGCGCGGCACGGGTGCCGTCGCTGGTCACCACGGTCCAATCATCCTCGAGGGTCACGGTTTCCGTGGTGCCGAGGGTGAGCATCGGCTCGATCGCCAGCACCGAGCCGACCACGAGCTGCGGGCCCTTGCCGGGGGCGCCCTCGTTCGGCAGGAACGGATCCATGTGCATCTTGCGGCCGATCGCGTGACCGCCGTAGCCGTCCACGATCCCGTAGGAGCGGCCGTGCTCGACCTCGGCCGCGCGGGTGCCCAGCTCGATCGCGTGCGAGACGTCGGTCAGGCGGTTGCCGGCGATCATCGCCGCGATGCCGGCCTCCATCGACATCCGGGTCGCCTCGCTCAGCAGGCGATCGGCCTCGATGATCGTGCCGACGCCGAACGTCCACGCCGAATCACCGTGCCAGCCATCGAGAATCGCGCCGCAGTCGATGGACACCAGATCACCCTCGGCCAGGACATCGTCCTTGGTCGGGATGCCGTGCACGACGCGGTCGTTCACCGACGAGCAGATCGAACCCGGAAAGCCGTTGTAGCCCTTGAAGGACGGGATCGCTCCGGCTTCGCGGATGAGCTGCTCGGCGACCTCGTCCAGCTCCAGGGTCGAGACCCCGGGCTTGGCGGCATTGCGCACCGCCACCAGCGCGCGGCCGACGATTTCGCCGGCCGCCGCCATCGCGTCCAACTCACCGGCGGTGCGGAACGGCACCACCTTCTTGTTCTTGCGGCCGAAGACCATTCAGCGACCCAGCGCCGACAGCGCTCGCGCGTTCACGTCGGCGATCTCGCCGATGCCCTCGACCGACACGACGAGACCGTCGTAGTGGTCCAGCAGCGGCTCGGTCTCCTCGCGGTAGACGCGCATGCGGTTGCGGATGGTCTCCTCGGTGTCGTCACCGCGGCCGCGCGCCAGCATGCGCTCGACCACGACGTCCTCGGCCACCACGAAGCAGAGCACGGCGTCGAGCGAATGGCCCGACTCCTTGAGCATCTTCTCCAGGGCGTCGGCCTGATCGACCGTGCGCGGGTAGCCGTCCAGCACGAAGCCATTGGTGGCGTCCGGCTCGGCGATGCGAGCCTCGACCATGCGGTTGGTCACATCGCTGGGAACCAGATCCCCGGCGTCCATGTACTTCTGCGCCTCGCGGCCCAGCGCGGTCTGCTGGCCGATGTTCGCACGGAACAGATCCCCGGTGGAGATGTGCGGTACACCAAGCTTTTCCGACAGCAGGACGGCCTGCGTGCCTTTGCCGGCACCCGGCGGTCCGAGCAGAACAACTCTCACTTGAGGAACCCTTCGTAATTTCGATTCATCAACTGGCTCTCGATCTGTTTCACGGTATCGAGGCCCACGCTCACAATGATCAGCACCGCGGTACCGCCGAAGGGCAGGTTCTGCACACCGCTGTCGGCGCCGATGCCCAGCAACAGGTTCGGGAGCACGGCGACCGCGCCGAGGTAGATCGACCCGGGCAGGGTGATCCGGCTCAGCACGTAATTCAGGTAGTCGGCCGTCGGCTTGCCGGGGCGGTAGCCCGGGATGAAGCCGCCGAACTTCTTCATCTCGTCCGCGCGCTCCTCCGGATTGAAGGTGATCGCGACGTAGAAGTAGGTGAAGAACACGATCAACGCGAAGTAGATGCCGACGTAGACCGGGTTGCTCGGGTTGACCAGGTACTTCTGGATCAGCTCCTGCCACTTGGACATCTCGCCACCGGAGGTGTCCTGGGTGAGCTGAGCGAGCAGGTTGGGCAGATACAACAGCGACGAGGCGAAGATGACGGGGATGACGCCCGCCTGATTCACCTTCAGCGGCAGATAGGTCGACGAGCCGCCGTACATCTTGCGACCCACCACGCGTTTGGCGTACTGCACCGGGATCCGGCGCTGACCCTGCTCGACGAAGATGACACCCACGATCACGACCAGCGCGGCGGCGGCGACCATGCCGACCACGCCCCAGCCGCGGCTGTCGAGGATCATCTTGCCCTCGGCCGGGATGCGCGCCGCGATACCGGCGAAGATCAACAGCGACATGCCGTTACCGACACCGCGCTCGGTGATCTGCTCGCCGAACCACATGACCAGGGCGGCGCCCGCGGTCATGACCAGCACGATGATGATCATGCCGAAGATGGAGGTATCGGCCAGGATGTCCTCGGGGCACCCGCGCAGCAGCTGACCGCGCGCTGCGAGCGCCACCAGACCCGTCGCCTGCAGGACCGCCAGGGCGATCGAGAGGTATCGGGTGTACTGGGTCATTTTGTTCTGACCCGATTGGCCTTCTTTTCGCAGTTCCTCGAACCGCGGAATAACCACCGTCAACAGCTGGATAATGATGCTCGCGGTGATGTACGGCATGATGCCGATCGCGAACACCGACAGCTGCAGCAGAGCACCACCGGAGAAGAGGTTGATCAGCTGGTAGATGCCGGCGGAATCGCCGCCGTTGACCAGCTCGACACACTCTTGGATGTTCTTGTAGCTGACGCCCGGGGAGGGCAGCGCGGCGCCGATCCGGTAGAGCGCGATCAGCCCCAGCGTGAAGAGAATCTTCCGCCGTAAGTCCGGGGTCCTGAAAGCCGACACGAAGGCGGAAAGCACAGATCCTCCTGGCGAACGACATGGGTCAGGCCATGGCTACAACGACGGAACGCCGAATCCCCATGACAGTGTTGGCAGACAACACTTGAACTCTAACAGTGACACCGGGTGAGCTCTGCGCTCACCCGGTGTCGCTGATTTCAGATTACCGTCAGCCGAGAACGGTGGCGGTGCCACCGGCGGCGGTGATCTTCTCGGTGGCCGAGCCGGAGAACTTGTCGGCGGAGACCTGAACGGCCACACCGATTTCGCCCTCGCCGAGCACCTTCACGAGCTCGTTCTTGCGAACGAGACCGGAGGCGACGAGCTCCGCCTTGCCGATGGTGCCGCCCTCGGGGAACAGACGGGCGATGTCGGACACGTTCACGACCTGGTACTCGGTGCGGAACGGGTTCTTGAAGCCCTTCAGCTTGGGCAGACGCATGTGGATCGGCATCTGCCCGCCCTCGAAGCGGACCGGAACGTTCTTGCGAGCCTTCGTACCCTTGGTACCGCGGCCCGCGGTCTTGCCCTTGGAACCCTCACCGCGACCCACACGGGTCTTCTCGGTCTTGGAACCGGGGGCAGGACGCAGGTGATGCAACTTGATGGTCATGCTTAAACCTCCTCAACCTGAACGAGGTGGCGCACGACGTTGATCAGACCGCGGTTCTGCGCGTTGTCCTCGCGGACGACAGTCTGGCGAATGCCACGCAGGCCGAGGGTCCGCAGCGACTCGCGCTGGTTACGCAGGGCGCCAATGGAGCTCTTGGTCTGGGTCACTTTGAGATCTGCCATGTCAGACTCCCTGTCCCGCACGTGCACGCAGCATGCCCGCAGGAGCCACATCCTCGATGGGGAGACCGCGACGGGCGGCAACCTCTTCGGGGCGCTGCAGCATCTTGAGGGCAGCAACGGTGGCGTGCACGACGTTGATGGCGTTGTCGCTACCGAGCGACTTGGCCAGAATGTCGTGGATACCAGCGCACTCCAGCACGGCACGAGCCGCGCCACCGGCGATCACACCGGTACCGGGCGAAGCCGGACGCAGCATGACGACACCGGCCGCCGCCTCACCCTGAACCGGGTGAGTGATGGTGGAGCCGATCATCGGGACGCGGAAGAAGCTCTTGCGAGCCTCCTCGACACCCTTCTGGATGGCCGCGGGAACTTCCTTGGCCTTGCCGTAGCCGACGCCGACCAGACCGTTGCCGTCACCGACGATCACGAGGGCGGTGAAGCTGAAGCGACGACCACCCTTCACGACCTTGGAGACGCGGTTGATCGCGACTACGCGCTCGAGCTGGTTGCTCTTCTCGGCCTGCTGCTGATCGCGACGGTCGCCGCGGCCGCGGCCACGGTTGTCGCGGTCGTTGCCGCCAGGTCCGTTGTTCTGTCCGGCGGGACCGTTGTTTCCGCCGTCACGCCGCTGACGTCCCGGCATCAGACGTTCCTTCCGTTTGCAGTGTTGATCATCAGAACTTCAGCCCACCTTCACGGGCGGCATCCGCGAGCGCCGCGATACGGCCGTGGTAGTCGTGACCACCACGGTCGAACACGACCGCCTCGATGCCGGCAGCCTTGGCGCGGGCGGCGATGAGCTCGCCGACCTTGGCGCCCTTGGCGGACTTGTCACCCTCGACGGCGCGCACATCGGCCTCGATGGTCGACGCGTACGCGATGGTCTTGCCCACCGAGTCGTCGATCAGCTGAGCGTGGATGTGGCGCGAGGAGCGGTTGACCACCAGGCGCGGACGCACGGTGGTGCCTTCGATCTTCTTGCGCAGACGGAAGTGACGACGCGTCTTCGACAGACGACGGCGAGTCGAGGCATCCGTGCCCTTCGGCTTGCGCCGGAGCTTCTGGTTCTCAGTTTGTGCCATGGCTTACTTACCCGTCTTTCCGACCTTGCGGCGAACGACCTCGCCGGCGTAGCGGATGCCCTTGCCCTTGTACGGGTCGGGCTTGCGCAGGCCGTGGATCACCGCGGCAATCTGGCCGACCTTCTGCTTGTCGATACCCGACACCGAGAACTTGGTGGGAGCCTCGACCGCGAAGGTGATGCCCTCGGGAGCCTCGATCGGCACCGGGTGGCTGTAGCCCAGGGCGAACTCGAGGTTCGAACCCTTGGCCTGCACGCGGTAACCGACGCCGAAGATCTCCATCTTCTTCTCGTAGCCCTTGGTGACGCCCTCGATCATGTTGGAGACCAAGGTGCGGGTCAGGCCGTGAAGGGCGCGATTCTGACGCTCGTCGTTCGGACGAACGACCTCGAGCTCGCCGGACTCTGCGCGGGCGACGGTGATCGGCTCGGCGATGACATGCGACAGGGTGCCCTTGGGACCCTTGACCGCGATGTTCTGGCCGTCGATGGACACCTCGACGCCGGCGGGAACCGGGATCGGCTTCTTACCGATACGCGACATTGTTCCTACCTCCCTTACCAGACGTAGGCGAGGACTTCCCCGCCTACACTCTGCTGCTTGGCCTGACGGTCCGTGAGCAGACCAGCGGACGTGGAGATGATCGCCACGCCGAGGCCGCCGAGAACCTTGGGCAGGTTGGTGGACTTCGCGTACACACGCAGACCGGGCTTCGACACGCGACGCACGCCCTGCAGGCTGCGCTCACGGCTCGGGCCGTACTTGAGGTCGACGACGATGGCCTTGCCGACCTGAGCGTCTTCGATGCGGTAATCGGCGATGTAGCCCTCACGCTTGAGGATCTCGGCGATGTTCACCTTGATCTTCGAGTGGGGCGCCTTCACCTGATCGTGGTACGCCGAGTTGGCGTTGCGCAGACGGGTCAAGAAGTCTGCGATTGGATCAGTCATGGTCATGGGTTGACCGTTACCTTTCTCGCCGCGGTTCCCATCCAGCACCGTCTGAGATCGGCGGTCGTGGGCCTACGACAATTCGGGGCGGTCCAGCCGGGATTGCCCGACCGGATCATTCGCTTGCCACCTGGAGCAACGCCGCTACGACGACGCGTGCGGACATAGGTGTGCCCAGGCAACCGGTTCAGTGTAGACAAGCGCTCTGAGCACGCCAAATCGGGGTGGGGGTGAGCTCTGATCGCGGTCGGGGCGCGGGGATCGCTACCGCGAGCCGGTCAGGATGCCGCCGAGCCAGTCGGCGGAGCCCGTGGTCGTGTCCTGCTCGACCCGGCCCGGGATGTTCAGGGTGACCGATTCGGTGCGCGCGCCCTGGGTCGCGGAGATGACGTACGTTCCGTTCGCTTCCGGTGACCAGCTCAGCGTGCACTTCAGATAGTCCTTGCCCGCGTGCGTGACCGGGCACTCCTGGGGCGCGGCGTCGTCGACCTCGACGAATATCGGGTCGTGCACGTCGTCCCCCTTGACGGTGACATTGATGATGCAGTCACCCACCGCCACCGTGCAGTCGGTGTTGTCGCGGGCCGCGACCTTGATCGCGGAGACATGGGCGGTGGCCGCCGGGGCCAGTATCCCGGGCAGGACGAATGCCGTAATACCCACCGTGCCAACGGTTTTCGCTGCAAGCTTGAACATCGCGTCCTCCCTGGGCCGGTCACAGCGACCAGCCCGGGGAAACAGTAGTGAAAATCACATACTCCACATAGCCGAAATTGATGGGGCTGGCACGAGTGGAAAGAGTGAGCTGGGGCCGGGCGTGTCGTTGGTGGTTCAGGGGAACAGGGTGAGGGTTCGGCGCAGGACCTCGCGCACCACTTCGTCGTCCGGGCCGGAGATGAGGATCGAGGGGACGAGGGGGCCGACCAGCGGGTCGGCGGTCGAGGGGTTGATCTCGGGACCGACGACGGCGGAATAGATCGTGTAGAGCTCGGGCGTGTCGGGGACTTCGCGATAGACGGTGTGCCTGCTGTTCAGGTCGACGGGCTCGGTACCGGTGACCAGACCGCGTTCCATGTAGTCGTAGTGCAGGGCGATCGGGGTGTCCCGGTAGGTGAACTCGCAGCTGCGCAGGCCGCGGTCCGCGGTCGCGGGGTCGACGCCGAGTGCGGACAGGACATCGCAGGGGTCGACGCCGGTGAGGACCGTGCGGACGGTGTCGGGCGAGGTGCCCTGGGCCGGTTCGCGCTGCCATTCGGCGATGGCGGGGGCCAGTTGCCGGGTGGCCAGGTCGCAGGGATTTCCGGCGGACGGGGTACGCACCTGGAGCCGCAGGGTCACGCCGGCGGGGAATTGCGCCTTCGCGACGCAGTCGCGGCTGTATTCGAAGTTCGCGGGGAGGTCGGCGTCCAGGAGTTCCACCGGGACGTCGGCGACCGTGGTCCGGGTGATGCGGCCGTCGGAGGTGGTCGTGCCGACGAAGGCCGACCAGGTCAGGGCCGTACCGGTGTCGCGGTCGGTGGAATCCAGCACGGCCGCACAGGATTCCGGGCCCTTGGTCGAGACCGAGAGCAGGGTGCCGAGTTTCTCCAGCTGCGCGCGCGGCAGCAGGGCGCAGGGGTCGATCGCGCGCGTGCGGCGCATCGCCTCCAGGCGCTGATCGTCGTTGCCGGGGGCGGTGAGCCAGAAGCTCGGCTCGGGTTCGCCTCCCCCGCAACCGGTTACGAACAGCAGCGGCAGTACGGCCATGACCGCGCGTCGAATCATCGGAACCCCCGGCGTTCGGGCCCGTCGCTTCGGCCACGCGGTCAGGACTCGGGGGTGGGGGCCCGGCGGCTCTGGATGATCCGGCGCGCGCCGGCCAGGGTTGCCGCGCCCAGCACGTCCTCGAGCTGTTCCCAGCGGGTGACGAAGTCGGTGAGCATCATCATCATGACATCGGGGAAGGCGTAGAGGAACGTTTTGTAGCGGTAGTGGTCGAGGTAGTAGAGGCGGACGCGGGTCGTCGCGGTGACCGTCGCGGTTCTGGTGTCGATGAACAGGTCGTGGCTGCCCAGGACCGCGCCGCGGGACATGATCGCGCGTTCGTAGACGCCGCCGAAGTCGACTTCCACCTCACCCTCGGCGATGACGTAGACGCCGTGGGCTGGGTCATCCTCGCGGCAGATGGAATCGCCGGGGTCGTAGGTGATTTCGTCGAACATCGAGGCGAGGGTTTCCAGGTCGGTGTCGACCAGAGGTGCGAAGAGGCGGACGCCGAAGGGATCGACGCCGTCGGCGAGGCAGGCCATGCGCTCGCGGATCCGGGCGGGGCTCAGGTGGCCGATCCGCATGCGGGCGAAGCGTTTCATGCGTTCGATGTCGCGGCGCTGGCGGCGGGCGGTTTCGGTGGCGGGCGGGCTGTAGAGCGAGGAGTCGCCGGTGATGCGGGCGGCTTCGCGCAGACCGGACTCGTAGGCGCTGTGCACGCAGCCCCAGTGGTAGCTGTTGGTGGCTTCGCCGGCGAAGTAGAGGCGGTCGGCGACGGGTTCGGCGAGGGTGTCGAGATCGCGCGGGGAGGCGTCTACGCCGATGCAAGCGTAGGCGCCGCGGGCGTAGGGGTCCGAGTTCCAGGCGGTGCGTGAAATGTGTTTCGGTGCGGGGGTATTCGCGCCGAAGATGTCGTTCACGACCGTGGTCGCGTAGTCGTGGACCTGTGCGTCGGGCCAGGATTCCATGTCCCTGCCCAGGGACGCGCCCAGCAGCAGGACCAGGATCGGTCTGCCGTGCGATTTCCACATGCTGATCACGACGGTGGGATAGCTCGCGGTTTCGCGGCAGAGGTAGCCGAAGACGTATTGCTCTGCGGGCCAGAATCTTTCGTCGTAGTGCAGGGCGATCTTGTTGAGGGTGCCGAAACCGAGGCGGGCCAGGGCCTGCTGTTTGCGGTCCGGGAGGGGCGGATCGAACAGCACGTCTCCGGACTTCAGGACGCCGAGCGGGACCGTGATCAGGACCTTGTCGGCCTCGTGGACTTTGCTGTCGGTAATGACACGGACGTGACTGCCACTCAACGCGATTCGTCTGACCGGGGTGCCGAGTTCCACCGTCGCGCCGTCGGCGAGGGAGGCGATGACCGAGTGGTATCCGCCGTGCAGGACGCTGTCGCCGTAGCCGTAGACGCGGTAGCCGTCCTCCCAGTACTTGAAGGACAGGCGGTCGGGGTCCTCGGCGACGTCTTCGCGCAGAATCACGTTCAGGTGGTACCGGATGGCCTGCTCGTCCTGCGCGGAATGCTCGCCCGCGGCAAGGATCTCGTCGAGAACGCTGGCCAGGGACATGTCCGGATGTCCACGCCGGCGGGCGATCTCGGCCCGCTGCTCGAGTTCGTGCAGGACCTGATCGGCCAGGGCGAGGGTGCGGCTCTTGGCCGTCGGGGTCGTGACGACACCCTCCGGGCCGAACAGGGTCAGGCTGTCGAATCCGCCCGTGTACGAGCTGTCCCCGCCGACGTAGCTGAACGGTATCTCGAGCCGCTCCACCAGCTCGGTGAGCGGGTTCCCCTCGGTGCCGTGGATCCAGTGCGCGCCCAGGTCGACACCCTCGGCGTCGGTCCAGATCCGGCCGCCGATCCGGTCCCGGGCCTCGACGATCGTGACGGCGTGGCCGAGCTTGCGAAGCGCCTGCGCGGCAGCGAGTCCCGCGATACCGGCCCCGACCACGATGATTCCGAGCTTCGCCCCCTCCCCCGCCCCGCCGACCACGCCCTGCCCCGCGGCGGTGGGCTCCGAGTTCCCGTTCCCCTGAAAACCACCCGGCTGTGCCATCACCTCAGTATCAGGGAGATCAGCTGAGCGAGAGGGGGATTCCGACTGATGGTCAACTGAATAGTTGCTGCCCGTCATCGCGGGCGATGTGTGCGTCCGAAGGAACGGTCGCGGCGGGCAGCAGGAGATTCATGACAGGTCGAAGCGGGGAGCGGAATCGCTGCGGATGCGGACCCGGCCCCAATCACCCTCCACTGCGAAGACCCCGTCGTCGTTGCTGAGTGCGTCGATATTGCCGAGATCCACTTCGCCGGTCGCATCGGTGAACTGCTGGCTGGATCGGGACAGCCACTGCACCTCGGTGGCTTCGGCGAAGACCAGATTCCCCTTGGCATAGCAGTATTGCTCGCCGGGCAGGGGGTCGTGGTAAGCGGGATGCTGCCGGGTGAGTACGGCTTCGAGGTTGAATCGAACTTCGTTCGGCAGTTCGAATATGCCGAGCACATAGCTGTCCTCGAGATACAGACCCGCTAGTTCGGGGTAGTCGGTGTAGTCGCGCTTCATCACCAGTCCCATTCGATGTCGGTGTGGTTGCCTGGACTTCTGCGTGTCACTTCATTACCGAACGGATCAATTCGCCGGCCGTCCTCGTTGCGAATCTCCACGTGCGGCGTCTCGCTACCTTCGGCACGATCACTGCCTTTCTTGATCGTCAGCCTGGTGACACCGTTTTCATCTGTGTACTTCGGTGGGCCGTTCTCGGTTTGAGTCTTGGTCCAACCACGACTCTTCGCATAGTCCTCAAGCTCACTTGCTTTCGGTTTTCGACCGTTCGCAAAGAGTTCGTCCCACTGTTTCGGGGCAACCCGCTTCAGATCGTCGCCGTGTTTCTTGACGAGGTCGACTATGCGTTGGAGTTTCTCGCGGGTGGTGGCCACCGGACTCTTGATGTGGACCTTATCGAGGAGCTTCGCCTTACCGACTATGCCCGCAATCTTGCCGGCGTAGGACTTCACCTTCAGCGCGATCTTGCCAACTCGGTAGGCGGCCACGGCGGCGGCGCCGAAACCGGCGGTCAGCACCCCCGCCACCGCGGAGAAGACGAGACTGACGGCCACTTCTTTCGCGATATCGGCGGCCAGGTCGGTGAGCAGGGCTTTCAGTTGGGTGCGTAGATCGTCCACCGCGGTCTTCTGGTCGCGGCAGGACTGCGACACGTCGCCGAACGTGGCACACACGGTCTCGGCGGCGGCTTTCATCTCGCGGAGGTCTTCGTCGATGAAGGCCGCTTCGGGGGCGGTGACCGCTTCGAAGTTCTTGGCCACAGCCTCGAGTTCGGCAGCCAGGTTCGCCACACTGTCGTGGGTGGCGAGCGCATTCCAGGCGGCCGCGGCCTTGATGAGTTTGTCAGGATCACCGTCGGGGATCGGCACTCCGGCCGCGGCGGCCAGTTCGAATCCGTCATCGGCCAGACCGCTACCGGCACCGCCCGCGGATGGCGGCGGGATGGGGCAGGTACTCCATGCCATCGGAAATGCAACGGGTGCTGCGGGTTCCGGGCGACCCGTGCCGGCCCGGTAGTCCGCGAGCGCGTAGTTGTAGCCGGCTTGCTGGAGGATTCCGGCGTAGTTGTCGATCGCTTGGACCAGCGAGCTTGCCAAGCTGTAGGCGTCCCAGGCGACGGAGTCGTAGGACTTCGCCCACTCGCCGCAGGCTCCGACGGTGCCGCCCATGTCTACTGTGTCGGACAGCGCGGTCATCTGGCCTTGGAAGGCCGCGTGGAAGTCGGTCGCCGCGGAATTCAGGGCCGCAGCGGCGGTCGCGTAGACATTCGGGTCGACATTGAAATCAGTCATCGGAGGACCGGGCGCGGCCGAGCATGGCGAGGTTGGTCGCGGCCGCGGTGCTGTAGCGGGTGTGAGCTTCGGCGGCGGCCTGTTTCATCTCGGCCATGCCGGTGGCGATTTCCGCAGCGCCCGTCAGCCACTTCGTGAACGCCGCGGAGTGGGCGGTCGCAGCCTGGCCGGTCCAGCTCTGCTGGACCGTACCGATGCGTTGTTCCAGGCCGGACAGGCTGTCGGTGAGGAACGCGGCGAAGGCGGAGACGCGGGTGGCGATGTGTTCCAGCTCGGACAGGTCGGCCTGGAAGGCTTGGGAGCTGGTCACTGTTTCCCCTGGTGGTTGTGAAGTGTGGCGGTTCGGGCGCGTTGTTGTTGGCGATTCGGCGCGGTGGGTTTCCGGCTCGTGGCGTGGGTCAGGGCAGATTCAGGAGGGAGCCCGCGTTCGATTCGTCGACATCCGTGTACGTGGTGGCGGAGACGCCCAGGAGGTCGGCCATCGCGGCGAGGGCCTCGAGAATCTCGGTCGCGCCTTCGCGGACCTCGTCCCAGCCGTGGCGGTAGTGGTCGGCGGAGCTGCCTTTCCACGTCGTCAGCAGGGCGGTGACGTTGGTGTCCAGGGAACGGACGCCGGTGATCAGCTCTTCGGCGGTGAGTTGCAGGTATCTGCCCGCGTCGGTTACCTCGGCGGGGACTGCCTGGAACTCTCGTCCGGACGCGTCTGCCTCAGGTGCCACGATCCCTCCCCGTCTCTGGTCATGCGTCGAAGCTCTGACAACTTACAGCCTCGGAAATATGCCGTGGCCAGCAGGTTCATACTTCGCACCCCCGGGGTTCGGGCGGCACTCGGACTCCGGGGCGTGGCTTCGGAGTGGACCGGGACAGCACAACGCCCCTGCCGCGCAATCCGGTGGCGGCAGGGGCGAGGTTCGGTCCGGGACTACGCCTTCGTGTCGGATGCGTAGGCGGAGAGGAACTTCCGGGTCCGGGTATCGGCGCGGGTGTAGACGCTGGCGACGAAATCCGTTGCGCCGGCGGCGGAGATGGCCTCGAGTTGGGTCGCCACCTCCTCCTCGGTGCCGATCACCGCGAGATCGGCTGGGCCCGAAGCGCCTTCGCGGTCCATCATCGCGCGGTAGGAGGGGAGGGTGTTGTAGACGGCGAACGCCTTGCCCGCAGCCTCGCGGGCGGGGGCCGGGTCGTCGGTTACGCAGATCGGGAGGTTGCAGACGATTCGGGGGGCGGGGCGGTTCGCGGTGGCGGCGGCCTCGCTGATCAGGGGAGCGATGTGGTCGGCGATCGTGGTGGGGCCCGTCATCCAGAGGATGGTGCCCGCCGTCGCGCGGCCCGCGAGTTTGAGCATGTGCGGGCCGAGAGCCGCCAGTAGGACCGGGATTTCGCCTTCGGCGGGGGTGGACAGGGCCACGTTCGCGCGGAGGGTCTCGCCCTCGAAGGAGACGGGCTGGCCGGACAGCAGCGGGGTCAGGACCTCGAGGTACTCGCGCATGTGGCGGGCTGGGCGGTCGTAGTCGAGGCCGAACATGTTCTCGATGACGATCTTGTGGGACAGGCCGATGCCGAGGGTCAGGCGGTTCGGGCCCAGGGCCAGGGCGGTGGTGCGGGCCTGCTGGGCGAGCGCGGCCGGGTGGCGCGGGTAGGTGGGGACGACCGCGGGGCCCAGCTCGATGCCGGGGACCCGGCTGCCCGCGACCGCGAGGGCGGTGAGCGCGTCCAGACCGAAGATGTGCGGCAACCAGGCCGAGGCGAAGCCGTCTGCGGCGGCTTCGGCGACCTCGTCGGTGAGGCGCGCCAGAGCGTCGGGGCCACGGCCCTCGTTGAGCAGAATGCCGATACGCATATGTCTCTCCTCTCGTCGGAGGAGAGCATAGGCCGCCGACCGAATCGCGAGGTTTGCGGCACACGCCGGGAACGTTGACCACTTAGCCGGAGCGACGCAGCGGGGATCGCTTCTATCCAAGCGCGGTGGAGTGATAACCATCAGCCAGAGGCTCGACGGGACAGCAGGGCAGCCGGAATCCGGACGAAACCGTCCCCATCGTCGGACTCCGCGAGAAGGCGATCATGTCGATCTACGCTGCTGAAATGGCAGTTTCCGGCGGGAACCATCCCGACGTTCCAGAGTTCTTGACGTGGGAGGAACTCGGCAAACTCCCCGAAGAGATCGCCGAACAAATCGAGCTGTGGGATGGCAGGGTCATCTGGCTACACCGTGAACCGGTCGAGCATCAGACGTTCGCCCGTCGCATCACGAACGCGCTGGAGCGTTGCGCGCGCGAATGGATGTCGGACCACCCTGAACAGTGCTGGCGCTTGGGTTCGAAGCACAACGTATTCCTGGGCGGAACCGGAAAGTCCAACTTCCTCACACCGGACTTCCTGATCTTCCAGTGCCTTTCGTCGCCGTACCAGGACATACGGGCCGAGAACACGCTCTTGGCGGGCGAGGTCCTCTCCCCGTCCAACACTCCACCGGAGATGGGCGCGAAGATGACTCGCTACGCCAGCGCCGGAATCCCTTGGTACTGGGAGGTTTCACTCGACCCGGACACCAGCGCGATCGCCCGAGTCCAAGCCCACGCACTCGAACTCGAACCGGGCCGGCTGGTCGATGGCGTTCGCCCCTTGCGGCCGGCGAACTACATCCTCGCGGGCGAGTGGACCCGATCCGACACGGACGGAATCGAATTCGACTACCCGTTCCCCATCCGCATCCCGTGGGCCGAGCTCGCGTTCTGAGATCCGCCAACGCCGAACGCCCCCGCTCCGGGTGGGAGCGGGGGCGTTCGGGGGTTCAGGTGTGATCAGCCGAAGCCGACCGGATCACCAGGACGACTTGTGCACGCCCGGGAGTTCGCCGCGGTGGGCCATCTCGCGCAGGCAGATGCGGCACAGGCCGAACTTGCGGTAGACAGCGTGCGGGCGACCGCAGCGCTGGCAACGGGTGTAGGCGCGCACCGCGAACTTCGGCTTGGCGTTGGCCTTGTTGACGAGGGCTTTCTTGGCCATTCTCAGTTCTCCTTGAACGGGAAGCCGAGGTGCTTGAGCAGGGCGCGACCTTCTTCGTTGTTGGTCGCGGTCGTCACCACGGTGATGTCCATACCACGCGGACGGTCGATCTTGTCCACGTCGATCTCGTGGAACATCGACTGCTCCGAGAGGCCGAAGGTGTAGTTGCCGTTGCCGTCGAACTGCTTCGGCGACAGGCCGCGGAAGTCGCGGATACGGGGCAGCGCGATGGAGATCAGGCGATCCAGGAACTCCCACATGCGGTCGCCGCGGAGGGTGACCTTCGCGCCGATCGGCATGCCCTCACGCAGCTTGAACTGCGCGATCGACTTGGTGGCCTTACGGATCTCGGGCTTCTGGCCGGTGATCAGGGTGAGGTCGGCGACCGCACCGTTGATCAGCTTCGCGTCACGGGCGGCGTCGCCGACACCCATGTTCACGACGACCTTCACGACACCCGGGATCTGCATCACGTTGTCGTAGTTGAACTCGCTCTGCAGCGCGTCCTTGATCTCGGCGCGGTAGCGCGCCTTCAGGCGCGGCTGCACCTTGTTATCGGTCGAAGTCATCTCAGATGTCCTTCCCGTTGCGACGGGAGATGCGAACGCGCTTGCCGTTCTCATCCGTGCGGTAACCCACGCGGGTCGGCTGGCCGTCGGAGTCGACAACCATCACGTTGGAGGCCTGGATCGGCGCTTCCTGGGTGACGATGCCGCCCGAGCTGGCGCCACGCTGGTTCGCGGAATTCGCGACGTGCTTCTTGATCCGGTTGACGCCCTCGACCAGGACCTTGCCGGTCGCCGGGTAGGCCGTGATGACCTTGCCCTTGGCGCCCTTGTCCTTACCCGAGATGACGATCACGGTGTCGCCCTTGTGCACCTTCATGGTCAGAGCACCTCCGGAGCGAGCGAAACGATCTTCATGAACTTCTTCTCACGCAGCTCACGGCCGACCGGGCCGAAGATGCGGGTGCCGCGCGGATCGTTGTCCGGCTTGATCAGCACCGCGGCGTTCTCGTCGAACTTGATGTACGAGCCGTCCGGGCGACGACGCTCCTTGACGGTGCGCACGACGACGGCCTTGACGACCTCGCCCTTCTTGACGTTGCCACCGGGGATGGCGTCCTTCACGGTGGCGACGATGATGTCGCCGATACCGGCATAGCGACGCGCCGAACCACCGAGAACGCGGATGCAGAGAATCTCCTTGGCACCCGTGTTGTCGGCGACGCGCAGTCGCGACTCCTGCTGAATCACTTCAGCTCCTCCTAGACCTGGACGAAATGCGCGCCGGATTGCCGACCCGACGAGCATGGTCAGTTACCCACCGAACGCGCGCCTACCTGCGGTTCTACGATCGGAAACCCGATCGACCACTGGGGGTTCGCGGCCGGATTGCGGGTACAGGTCCCGCAGGCAACCGGTCAAGTGTAGCCAAGCCGCAGGTGGGAGTGAAATCGGGTAGGGGGTTCCGGGACAAGCCGGGGGATCGACGATTCAGCTCGCGCTCAGGGTCAGCCACTAGCGTCGATTCGGCAACGTCTCAGCAATGGCCGTTTTCCCCGGTAGAGGAGATTCGCGTTGAGTGATGAGCGCCCCTTCGCTCTCGATCGCCGTAGGTTCCTGATCGCGCTGGGGGTGCTGCCGGCGACGGCGCTGCTGCCCGCGTGTTCGCCCGACGACCAGAAGAAGACGCTGGCCGGGCCGGATATGTCGGGATCGGATCCGGCCGTCCGGCCGCAGGACGATCTGTACCGGTTCGTCAACGGTAAGTGGCTCGACGAGTACCAGCTGCCCCCGGACAAGGTGTCGTTCGGGACGTTCGACGAGGTCAACGACCGGGTCGAGGAGCAATTGCGGGAGATCGTGGAGGGCATCCACACCCCGCGGGCGGGCAGCGACGAGCAGCGGATCCGGGACCTGTACGACGGGCGCATGGATCTGACCGAGATCGAGAAGCTCGGTATGACGCCGCTGCGCGGGCTGTTCGACCGGATCGATCAGGCCGCGGGCAAGCCCGAACTGGCGGAGGTCATGGGCGGGCTGCCGGGGGTCGGGCTGATCGGGCTGGGGGTCGGGGCGAATCCGTCGGACTCCAACGCCTATCAGCCGTACGTCGTGCAGTCGGGACTCGGCCTGGGCGAGCAGTACTACCGCAGGCCCGAGAACGCCGAACAGCTCGCGGGGTACCGGACCTGCATGCGCGCGATGGCGGCCGGCGCGGGATTCGCCGACCCGGACGCCCTCGCCGACCGGGTGGTGGACCTCGAGACGCGCATCGCCGGATTCCACTGGGACAACGTCCGCACCCGCGACACCGACGCCACGAACAACCCGATGAGCTGGTCGGACATGGTCGCGCTCGGACCTCGATTCGACTGGGACACCTGGCTTGTCGGCAGCACGCAGCGGCCGAAGGAGTTGTTCGCCACGGTGAACGTGGGCGAGCCGTCCTTCGTGACCGGCGCCGCGGACCTGTGGGCCGAGACCGAATTGCCGCTCTGGAAGGACTATCTGAAGCTGGGGCTGGTTCGCGAGTTCGCCAACTACCTGCCCAAAAACGTCTCCGATCCGTACTTCGATTTCTTCGGCAAACAGATGGCGGGGTTGCGGCAGCGGCCGGAGCTGTGGAAGTCCGGAATCTCCACCGTCAACAGCACAGTCGGCGAGGCGCTCGGAAAACTGTACGTGGACAAGCACTTTCCGCCCTCGGCCAAGCAGCGGGCGCTGGAGATGGTGGACGATCTCAAGGCCGCCTACCGCGAGAACTTCCGTAATTCCGGCTGGATGTCGCCGCCGACCCGCGAGGCCGCCATCGTCAAACTCGACAAGATCGACGCCAAGATCGGGTACCCGGACAAGTGGGAGGACTATTCGAAGCTCACCGTCACGCGCGGAAAGCTCATCGAATCCCTCATCGCGGCAAACGAATTCGACGCGCGCCGCATGTTCGACCGGCTCGGCACGAAGGTCGACAAGACCGAGTGGGGCATGCCGCCGCAGACGGTGAACGCCTACTACAACCCGGCCGTCAACGAGATCGTGTTCCCCGCCGCGTTCTTGCAGCCGCCGTTCTTCGATCCCGACGCGCAGGCCGCGGTGAACTACGGCGCCGGCGGAGCGGTCATCGGGCACGAGATCGGGCACGGGTTCGACGATCAGGGCTCCAAGTATGACGGCGACGGCAACCTGAAGGACTGGTGGACGCCGGAGGACAGGGCCGCGTTCGAGGCCAAGACGAAGCAGCTCATCGAGCAGTACAACGCGCTCGTGCCGCAGGGGCTGCCCGCGGATCAGCATGTGAACGGCGAGCTGACCGTCGGCGAGAATCTGGCGGATCTGCGCGGGCTCGAGATCTCGCTGGCGGCCTATCGGCTGGTTCAACAGCGCGATGGTAAGGACGATCCGGACTTCCGGCCCATGTTCGAGTCGTGGGGGCGGACCTGGCGCACCGATATGACGACCGAGGCGCTGGAGAATCAGATCGCGAACGATCCGCACTCCCCCGCCGAATTCCGCTGCAATCAGGTGGTGCGCAATCTCGCCGAGTTCTACGACACCTACGGCGTGCACGAGGGCGACAAGCTGTACCTGGCGCCCGACCGGCGCGTGACTCTCTGACGCGGTTCCCGTATCCCCGGTAGCCTCGAGCCAGCAATTTCGGCTACCGGGAGGGTTCCACACGTGAGTTCGTCGGGTCCGGCGCGGATCGACCGCCGTGCTTTTCTCATCGCCCTGGGGCTGGTTCCGGCCGCGGCCGCGCTCGCTTCGTGTTCGAAGGACGAGGCGCCGCGCGCGCTGACGGGGCCGGATCTGTCCGGGGCCGATACGGCGGTGCGGGCGCAGGACGATCTGTACCGGCATGTCAACGGCAAGTGGCTGCGCGAGTACAAGCTGCCGCCGGACAAGGTCGCGTACGGCACCACCGGGGAGATCGCCGAACGCACCCAGGATCAGTTGCGGGCCATCATCGACGGCATCTCCGACCCGGAGCCGGGGTCCGAGGCGCAGCAGATTCGCGACCTGTACGACGCGCGCGTGGACTGGGACACCATCGAACAGCTCGGAATGACGCCGCTGCAGGGGTTGTTCGAGAAGATCGACAAGGCGCCGGGCAAGCCCGAATTGGCCAGGGTCATGGGGGAATTGCCGCTGGGCGGGCTGGTCTCGCTGAGCATCGGCATCGATCGCAAGGATTCCGACAGCTACATTCCCTCGGTCTGGCAGTCCGGGATCGGGCTGGAGCAGGACTACTACAGCAAGCCCGAGCACGCGGAGAAGCGCGCGGCCTACCGGGTCTACCTCGAGAAGATCGCCGCCGGAGCGGGTTTCGCGGACGCGGCCGGCATCGCGCAGCGGGTGTTCGACCTCGAGACCCGGATCGCGGCCGAGCACTGGGATCGCGTGCGCATGCGCGATGCCAACGCCACGTACAACCGCATGACCTGGACCCAATTGACCGAGCTCGGTAAGGGTTTCGACTGGGAGCCGTGGCTACTGGGCAACTCCGACCGGCCCAAGGAGCTGTTCGCGGACATCGTGGTCGGGCAGCCGTCGTACATTCCGGCGGCGGCGCGACTGTGGAGCGAGGTCGACATCGCGGTCTGGCGTGAGTATTTGAAGATCTCCCTGGTGCGCGGCTTCGCGAAGTACCTGCCGCAGCGGATCAACGACGCCAACTTCGATTTCTTCGGCACCGTCATGGCCGGGCAGCAGGAGCGGCCCGAGCGCTGGAAGTACGGGGTCTCCGCGGTCAACGACATGCTCGGCGAGCAGCTCGGAAAGCTGTACGTGGAGAAGCACTTCCCGCCCGAGGCCAAGGACGAGATCAAGCGGATGGTGGACGATCTGTTCGCCGCCTACCGCGAGGACTTCCGGAACTCGACGTGGATGACCCAGGCCACCAAGGACGCCGCGCTGGCCAAGCTGGACAAGATGCGGGTCAAGATCGGGTACCCGGACAAGTGGGAGGACTACTCCAAGCTCACCATCACCCGGGGCAAACTCGTCGAATCCATGCTCGCGATGTCGGCCTTCGAATCCCGCCGGGCCAACGATCGGCTCGGCAAGCCCGTCGACAAGGACGAATGGGGCATGAGCCCGCAGACGGTTAATGCCTACTATTCGCCGCCGAACAATGAAATCGCTTTCCCCGCAGCGTATTTGCAGTCGCCCAATTTCGATGTGCATGCCACGCGCGCGGTGAATTACGGCGGGATCGGCACCACGATCGGGCACGAGATCGGGCACGGCTTCGACGATCAGGGTTCCAAGTACGACGGCGACGGCAACCTGCGGGACTGGTGGACCGCGGCCGACCGCGCGGCGTTCGACGCGACCGCGCAGAAACTGGTGGACCAGTACAACGTGCTGGTGCCCGAGGGACTGGAACCGCCCGAACACGTCGACGGCAAGCTGACGCTCGGTGAGAATCTGGCCGATCTGCGCGGATTGCAGATCGCGCTGGCCGCCTACCGGGTGGCCGAGCAGCGCGACGGCAACGCCGATCCCGATTTCCGGGATCTGTTCCTGTCGTACGCGCGCGGCTGGCGGCAGGTCCAGACCCCCGAGATCACCGCGGAGCTGCTCACCGACACCCACTCCCCCAACGAGTTCCGCTGCAACCAGATCGTGCGGAACCTGCCGGAGTTCTACACCACCTTCGGGGTGGTGGAGAGCGACAAACTGTTCCTGGCGCCGGACAAGCGCGTCGCGCTGTAGGCGACTTCCCGGCGGATCGACGGCACCCGGGCCGCGGCTCGGGTGCCGTATCGCGTTCTCACCGTTCGGCGAGTTCCTCCAGCAGCTTCGGCGCGGCGGCCTGCCGCCAGGAATCGAGCACGATGGCCGCCAGTTCGTCGAGGTCGTCCAGCGCTTCGAGCCGGACCCGGACCCATGCCCCGCCCGCCTCGTGCGCGGCGACCCAGAACTTCTTCGGCTCGGCCAGCACCAGCTCGTTCCGCTCGGCGATGGGACATTTGACGGCCATGGACGTCTCCCCGTCCGGCAGCGTCAGAAAGAGCTTCTTCGCCACCCGGAACGTCGGCATCTCCCACTCGAACAGTTCCCGAACCTGCGGCAGCGCCAGCGCCGCCGCCCGAACATCATCCCCGACTACCTTCATGCCCCGATGTTCCCAGCCACGTACGACATGGTTACGGGCCGAGGGGGCGTTCGGGGTGCCGGAAAAGCCGGTGCCACCCTGAAGTCGGGTGGCACCGGCGCACAGCGGGTGTGTTCGAGAGATATCGACACGACCGCGGTGTTCGAAAAGCCGTGGAGCGTCGAACCTTACGCGGGCGGAGCCTACTTGGCGGCGTTCGCGAAGGCGGGCTCCAGCTTGTCCAGGACGTAGGGCAGGGACAGCGGGGTCGGCTGGTTCACCGCGGTGATCTCCTGCACGGTCAGGAAGACGAGGGAGTTCTTCTTCACCGACGGCAGGTCGTTGTAACCCGGGAGCTGCTTCCACTTCTCGTCCATGCCGGGCGAGTAGCCGGCCAGCACGAGATCGGCGTTCAGCTCGTCGAGGCGCTCGGGCGAGAGCGACAGGCGGCCACCGGTGCCACCCTGGGCGGCGAGGCCGGCCGGAACGGTCATGCCCTGCTGGGTGAACAGCGCGGCGGAGGGATCCTTGGCGTCGGTGAGCACCATCAGCTGCGCCGGGCTCGCGAGCCAGCTGCTGACGAAGGTCTTACCGGCCAGGGTCGGGTTCTTCTTGCCGATGGCCTCGATGCGCGCGTTGAGATCGGTGACGACCTTCTCCGCGGCCTCGTCCTTGTGCAGCACCTTGCCGAGGGCGCGCACCTGATCCGGCCAGGCGCCGACGGCATCCTTGGACAGGCTCGGGATGGTCGGGGCGACCTTGGACAGATCGCCGTACATCTTGGCGTCGGCCAGGAACGCGTCGACCAGGATGAGGTCCGGGGCCAGCGCCGCGACCTGCTCGACCACGTTGCCGGTGGTGTCCAGGGCCTTGGCCTGCTTCAGCGACTCCGGCTCCCAGGGGGTGACGCCCTTGCCGATCACGGCCACGTTGTCGATGTAGCCGACCGGCTGCACGCCGAGCACCTGGGCGGAATCGAGCCACTGGTTGCCGAGGGTGACGACGCGCTCGGGAACACCGTTGATGGTGGTCTCGCCCTGGGCGTGGGCGATGGTGACGGGTTCGCCACCGCCACCGGCCTCGTCCGACCCGCTACCGCAGGCGGCCAATCCGAGGGTGAGGGCGCCGGCGAGGGCGGCGACGGCCGCCCGCGTCCAACCGCGTGAACTGCGGACCGACTTCATCGATGGACCTCTCCTAGTAGAAAAGCTCAATCCCGCACGGGAGAGCCGGAGGTGAGCCTAGCCTAATTATCAATCCGGATACGGTGGCATGTTGCCGGTTCGATTCCCGTTAGGTCTGCCTATCGTGTTCCACAACCGTTAGGTTAGGGTTGCATAAGTAGTTGCGCAGTCGTTGTGCAGTTGTCGATCAAGATATTTGTCCCGAGGGTGATTGCGATGGAGCAAGTGGTGCCGGCGCTGACCGCTGTCGAGCGGCACCGGCTCGTGGACGAGTGGGCCAACGGCGTCGAGCTCTACGACGTGCCGCCGGTGACGAAGCTGATCGACTGCGGCCGCCGGGTGCCCATGGTGCGCACCGCGGTCCGCTACGGCGGGCACATCCTGACCTACGCCGAGCTGTACGGCTGCCTCGACGGCCGCGCGATCGGCAGCGCGGGCCCCTCGCTCGACGGCCTGGCCCGGCTGTTCCGCGATATCGCGGACGCCGCCGCCACCGATTCGGCGCTGATCCTCGACTCCCCCGGCATCACGCTGACCCCCGCCGCGCTGGCCGCCGCCGCAGATGATCGGCGGGCCGTGGTCGCGGACTGTCGTTCGGTGCGGGTGGACCCCGCCTACGGTTCGGCCGACGTGCGCCTGTTCGCCACGACCTGGGATTGCGCCGACGCCGCGGTGGAACTGCTGGCGGCGCTCGCCGACGGCGCCACCCTCGTGCTGGCGACCGCCGCCCAGCGCAACGATCCGATCGCCCTGGCCGAACTCATCTCGACCTGCGCCGCCACCCACGTGGTGGCCGAGGCGCACACCCTGGCCGCGCTCGCCGACCGCCCCGCGCCGGCGCTGCCGACCGTGCGGCGCTGGGACATCACCGGAACCGGCTGCCCGGCAATTCTTTCCGGCCTGCTCGGCTCCATCGCGCCGGGATCGGTGGCCGGGTTCGCGTACACCGCACCGGAATACGCGGGTGTCGCCGCGCGCGGCCCGCTGGACGGCACCGGACGGCTGCGCCCCATTCCGGGCGCACGGGTGCTGGTGCTCGACGCGGCGCTGGGCCTGGTCGGGCCGGGCGTGACCGGGGACGTGTACCTCGGCGGCGCGGCGCTGGCGGCCGATTCCGACATCGCCGCACTCGCGGATCCCTTTGCCCCCGATGGCCGAATCTACCCGACCGGTGCGCGCGGCCACTGGAACGCCGACGGCTGGCTCGTCTTCGACGTGGCCGAATCTACCAATGCCGCACATGTTTCCGAATTCGACCTGGACGACCCGAGCGATCCCGTCGACTTCGCCGCCTGAACTTTCTCCGAATAAACGGCGGAACATTACAATCTGCCCGAAATGTGTGATCTCCGGCGATATCGTGGAAATCACTCAGTGGCCGCCCGTCGCGACGACGCGAACCGGCGGACCTTTCGATCCTGGTCTCACCGTGAACGACCGACGGTGACGACCCCACCAATGGTGCTGTAGTCGTCGCGCCGTCTTCCCGGACCACGATCACCTGTCTCGATGCCCCGCGCACACCGGGCGTCGACGCTCGCGTTCTGGAAGGAGGGGCTATGCGCACGGAGTACGTGACGCCCGGCCCGGCAACTGCCGCATTCGAATTCCCGCTCCCCGACAGGGAACAGCTCCGCATCGCCATGGTGGTCCCACCGTATTTCGACATACCACCCAAGGCGTACGGCGGCGTGGAAGCGGTGGTCGCCGATCTGGTCGACGCGCTCAGCGATCGCGGGCACCGGGTGACGCTGTTCGGCGCGGGTGTGAACGGCACCCGCGGCAGGCTGGTCTCGCTGTGGGACGAGATCCAATCGGACGGCCTGGGCAATCCCTTCCCGGAAGTGCTGCACGCGTTGAAGGTTCGGCACGCCATCGAGGAACTCGCCCTGCTGGAGGGCCTGGACCTGGTGCACGACCACACCTTCGCCGGACCGCTCAACATGCCCGTCTACGGCGCGCTCGGCCTGCCGACCGTGGTGACCGTCCACGGTCCGGTCACCGGTGATCCGTACCCGTACTATCGCGCGCTCGGCTCGGACGCGCACCTGGTGGCCATCAGCGATCGACAGCGCGTGCTGGCCCCGGACCTCAATTGGGTTGGACGCGTGCACAATGCGCTCCGTGTCCCGGATTGGCCCTTCCGGCCCGAGAAACAGGACTACGCTCTGTTCCTGGGCCGGTTCACCGAGGAGAAGGCGCCGCATCTGGCACTGGAGGCCGCGCACGCCGCCGACATCCCGCTGATCCTCGCCGGAAAGTGCGCCGAACCGCCCGAGATGAGGTATTTCGACAGTGCGGTAAGGCCATTGCTCACCGAACGCGATCACCTGTTCGGAATGGCCGACGCCGCCGCCAAACGCACACTGCTGGCCGGGGCGAGTTGCCTGCTGTTCCCGGTCCGCTGGGAGGAACCGTTCGGCATGGTCATGATCGAGGCGATGGTCTGCGGCACGCCCGTGGTCGCCCTGCGCGGAGGCGCGGTCGCCGAGGTCATCGTGGACGGCGTCACCGGGCGCGTCTGCGACGATCCGAGCGAACTCCCCACCGCCATCAAGGAAGTGCGGACCTACGATCCGCGGGCCATGCGCGATCACGTGGCCGCGCACTTCGGGGCGGACACCCTGGGCCGGGGGTACGAGGAGATCTATCACCGCGTGCTGCGCGCCCGTGACCACCACCGCGGCAACCGGGTCCCCGTCGTGCACGCCCGATCCGCCGATGCCGCACCACAATCCATGCCGCCGAATCGGTGACGCCACCCGGGCCGGGCGTGGACACGACACAGGAAGGCTCCTATGAACGGAGAGGCCCCGGCCGCTCTGAACACCGGTGAACCCTCGGCGCTGGGCGGACTCAGCGGTGCGGTAACCCTGGTGGAGAGCAGCACCTTCTGTCTATCGGACCGGCTCGGCGACGTGGAACCGGGCACGCCGTACGGCCTGTTCTACCGCGACGCCCGGGTGCTGTCCCGCTGGGAGTTGCGCCTGGACGGGCAACGGCCCGAACCACTCTCGGTGCTGAACCCGGAGGCCTTCACCGCCCGGTTCATACTGCGCCGGCCCCCGCGGGCCGGCGCCGCCGACAGCACCGTGCTCGTGGTCCGGGAGCGACTGGTCGCCGACGGGCTCCGGGAAACGATCACGGTGGAGAACCTGGGGCGCGAAACCACCGCCCTGGACCTGCAATTGCACATCGACGCCGACTTCGTCGACCTGTTCGCGGTCAAGGAGGGCCGCACCGCCAGCGCGCGGGCAGAGATCATGGTCGCCGACGTGGAGCTGCTGCTGAACGATCGCGCGGACCGGACCCGCGGACTGGCGGTCTCGTCCTCGGAAACCCCGGTGGTACTGCCCGGTTCGCTGTCGTGGCGGGTGGTGGTCCCGGCCGGCGGGAGCTGGCAGACCGAGATCCTGGCCCAGCCGACGCACGGCGGCCAGTCGGTGCACTCACCACCGCGCACGGGTGAGCAGTACGAACTCAGCGAGCCCAGTCGCAAGATCGCGGCGTGGCGCGATACCGCCACCAACGTCACCGCCTCCGATCCGCACCTGGCCCGGGTGCTGCGCCGCACCGAAAGCGATTTGGGCGCACTGCAGATCCACGACGAGACCCGCGGCGGGCGGCCCTTCGTGGCAGCGGGCGCGCCGTGGTTCATGACGCTGTTCGGTCGCGATTCGCTGCTGACCGCGTGGATGGCACTGCCGCTGGACGTCGGACTGGCGGTGGGCACCATGCAGCAGCTCGCGGAAATGCAAGGGACGAAGCAGGATCCTCTCACCGAGGAGCAGCCCGGGCGCATCATGCACGAGATGCGGCGCGGGCCGGCCAGCGGGCAGGTGCTCGGCGGCGAGACCTACTACGGAACCATCGACGCGACACCGCTTTTCGTCATGCTGCTGGCGCAGGCTCGACGATGGGGCGCGGACGTGGAGGCGGTGCGCGCGCTGCTGCCCGCCGCCGACGCGGCCCTGGCCTGGATCGCCGACTACGGCGATCGGGACGGCGACGGCTTCGTGGAGTATCGGCGCGCCACCGACCGGGGCCTGATCAACCAGGGCTGGAAGGACAGTTTCGACGGCATCAACGACGTGCTCGGTCACCTGCCCGAACCGCCGATCGCGCTGTGCGAGGTGCAGGGTTACGTGTACGCCGCCCTGCTGGCGCGCGCGGATCTGGCCGAGGAGTTCGGTGACACAACCACATCCGGGCACCTGCGGGATCGGGCCGCGGAGTTGCGCACCAAGTTCGCCGAGGCGTTCTGGCTGCCCGAGAAGGGCTGGTTCGCCGTGGCCCTGGACGGCAACAAACGCCGGCTGGACGCGCTCACCAGCAATATCGGGCACTGCCTGTGGTCCGGCATCGTCTCGGACGAGCACGCGGCCATCGTGATCGACCGGCTCGCCGCCGGGGACATGGACAGCGGATTCGGCCTGCGCACACTGTCTTCCCGGATGGGCGCGTACAACCCGATGAGCTATCACAACGGGTCGGTGTGGCCGCACGACACCGCGATCGGCGTCGCCGGGCTGCTGAAGTACCGGCACATCCCGGGAGCCATCGACCTGGCGACCCGACTGGCCGACGGACTGTGGGACGCGGCGGCCGCGTTCGGCGGCCGGCTGCCCGAATTGTTCTGCGGTTTCCCGCGTTCCAAGTTCGCCGCGCCGGTGCCCTATCCCACCTCCTGCTCCCCGCAGGCGTGGGCCAGCGCCGCGCCGCTGCTGCTGGTGCGCTCGTTCCTCGGACTGGATCCGGACGTGCCGCGCCGCTCGCTGACGGTGCTGCCGCATCTGCCCGCGCGCTGGGGGCGGATCGAGCTCACCGATCTGCGGCTCGGCGGCGCGCTGATCGACCTCGCGGTGGAGGGCGATCGGGTGACGGCGTCGCATCTGCCCGACGACTGGCAGCTCATCACACACTGAGCGTTCGGACCCGGGTCGCCGCCGCCCCAGCCGGTGGCGGCGACCCGGGGTCTGTCGGCGTGCGGCGCTCAGGGCGCGCACGCCGAGGTTCCGGTGTTCGGTGTGCCGGTCGGCCTCGGGATCGGCGCGGCGGCACCGTCGCGCGCCGCCGCGGCGTCGAGATCGATGTCGAACTCGGTACGGAAGTGCGCGACCAGCAGGGCCGCCAGCTCGGCGACGGTCGGCGCGTCGAAGACGACCCGGACCTCGAACTCCACGCCGAACTCCGCGCGAATCCGCGCGACCAGCCGGGCCGCCAGCAGCGAATGACCACCCAGATCGAAGAACGAGTCGTCCGCGCCGACGCCCCGGCGTTCGAAGAGCCGACCGTAGATCTCGCACACCCGGCGCTCGGTGGCGGTGGCCGGGGCGCGGTGCGAACGGTGGGCGGCGGCGGTCACCGGTGCGGGCAGCGCCCGCCGGTCGAGCTTGCCGTTGACCGTCAGCGGAATCTCGTCGATGACCGCGAAGGCGGTGGGCAGCATGTAGTCCGGGAGCACCGTCGCGGCGTGGGCGAGAACCGCGTCGACCGAGACGACCCGCCCGGCCGCGGGAACCAGGTAGGCCGCGAGCGACGGTCCGTTGGCCGGATCCCGGATCGCCGTCACCACGCAGTGCCCGACCGTGGGATGCGAGGTCAGCGCGGCTTCGACCTCGCCCGGTTCGATGCGGTAGCCGCGAACCTTGACCTGCTCGTCGGCCCGGCCCACGAACTCGATCTCGCCGAACTCGTTGCGGCGGGCCAGATCCCCGGTGCGGTACAGGCGCGCGCCCGGGGTGAACGGGTCGGCGACGAATCGCTCGGCGGTGGCGCCGGGACGGCCCAGGTAGCCGCGCGCCAATTGCGCACCACCCAGATAGATCTCGCCCACGACACCGGCGGGCACCAGACCGAGCGCCGCGTCCAGGACATAGGCGTGCACGTTCTGGTTCGGTATGCCGATGGGCACGATGCCCGTGCCCTGCGGGCCCTCGACCGGCATGTGGGTCGCGCAGACCACGGCCTCGGTGGGGCCGTAGTGGTTCCGCAGTTCCGCGTCGAAGACGGTGGCGAACCGGTCGGCGACCTCGCCGGACAGCGCCTCGCCGCCCACCGGAACCTGGCGCAGGGCACGCCATTCGCTCACCTCGGGCAACAGCAGCAGCGTGCTCAGCATGGAGGGGATCAGGTGCAGCACCGTCACGCGGTGGCGGGCGATGAGATCGGCGAGGTAGCGAATGTCGCGGAAGGCATCGGGTTTGGGGACGACGAGCTGCGCGCCCAGCACCAGGGTGACGAAGATATCCAGGAGCGAGGCGTCGAAGCTCACCGAGGAGGACTGCAGCAGCCGGTCCCGCGCGGTCATCCCCCATTCCGCCACGAAACCGGTGACGTGCTCGGCGATCGCCGCGTGCTCGACCGGGACGCCCTTGGGCCGGCCGGTGGAGCCGGAGGTGTAGATGACGTACGCCAGGTGCGAAGGGCGGAGCGGGCGCACACGGTCGGCGTCGGTGGGCGCGGTCGCGGGCAGACCCGCGGCGTCGGCTTCGGCCACCGCGAAGGTATCGGGGTCGAGCACCAGGCGAGGGCGGGAATCCGCGATCAGCTGTTCGATACGGGCCGGCGGATACGCCGGATCGATGGGCAGGTAGGCCGCGCCGGCCTCGAGCACCGCGAACAGCGCCACAATGAATTCGACCGACATGCTCATGCGCAGACCCACGATGTCCTCGGGGCCGAGTCCCTCGCGAATGAGCCGGTGCGCCAAGCGGTGCACGCGGGTGGCGAGATCGGCGTAGGTGAGGCGCTCGGTGTCCGAGACCACGGCCGTCGCGTGCGGGGTCGCGACCACCGACCGTTCGAAGAGCGCGACCATCGTGGTGGGGGCCAGGGGAACGGACGGGCCGCGCGAGAGGTCCAGGAGTTCGGCGGCAGCGTCCGGGCCGAGCATGTCGAGGGTGCGGATGCGACGATCCGGTGTGGTCAGGGCGCTGTCCAGGTAGTGGACGAAGTGCTCGAGCATGCGCCGCACCAGCGCGCCGGAGAGCACGTCGACCTGATACTCGGCCGTCAGCACGGCCGCGGGCGCGACACCCGCGCCCGGCGCGGCGGTCACCACGGCCAGCGCCAGTGGCACCTGCGCGGTCGGTGCGCCCGGCTCATCGAGCTTTGTCGCCTCGATGCCGTCCAGGTCGAAGCCACCGCTGCCCCCGCGCACGCTGAACGCCAGCCGCACCAGGTGTTCCATGCCGTCGCGACCACCGGTGCGCTCGGGATTCACCTCGCGCACCACCCGGTCGATGCCCACGCCCCGGCGGGCGAAAGCCGCCAGGCAGGACTGCGCGGTGGCCGCCACAACCTCGGTGAAAGACGCTCCGGCGTGGATTGTTTCGCGGATGAGCAGGGTGTTGCCGAAATAGCCGATCAGGTCCGAGGCCGCGGCGGAGCGGCGTTCGGTGGCCGGGATGGCGATGAGGAAATCGCCCGCCGCGGTGTAGCGCTCGATCAGGGCGGCATAGGTGGCGAGCAGCACCGTGAAGGGGCTCACCGCGTGGGCGCGCGCGAAGTCGTCCAGCCGGTCGAGCAGACCGGCGGGCAGCGGAACGGTGCAGCGGGCGGCATCGCGACCGGGGGTGTGCACGGCGGCGCCGGGTAATTCCAGGGGTTCGGGGATGTGACGCAGCGCGGTACGCCAGTAGTCGATGTCCACGGGATCCGGGGCGGGCGCGTCCAGGACCTCGAGATCGACGAATTGGGCTGGGAGGGGATCTTTCTCGGCGCCCCGGTAGGCGGAGTTCAGGTCGGCGAACAGCACGCCCCACGAGTCGTCGTCCCAGCAGATGTGGTGCGCGGACAGCAGCAGCACGTGCTCGCGAACGCCGGTGCATAGCAGGCTCACCCGCAACGGCGCGTCGACGGACAGGTCGAAGGCGCGGGCGAACTCCCGGCGCGCCAGCACCTCCACCCGGACGGCGCGGCCGGTCTCGGGCAGCTCGGTGAGATCGTGGTATTGCCAGGGCACCTCGGCGGTGTGGGCGCGGACCTGGAAGGGCTCGCCGTCGGCGTCGACGCCGTACGTGGTGCGCAGGATGTCGTGCCGGGCATAGACCGCGGTGAACGCGGCGTGGAGCCGGAGTTCGTCGAGATCGCCCGAAAGCCGGTAGGCGACACAGATGTTCAGGGTCGTATCGAGCGGATCGCGGGTCTGCAGGAACCACATCCGGCGCTGCCCGGCCGACAGCGGTCGCGGCTCCACCACTGTGCCGCGCACCTCGGCTCCGGCGCGGCTCACCGCGGTAAATCCTTGTTCGGGCGGGACGCGGTGCACCCGCCCCCGGCCTCCGAACAGTGCACGGTGCCGAGCATTACCATGGGCTCTCCTCAATTGGTTCGGGCAGGTTTCGGTCGGTTCCACAACTTTCGATCGAAACGCACACTGCCACAGCGACTTTCGCCGTCGGGCTAGCGGTTCGATCCCGCCCGCTCGTGAGCCCGGAGCCTCCGCCCCACCGGCTCCGGCATCAGCACCCGATCCGAAAGTTCGCCCAGGCAACTGAGATTCGGGAAACCGGGGCCCTGCGCCAGCGCCGCCAGATTCGGTAGATACAGCTTCGCGCCCAGCCCGGATACGGCCAGGTCGTAGCCGATCGCGTTCTCGATGCGCGCCTGCGTGAGCGGCCCGCCCACCGCCAGTTCGAGCAGATCCGTCGCTGTCGCGTCGAACAGATCGAGGAACCACAGCGGTTGCCCGCCGATGGCATCGACCACCAGATCGAAGGCGTGCACCTGATCCGAACGCCGATCGTTGGCCAGGGTCAGCGCGACCTGCCCGTCCTGATCGGACATCGCGGTCACCCTACCCTGCAGATGATGAACCCGGTTGTCGCCCAGCAGCGTTTCCTGCACGCGCACCGAGAACACCCCGCGATCGGTCCGGCGGATCACGTCGCGACGCTCGTCGGCGCCGAGCGTGCCCCACTTCGTGGGATCACTGAACAGCGAGTTCTCGAAGAAGCTCTCGCCCCGGGTGTACAGGGTCGCGTTCGGCGAAATCACCGAGACCGTGAGCATTTCGTGCCGCACCAGCTCGTCCAGCGCCGAGCCCGCCGTCTCGCCGCCGCCGATCACCGCCGCCCGCGAGGACGGGGGCAACTGCCGCCGTCCGGCCAGATCCCAGAAGCGCGCAATGCTCAGCACCTTCGGATGCGCACTGAAGGCCCGGTCGCTGCGGCCCGGGCCGGTGATCATGACCGCGTCACAATCGATTTCGCTGTCGCCGCCGTCGGCGTCGGCGACCGTGACCAGCCAGCCGTCCGCCGCCGCGGCGATGCCGGTGACGCTGCCCGCGATCAGTTCCATGTCCGTCCCGCGGCCCACCCACTGCAGGTACTTGGCCCAGACGTGATGCTGGGGCGCGGGCCGGCCGCGATCGATCCACTCGGCGTAGGTGCCGTGTTCGATCAGGAAGGCGTTCCAGCTGAAATGCCGCATGGCCGCGTCGATCTCGCGATTGCGCCCGCGCGCCCAGGTCGAGTGGTACGGGAACCCGACATCCTTCTCCGGGCTCGTGCCGAGCCGATGCTGCCCATCGGTCCAGCCGCCGCTGGGCAGCCAGTTTCCGCCCACCGCATGCGATTCCACCACCACGACGCGTGGCGCGGGCAACCCGAGCTTTCGTAACACCTGCGACTTCGCCGCTACGGCAAGGGCTTTCGGACCCGCCCCGACCACCAGAACTGTGTCCACCGGTTCTCCCGCCTGTCACGGTTGCCCACTGTTGTCCACAGTGGGTAACCACCGCTCCGGTTATAGTTGCATAGGCTTACCTAATTTTGTGGGGCCACGTTCGGGCCGCGCCGGCAAGGAATCGGCGTCGGCGATCCGGAATCGCCGCCCACGCAGCCGCGTTGTCGCCTGATATGACCACTCACGCACCGCTCATCGACGCCTCCACCGATTTCGGCGCACGGGTCGCCGCGCGCCTGCAACGCGACAATGTCATCTGGCTCACCACGACCGGGGCCGACGGCACCCCGCAGCCCAACCCGGTCTGGTTCCTGTGGAACGGAACCGAATTCCTGCTCTTCAGCAAGCCCGGACAGGCCAAGCTGCGCAACATCGCCCGGCAGCCGCGCGTCTCGCTGAACTTCAACTCCACCTTCGACGGCGGCGACTTCGCCATCTTCGTCGGCGACGCGCACATCGCGACCGAGCCCGCCACCGCCGCGGAGATCGCCGACTACACCGAGAAGTACACCGGCGGGCTCGCGAGCCTGAACTTCACGGCCGAGGCGTTCTTCGCCGAATACAACACCCTGGTCCGCATCACTCCCGACAAACTGCGCGGGTACTGACCCCACTAGGGTCCTATCGGTGAGACGCAGGCAGCAGCCGCCGCTACCCAAGCGGCACGGGTTGGACCCCGCGCGGCTGCGGCTGCCCGAGGACGGAACGTGGACGACCATCCGCGACCACCTCGTGGAACGCCTGCCGCGCGTGGACCCGGCGCGCATCGACGAACTGCTGCGCAGCGGCGGCATCGTCGACCTGGACGGGCCCATCGCGCCGGACGCGGCCTACGTGCCCGGCGGCGCGGTGTGGTTCCACCGCGACCTGCCCGACGAGGCCGAGGTGCCGTTCGAGATCGGCATCGTGCACCGCGACGAGCGGCTGCTCGTCATCGACAAGCCACACTTCCTGTCCACCATCCCGCGCGGGCAGCACATCCTGCAGACCGCGCTCGTGCGGCTGCGCCGCGACCTCGAGCTGCCGGACCTGGTGCCGGCGCACCGGCTCGACCGGGTCACCGCCGGACTGGTCATGTTCATCGTCGACCCGGCCGCCCGCGGCGCGTACCAGACCATGTTCCACCGGCGGGTGGTCCGCAAGGAGTACGAGGCCATCGCCCGGTTCGACCCCGCCCTCGACCTGCCCCGCACGGTGGTGAGCCGCATCGTCAAGGAGCGGCAGGTGCTCAAGGCGTACGAGGAGCCCGGCGAGCCCAACGCCGAGACCCGGATCGAGCTGCTCGATCAGCGCGACGGACTCGGCCGGTATCGCCTGTCGCCCGCGACCGGGCGCACCCATCAGCTCCGATTGCACATGAACGGCCTGGGTATCCCGATCCTGGGCGACGACTTCTACCCCGAGCTCACCGACAAACCCGTGGACGACTACACCCGCCCACTCCAGTTGCTCGCCTGCGCACTCGAATTCACCGATCCACTGACCGGCGCCCCGCGCCGTTTCGAAACCGGCCGCACCCTGCAGGCCTGGGACGATTTCGCGGGCTGGAACGGGCCGGCTACGACCGGCTGATTCGAGCGAACCGAGCGGTATTACCCACATTCGAAGTGCGCGCTCAGAATTGCTACGTACACTGGCCGAGATGTCTCAGAACGATAACGGTGCGGTCGCTGTCCTCCCGGCCCCGACCGAACAGCCCCGCCATCGCATGCACGCCTACATCGATGTGGCGGTCGTTGTCGTCGTCCTGACCTGCACGAATCTCATCGCGCACTTCACGACCCCCTGGGCCAGCATCGTCTCGGTTCCGATTGCCGCGGTAGTGCTGCTGGCGATGGTCCGGCGCCGCGGACTGGCCTGGTCCGAACTCGGACTCTCCCCGCGACACTGGCGGCAGGGCTCGCTCTGGGCCCTCGGCGCGGTCGGGCTCGTGCTCACGGTCGTCGCCATCGGCGCGATCCTGCCGGTGACGCGGCCGTTCTTCCTGGCCGATCGCTACGCCACCATCTCCGGCGCGCTCATCGCGTCGATGATCGTCATTCCGCTGCAGACGGCCATCCCGGAAGAGCTCGCCTTCCGCGGCGTCCTGCACGGCACCCTCGATCGCGCCTACGGGGCGCGCGGCGTATTCGCGGCCGGATCAATGCTTTTCGGGCTCTGGCACATCGCGTCGTCGCTCGGACTGACCAGCGGCAACAAGGGGCTGAGCGGATTCCTGGGCGGCGGCGTCGCCGGCCAGATCGCCGGTATCGCACTGGCGGTGATCGCCACCGCGGCCGCGGGCGCGGTCTTCACCTGGCTGCGCCGGCGCAGCGGCAGCCTGCTCGCGCCCATCGCCCTGCACTGGTCGGTGAACGGCGCGGGCGCGCTGGCCGCGGCCCTGGTCTGGCACACGACCCTGAGCTGAGCGACCCCCGACAACAGGGAGGGCCAGGCTGACCAGGGAACAGAGGAATGGCGTCAGCCTGGCCCGGACGGTTCGGCGTGGTCGGGCCACACCGAACCGGGTCTGAGGGTCAGGAACCCAGGAAGCCCAGCGGGCTCGCGCCGCAGGTGGCGCTGCCGGTCAGGGTCGGCTGCAGCACGTTCACCTTCAACTCCCACGCCGAACCCTGCAGGGTCGAGATGGTGTGCGTGCCGGCCTTCTTGGGCGTCCACTGGATCGTGGCCTTGCCGCCGGACGGCTTGACCGGGCTACCGGCGATGACCAGGCCGTTGTCGTAGAACCACGCCTCGAACCAGTGGTCGTAGGTGGCCGTGATCTCGTAGGTGCAGGCCGCGTAGATCTTGTCGGCGTTGACCGAGATGCCGGTGGGAACGGCGCCCGCGTAGGGGGCGGCCATCGCCACCGAACAGCCGAGCGCGGCCAGGGCGGTCGCCCCGACGCCGGCGCGCCGGGCCATGCGCGTGGTCACGGACTGCTTCATGTCACTCCTCGATGCCTGCCCGCGTTGTGTGCGGTCGGCGAACTGTATCGGTTGTCCAGTTCACTATGGGGCACTTTGCCCGAAAAACTGAAACAAGTTCCTGTCAAACTCGTGTGACCTGGCTTGATACGTGGTCACGGGCGCGTAAATCGGGCCCGCCTCCCGAAGGAAGCGGGCCCGATGACGGGATCTCGCGGCGCGAGCTACCGGTGCGCGGCGTCCTGCTCCCGCTTGCCCAGGGTCACCGTCGCCGTGTTCGGCCGGGCGTCACCACCGTGCCCGGGCCACCAGGCGGCGCGGCCGATGAGCGCGGTCACCGCCGGGGTGAAGAACATCGCCATGACGAACGCCGCGATGGTGATGCCGACCGAGATGGCGAACCCCATCTGCGAGAGCACGTTGTTGCCCGCCAGCATCATCGAGGCGAAGGTGCCCGCGAGAATGACACCGGCCGCGGCCACCGTCGGGCCGGCGTGCTTGAACGCCAGCGCCGCCGCCCGATGCGGGTCGTGACCCTCGCGGGCCTCCTCCCGCAGGCGCGCCACCATGAGGATGTTGTAGTCGGTGCCGAGCGCGACCACGAACAGGTACATGATGATCGGCAGCGTGAAGATCAGGCCCGAATCCCCCTGCAGGTGCTGGAACACCAGCACCGCGGCGCCCAGCGTGGCCGCGAAGCCGAGGAAGACCGAGGCCATCAGGTACCAGGGCGCGACGAGACTGCGCAGCAGCAACCCGAGCACGATCATGATGAGCACCGCCGCCACCGGGAAGACCACCCGGTAGTCCCGGTTCATGGCCGCCTGGAAGTCCACGTAGATCGAGGTCATGCCGCCGACCACGGCCGTGGTGCCCGCGGGCGCCGCGTCGTGCGCGGTGTCCCGCAGCACGCCCTTCATCGTGTCGGCCGCGGCATCGGATTCCGGTGCGTCCGTGAGCGTCACCTGATACTCGGCCACGCCCTTGTCCGCCGAGAGCACCGGCTCGCCGACCTGACCGACGCCCGGCACCGCCGCCAGCGCGGTGCGATACGCGCCGAGTTGATCCGCGCCCAGCACGCCCTGGTCCGCCCGGAGGTAGACCTGCGAGGGCTGGGTGCTGCCCGCGGGCATGCCCTTGAGGAGTTCCTCACCGTAGACCGTGGATTCGGACGCGCTCGACGTCGAACCCGAGGACAGGTCGAAGGTCGGGTTGAAGCCGAAGGCGAAGACGCCCAACAGCACCAGCACACCGCCGGAGGCGACCGCGTACAGCCCGGGCCGCCGGCCCAGCGAATTCCCGATGGCGTCGAAACGCGCGCCCACGGGCTCGTGCTGCCACGCCTTGGACGGCCAGAACACCTTGGTGCCGAGCAGCGAGACGATCGCCGGGATCAGGGTGAGCCCCGCCAGCAGCGCGACCGCCACCGCGATGGCCAGCGCCAGGCCCATCGACCGGAACATGCCGAGCGTGGACAGCGTGAGCGCGCCGAAGGCGATGATGACCGCCGCGGCCGCCGAGGTGATGGCCTCGCCGACCCGGGTCACCGAGCTGATCATCGCCGTCTTGGGATCCTCACCGGCCCGGAGTCGTTCGCGGTAGCGGAACATCAGGAACAGGATGTAGTCGGTGCCGACGCCGAAGAGCACGACGATCAGCAGCGACTGCACCGAACTGTCGATCTTCAGGTCGAAGGCCTTGCTCACGATGGCGAGCAGTCCGCCGACCATGGACGAGATGCCGAAGATGACCACGATGGGCAGCAGCGCGATGACCGGACTGCGGAAGATGACCAGCAGCAGCACCAGAATCAGCACGATGGTGGCGATGGCGATGATGGCCATGCCTTTCTCGCTCGACTCCTGCTGATCCAGGCCCTGGGCGGCCGGACCGGTGATGCCGGCGTTCAGGTCCGTGCCCTCGACCTGTTCCCGCAGCGCGGTGCGCAGATCCTTGACGGCGTCGCTCTGCCGGGTGTCCTCCGGACTCGAGATCTTGGTCATGCCGACCGCGACCACCTGCACCAGGCGATTCTGCGAGGGCGGCGTGGCCTGCACGGTGGTGACGTCCTCGACCTTGCGTTCGCCGAGCGCGCCGGCGATGGCGGCCACGGACGCGGCGTCGGTCTCGGTGAGCGGTGCCCCGTCGGCCCGGGCGAAAACGATGAGGGCGGCCGGGGTGGCGCTGTTGGGAAATGCCTTCTCCTGCAACTCCATCGCCCGGATGGATTCGTAGTGCGAGGGCAGGAAGTCGGCTTGGTCGGTGGTCGCGGTCAGCTTCGGAGCCAGCCCCGCCACCGCGACGATGGCGATCAGCCAGACGCCGATCACCGCCCACGGTTGCGCGACGACGAGGCGTCCGAGTCGGGAGAACATGCGAAGCGATCCCTTCGAGGTTCGGCCGTACTATTCGATTGTTTCGGCGGATTCAGATGTCGAGCACTTGGGCGGCGGGGTTCTCGAGCACGTCGACGACGATGCGAAAGACCTTCTCCGGTACCAGATCCCGCAGCCGGTCCGGCTCGTCCACGATGTCGACGGTGAAGTCGCCGTATCCATCGTCACCGAGACCGAGCATGTCGCGCCAGTCCCGGAAACCTTTGGCCCAGTGCGTGATCGCGGCCAGATCCGCCTGACCGGAACTCTCGCGGGCGGTGGTGAACTCGGTCTTCTTGTCGCGGAACGCGCGCCGGGTGACGGCGGTGAACTCGGCCCACTCGATGTGGTGGCGGTGCACCACGAGTTTGCCCTTCTTGCTGAGGTACACCCGGATCGCCTCGGCGCCCACCTTGGTGACGCGATGCGATTCGGCGATGTCGCGGCCGACGAAGGTTTGCCGGCGCCCGCCGCCGGGGCCGACGCGCAGTTCGATGGTGCGCAGGCCCTCCGGCTCGGCCTGCGTGACGACGGTGCCCGGGGTGGGTTCGCCGGCGGTTTTCTGCATATCGATGTCCATGGGTTGCTCCCGGATTTGGTTCGTCAACCATAGGTTGACTGGATATGAATAGTCAACTGCTGGTTGACGTTTCTAGTGCGTGGATGCGCATATAGGCATGCTTGTACGACACGGCACCCAGCTCGATTCCCCTTGCGCCACAGGGCTTCCGGATGGAGTTGGTGCCAGGGTTCCCCCTCGCCTGAAAACACTATAAGTAGACGTATACGTATAGCGCAACCCTCAGTCGACCCTGAACTTTCCCGGAGTCGAGCCCCCGAGACGACGAGAGCCCGCCCCCTCGACGCACGAGGAGGCGGGCTCCGAGCCCCACCCGCGGCTAGCGGCCGCGCTTCTTACCCTGTTTCTTCTGCGCCCCAGCGCTTTTCGCCTTCGCGCCGCCCGGTTGCGGCTTCTTGCCGACGGCCTTCTTCGCACCGCCCGAGCGCGCCTTGGCCGGCTGCTGCGCTCGCGCGGGCTTGCGCTGACCCGACGGGGATCGCGAGCTCTGCGCGGAACGGCCGCGCACCACGCCGACGAACTCCTCCACCAGTTCGGTGGTCGCCGCGGCAGGCCAGGCCAGGGCGATCTCGGTCTCGGGCACACCCATGACGGTCCGGTAGACCAGGTCCTTGCGGGTGTGCAGGCGCGCGATCGAATGCGGGACGATCGCGGCGCCGCTGACCGCGGCCACCAGTTCCATGGTCATGGCCGCCTCGTCCAGGTCGTCGGCGTCCTGCATGCGCTCGTCGGCCAGGTCGGCCAGGCCGATCTGCTCGAAGACCGAGAGCGGATGATCCTTGGGCACGACCACCACGGGCACTTCGCGATAGAGCGGGATGACGTCCAGGCCCTCGCGGTCGATGGGCAGCCGGACGAAGCACATGTCCACGGCGCCCTCGCGCAGCGCCGCCTCCTGCTCGCGCATGGGCACCGGGATCATCTCGGCGGGGATGTCCGGAAAGCGCTCGCGCCAGATGCGATCCCATTTGGTGACCGTCACGCCCGGCACGAAACCTACGCGCAGCCGTTCTCCCTGCGCCGCAACGGGTTCGGGCTCGACGACATTCGCGAGGATCTCCCGCGCCGCCGTCAGCAGTTCCTGGCCGTCGGCGCTGAGCTCGGTCGGCTGCGCGCCCGGAACGAAGAGCTTGGTCCCGAGTTCTGCCTCCAATTCGATGACCGTTCCGCTCAGTCGCTGGCGGGAGATGCCGAGGGCGCGCGCGGCCCGCGCGAAGTGCAACTCTTCCGCAACCGCCACGAACCAGCGCAGACGCGTGACGTCGATCGAGGAGAACCGGCTCATTCCACCCAGGTTATTGCACCGCGACACCGCCCTGTGCACAGGTGCCCACCGGCCCCCGATACCCTTGATCAGTGAGCCCGGACAAGAACAACCAGACCATGAAGCCGCTGACCGCGGCCGACAAGCTCGGCGTCTACCTTCCCGCCACGCCCGAGGAGTTCCGGAACTCACCCATCACCCGCGGCGAGCTCGAGGAGCTGCGCGCCAACCCGCCGCAGTGGCTGACCGACCTGCGCGCCACCGGCCCCTTCCCCCGCGACGTGACCGCCCGCAAACTCGGCATCTCCAACTCCGGCCTGAGCCGTGCGGGCGTCGCCGACGCGCTCACGACCGCCGAGATCGACGCCCTGATCGCCGAGTCGCCCGAGTGGCTGCTGCGCGAGCGCGAGAACCTGCGCACCGTGCAGGCCGAGGCCGAGCGCGTGAAGAACAAGGAGGCCGAGCGCCGCGCGGCGACCAACCGTCCCGCGAAGAATCGCTTCGGGGTCCCAGGCAAAAAGGGCTGACAAGGCCGCATCGCGGCCGATGACGCGGAAGGCGTAATGCTTTCCGCGCCAACGGCCTTCGCCGCGATCAGGAGTGGACGAGGACTCGATCGTCCGTGGTCGTCGCGGAAACGGTTGCGGCGGAGCGGCGTTCGAGGGCCGCGGCCAGGACCGCCAGGGACAGGGCGGAGGCTGCCAGGGCCGCGCCCACCCAGTTGGGGGCGGTGTAGCCCAGGCCCGCGGCGATCGTCAGGCCGCCGAGCCAGGCGGCCAGGGCGTTGCCGAGGTTGAAGGCGCCGATGTTCACCGCGGAGGCGAGGGTGGGGGCCGCCTGGGCGTGGTCCAGTACGCGCTTCTGCAGGGACGGCACCGAGGCGAAACCCAGTGCACCGATGAGGAATACCGAGATCGCCGCCAGGGGCTTGCTGTGCGCGGTCCCGGTGAACAGGGCCAGGGTGAGGGTCAGGGCGCCGAGGGAGATGTAGAGCATCGGCATCAGGTGGCGGTCGGCGTACTTGCCGCCCACCAGGTTGCCGACCACCATGCCCAGGCCGAGCAGGACCAGCAGCCAGGGCACCGAGGTGTCCGCGAAACCGCCGATCTCGGTCATCATCGGGGCGATGTAGGTGATGGCCGCGAACACCGCGCCGAAGCCGAGCACCGTCATTGCGTTGGCCAGCAGCACCTGAATGTTCTTGAAGGCGGCCAGTTCCCGGCGCAGGAGCACCCGCTCGCGGACCGGCTGCTCGGGCACCAGCTTGGCGATGCCCGCCAGCCCCACTACGCCGAGCAGCGCCACGATCACGAAAGTGACGCGCCAGCCCAGGGTTTGGCCGACGATCGTACCCAGCGGCACGCCCACCACGTTGGCGACGGTCAGGCCGGTGAACATCATGGCGATGGCCCCGGCCTTCTTGTCCGGGGCGACGAGTTCGGCGGCGACCACCGCGCCGATGCCGAAGAACGCGCCGTGCGCGAGCGAGGCGACCACGCGGCCGGCGAGCATCACGCCGAAGACCGGTGCGATCGCCGAGATCAGGTTCCCCGCGACGAACAGGCCCATGAGGATCATCAGCATGCGCTTGCGCGAGACGCGGGTGCCGAGGGCGGTCATGACGGGCGCGCCGGCCATGACGCCCAGCGCGTACCCGGTGACCAGCCAGCCCGCGGTGGGGATGGAGACCCCGAAGTCCCCCGCGACCTCGGGCAACAGGCCCATGATGACGAATTCGGTGGTGCCGATTCCGAAGGCTCCGATTGCGAGAGCCAGCAGCGCGAGCGGCATGGGAACACCTTCCAGACGATTGCATGAGCTTGTTATTGCACACACAATAGTTGCACACGCGCGATATATGCAAGCGCGGGCAATCTCGAAAATCGTCTATCCTGGTGATCGCCGCTCCGAACAGAGGAAACGCCATGACCGCCACGGATCCCGCCATGACCGCACTCGCCCAGGGCTGGTGCGCGCTCTCGCTGCTGCACGGCCGCATCGAGGCCCATATCGAGCGGGCCCTGCAGGCCGGGCACGGACTGAGCGTGCGCGAGTACTCCCTGCTCGACGTGCTCTCCCGCCAGCACACCGGCGACGGCGGCATGCTGCAGATGAAACAGGTCGCCGACGCGGTCGTGCTCTCCCAGAGCGCCACGACCCGCCTGGTCACCCGGCTCGAGGACCGCGGCCTGCTGGCCCGCTACCTGTGCCCCCACGATCGCCGCGGCATCTACACCAACGTCACCGACACCGGCCGCGCACTCCTGGAACAGGCCCGCCCGACGAACGACGCGGCTTTACGCGCGGCCCTCGACGAGGCCGCGCTCTCCCCCGAACTCGCTCCCCTGGTCCGGACGGTGGAGGCCCTGCACACCCCGGCCCGCTGACGGGCCGAATCCACACCCGTTCTCAGTACTGTGGGACCCATGGCACTGACGATTGCAGATCGACAGGAATTCCTCGCGCAGCCGCTCATCGGCGCGCTCGCCGTCACCGAGAAGCCCGGGCGGGCGCCACTCAACCTGCCCATCTGGTACCAGTACACCCCCGGCGGCGATCTCTGGATCCTCACCGGACCCGAATCCCGCAAGATGCGCGCCCTGGAATCCGCGGGGCGCTTCAGCCTCATGGTGCAGGTCGTGGAACCCACCGTCCGCTACGTGACCGTCGAGGGACCCATCACCAAGGTCACCGAGATGACGCCCGAACAGCATCGGGAGATGGCCGCGCGCTATCTGCCGCCCGCCGCCGTCGAGGAGTACCTGAAGTTCGCGGAATCACACGGCGAGCAGGTGGCCGTGTACATGACCCCCGAGAACTGGCTGTCGGCCGACATGGGCAGCTTCTGACCGAACCCGGAAACGACGAAGGCCCGCCTCCCAATCGGGAAGCGGGCCTTCGTATTTCGACTGTCGTCGAGGCAGAGCCGACCTTACTTGGCCTTCTCCAGCACCTCGACCAGACGCCAGCGCTTGGTGGCGGACAGCGGACGGGTCTCCATCAGCTGCACGCGGTCACCGATGCCGGCGATCTCGTTCTCGTCGTGCGCCTTCACCTTCGAGGTGGAGCGGATGATCTTGCCGTAAAGCTTGTGCTTCACGCGATCCTCGAGCTCGACCACGATGGTCTTGGTCATCTTGTCGGAGACGACGTAGCCGATGCGCGTCTTGCGCTGGCCCCGCTCCTCCGCCTTGGCCGGCGTCTTGGCCGGGCCCTTTACGTCGCTCATGCGGCGTCTCCCTTGCCTTCAGGACCGGTGGCCAGGCCGAGCTCGCGCTCACGCATGACCGTGTAGATACGCGCGATCTCGTGACGGACCACACGCAGACGACGGTTGTTCTGCAACTGGCCCGTCGCCATCTGGAAGCGCAGGTTGAACAGCTCTTCCTTGCTTTCGCGCAGCTTCGCGACGAGCTCCTCTTCGGTCAGCTCGCGCAGCTCTGCAGCCGGAGTTCCGGTAGCCATCAGAACTGCTCCTCTCGCGTCACGATGCGGCACTTCATGGGGAGCTTGTGCATCGCGCGGCGCAGGGCCTCACGAGCGGTCTCCTCATTCGGGTAGGACATCTCGAACATGACCCGACCGGGCTTCACGTTCGCGATCCACCACTCCGGCGAACCCTTACCGGAACCCATGCGGGTTTCGGCCGGCTTCTTGGTGAGCGGGCGATCGGGGTAGATGTTGATCCAGATCTTGCCGCCACGCTTGATGTGGCGGGTCATCGCGATACGCGCCGACTCGATCTGACGGTTGGTCACGTAAGCGGGCTCCAGAGCCTGGATGCCGTACTCACCGAACGCAACCGAGGTGCCGCCCTTGGACATGCCCGAACGGCTGGGGTGATGCTGCTTACGGTGCTTGACCTTGCGAGGCATCAACATAGGTCAGCCCTCCTGGGTCGTCTCTGCCGGAGCATCCGCGACAGCAGTCGCGGCGCGTCCGGCCTCAGTGCTGGTCGCGGTCGTGCCCTGGGCACCCGAGCGACGCGGGCGGCTCGGCCGCTCACGACGCGGACGATCACGGTCGCCGGCGGGCGCGGCGGAGGCGGTGACCTCACGCTTGCCACCGACGATGTCGCCCTTGTAGATCCACACCTTCACGCCGATGCGGCCGAAGGTGGTGCGGGCCTCGTACAGGCCGTAGTCGATGTCCGCGCGGAGGGTGTGCAGCGGCACACGGCCTTCGCGGTAGAACTCCGAGCGCGACATTTCGGCGCCACCGAGGCGGCCCGAGCACTGCACGCGGATGCCCTTGACGTTCGGCGAACGCATGGCCGACTGGATGGCCTTGCGCATCGCGCGACGGAACGCCACACGGTTCGACAGCTGCTCGGCCACACCCTGGGCGACGAGCTGCGCATCGGACTCGGGGTTCTTGACCTCGAGGATGTTCAGCTGCACCTGCTTGCCGGTGAGCTTCTCCAGCTCGGCACGGATGCGGTCGGCCTCGGCGCCACGACGGCCGATCACGATGCCCGGACGCGCGGTGTGGATATCCACACGGACGCGATCACGGGTGCGCTCGATCTCGACCTTCGAGATGCCCGCGCGCTCCATGCCGGTGGCAAGAAGCTTGCGGATCTTGACGTCTTCTCCGACGTATTCCTTGTACTGCTTGTCGGCGTACCAGCGCGACTTCCAGTCGGTGGTGATGCCGAGGCGGAAGCCGTGGGGATTGATCTTCTGTCCCATTTACTTCTCCCCTCCGTTCCGGCGGCTACGAGTGGCAGCGCCGACGGTGGGCACGCTCTCGACCTCGATGGTGATGTGGCTGGTGCGCTTGCGGATCCGGAACGCACGGCCCTGGGCCCGCGGCTGGAAACGCTTCATGGTCGCGCCCTCGTCGACGAAAGCCGTCGAGATGACCAGGGTGGCCGGGTTCAGGCCGAGGTTGTTGGTCGCGTTGGCGGCGGCCGAAGCCACGACCTTGGCGACCGGCTCGCTGGCGGCCTGCGGGGCGAACCGCAGGATGTTCAGCGCGTCCGCAACGCTCTTGCCGCGGACCAGGTCCACAACACGACGGGCCTTCATGGGCGTCACGCGCACGTGCTTGGCGGTAGCGCGCGCGGTCTGATTCTGAGTTTCAGTGCTCATCGCCGCTTGCTCTTCCGATCGTCCTTGACGTGGCTCTTGAACGTCCTGGTCGGCGCAAATTCACCGAGCTTGTGTCCAACCATGTTGTCCGACACGAACACCGGCACGTGCTTGCGGCCGTCGTGCACCGAGAACGTGTGCCCGATGAAATCGGGGATGATGGTGGAACGACGCGACCAGGTCTTGATGACCTGCTTCGTGCCCTTCTCGTTCTGAACGTCCACCTTCTTGAGGAGGTGATCGTCGACGAACGGGCCCTTCTTCAGGCTGCGTGGCATTTCTAACCTCCTCCTTAACGCTTCTTGCCGCGGCGGCGGACGATGAGCTTGTCGCTCGGACGGTTGGGCTTGCGGGTGCGGCCCTCGGGCTTGCCCCACGGGGAGACCGGGTGGCGACCACCGGAGGTCTTACCCTCACCACCACCGTGCGGGTGGTCGACCGGGTTCATGACCACACCACGGACGGTCGGGCGAACGCCCTTCCACCGCATGCGGCCGGCCTTGCCCCAGTTGATGTTCGACTGCTCGGCGTTGCCGACCTCGCCGATGGTGGCGCGGCAGCGCACATCGACGCGACGGATCTCGCCGGAGGGCATACGCAGGACGGCGTAGGCGCCTTCCTTACCCAGCAGCTGGATGCTCATGCCGGCCGAGCGGGCCAGCTTGGCGCCGCCACCCGGACGCAGTTCGACCGCGTGGATGGTGGTACCGGTCGGGATCGAGCGCAGCGGCAGGTTGTTGCCGGGCTTGATGTCCGCGCCGGCGCCGGACTCGATCGGCGTGCCCTGGGCAATGCCCTTGGGCGCGATGATGTAGCGCTTCTCGCCGTCCGCGAAGTGCAGCAGCGCGATGTTGGCGGTGCGGTTGGGGTCGTACTCGATGTGAGCGACCTTGGCCGGGATGCCGTCCTTGTCGAGGCGACGGAAGTCGATGACGCGGTAGGCACGCTTGTGGCCACCACCCTTGTGGCGGGTGGTGATGCGGCCCTGCGCGTTACGGCCACCGGTCTTGTGCAGCGGACGCAGCAGCGACTTCTCGGGGGTCGAGCGGGTGATCTCGGCGAAATCGGACACCGAGGAGCCACGACGACCCGGGGTTGTCGGCTTGTATTTACGGATTGCCATGAGTCTTCTCTACTTTCTGGATTCCCAGGCGCTTACGCGACCGGGCCCCCGAAGATCTCGATGGGCTTGCTGTCGGCCGAGAGGGTCACGAGCGCGCGCTTGGTGTTCTTGCGCTTGCCGTAACCGGCACGGGTCCGCTTGCGCTTGCCCTGACGGTTGGCGGTGTTGACGCTGGTCACCTTCACGCCGAAAACCTTCTCGACGGCGATCTTGATCTGCGTCTTGTTGGAGTCCGGGTGCACGATGAAGGTGTAGGTACCCTCTTCGATCAGTCCGTAGGACTTCTCGGAGATGACCGGCGCCAGCAGAATGTCGCGGGGGTCGGCGATCGTGGTCACTTGCTCTCCTCCTGTGCAGCTTCGGCAGGGCCGTGCACGAAGGCGTTGAGCGCCTCGACGGAGAAGATGACCTCATCGGCCTTCAGCACGTCGTAAGTGTTCAGCTGATCGGGAGCGATCGGGTGCACGTTCTGCAGGTTCGCAACGCTCTTCCACGCGGCGACATCTTCACGACCGATGACGACCAGGATCTGCTTGCGGCTCGAGAGCTCGGCAAGGAAGGTCTTGGCGGTCTTGGTCGACGGGGCCTGCCCGGCAACCAGTTCGGTGATGACCTGGATGCGCTCGTTGCGGGCCCGGTCCGACAGGGCGCCACGCAGTGCGGCGACCTTCATCTTCTTGGGCAGGCGCTGGGTGTAATCGCGCGGCTGCGGGCCGTGGACGGTGCCACCGCCGGCGAACTGCGGCGCACGGGTCGAGCCCTGACGGGCACGGCCGGTGCCCTTCTGGCGGTACGGCTTACGCCCACCGCCGCGGACCTCGCCGCGGGTCTTGGTGGCGTGCGTGCCCTGGCGAGCCGCGGCCAGCTGGGCCACGACGACCTGGTGCATCAGCGCGATGTTGGCGGTCACGTCGAAGATCTCCGCGGGGAGCTCGACGGTGCCCTCGGTCTTGCCGCCAACGGCCTTGACCGGGAGCGTCAGGTTGGTCTTGGTCTCGGTGCTCATGCCCGGGCACCACCCTTCACTGCACTCTTGACGATCACGACGTGGCCGCGACGGCCCGGGATCGCACCCTTGATCAGCAGCAGACCGTTCTCGGCATCCACCTTGTGGACCGTGAGGTTCTGCGTGGTCACGCGGTCGCTACCCATCCGGCCGGACATGCGCATGCCCTTGAACACGCGACCCGGGGTGGAGCAACCACCGATGGAACCCGGACGACGGTGCACGGCCTGCGCGCCGTGCGAAGCGCCCTGGCCCGCGAAGCCGTGACGCTTCATGGTGCCCGCGAAGCCCTTGCCCTTGGAGGTGCCCGTCACGTCGACGAAGCTGCCCTCGGCGAAGGACTCGGCGCCGATCTCCTGGCCGACCTCGAAGGAAGCCACGTCGGCGACGCGGATCTCCGTGATGTGGCGGCGAGGGGTGACACCGGCCTTGGCGAACTGGCCGGAAACCGGCTTGTTCACCTTGCGCGGGTCGATGGCGCCGTAGGCGATCTGGATGGCGGCGTAGCCATCACGCTCGGCGGTGCGGATCTGGGTCACCACGTTCGGACCGGCCTTGACGACGGTCACCGGAACAACGCGGTTCTTCTCGTCGAAGACCTGGGTCATACCGAGCTTGGTTCCCAGGATGCCGGCAGCCGGCCTGCTCTTGTTGTCAGTCATATCTGGAATCCCCGTCACTGAATGTTGACGTCGACACTGGCCGGGAGGTCGATACGCATGAGAGCGTCGACCGTCTTCGGCGTGGGGTCGAGGATGTCAATCAGCCGCTTGTGAGTACGCATCTCGAAGTGCTCGCGCGAGTCCTTGTACTTGTGCGGCGAACGGATGACGCAGTACACGTTCTTTTCGGTGGGCAACGGCACCGGGCCGACGACACGGGCACCGGTACGGGTCACCGTCTCGACGATCTTGCGCGCAGACGCGTCGATCGCCTCATGGTCGTAGGCCTTGAGCCTGATGCGGATCTTCTGTCCCGCCACGCTGAGTGTCCTTTTCTCCGCTTAACGTTTGTGCCCCAGGAGCTTTCGCTCCCGAAACACCCTCATTTGCACAGTCCGAACACACGAAGACGCATCAGCCACCACACGACCAAGCCCCTCGGGCCCGATCCATCGCCGCTGTTCATCTGTCATGGTTCTATCCGGTCCACGCGGTCGGGCGTGTCGCCCATCCGCTCATTCTCCGGCCCCGGAGTAATCCTCGAGCCTCGGAATCCTGTCCCGGACGCACTCCAGCCATATCGGCGGAGTACGAGATTGGTCCTTCTCACCCGCCACCACCAGCGTCTATCCAGAAAACAGACGCCACCCGGTGCGGGCAACCTGAACAGTATGCCCCACGCCCCGGGGGGACTTCAAATCGCCCCCCACATCCGTGCGAGATGACGATGGCGCTGGTCACAGCCACCACGTTCGGGGGCGAATCCAACCTATAGGCAATCGCTTCCCGGGCGCGCCCGAGGGGTTCCGGACAACTTACTTTTGAGTAAGATAGCGGCATGACACAAGAGACCGCCACCTACCGCGGCTGGAAGAAACTGCCGGACAACCGGCTCGGCCACACCCTGTTCTCCCTCGGCATGGTCGCGCGGGTCCCCTATTTCGGCACGATCCTGCCGACCGTCACCCGCCTGGAACCAGGCCTGTGCGAGGTCAGCGCCCCCAAGTGGTTCGGTATCCACAACCACCTGAGCACCTTCCACGCGATCGCCGCCTGCAACCTCGCCGAGGTGGCCATGGGCATGCTGTCCGAGGCGACGGTCCCCGGCACGCATCGCTGGATCCCGAAGGCGATGAACGTGCAGTACCTGGCCAAGGCGAACTCGAGCCTGCACGCGGTCGCGAAGCTCCCGGAGATCCCCGACTTCGCCACGATCACCGAGGGGCAGAACCTGGTCGTCCCGGTCTCGATCTACGACCGCTCGGGGCTCGAGGTGGTGCACGCGGACATCACCACGTGGGTGACGCCGAAGTAGGTCCCCGAGCCCTGCCGGTAACTCGAAGATTGCTTTCAATCAAACCGACCAGTTTCAAACATCTTTTTCGGCCGCCGTCCGCGCAGTTGAGAGCGGTGTGCCGAACCGAGACGGCCGATTCGCCGGAACCGTCCGGTTCGCGACCCCGGGGGTGCGAGGTCGCCCGGGTGCTGGCGGCCCGGGGACCAGGCTGTTTGAATGCGGGTATGAGTGGCCGGAAGGTCGGCGCAGCCGCCGACGTGTGCGTGGTGGGGCTCGGACCCACGGGGCGGGCGCTGGCGCATCGCGCGATGCGAGCCGGCCTGCGCGTGGTCGCGATCGACCCCCGGCCGGACCGGCTCTTCCCGCCCACCTACTCGTGCTGGGTCGACGAACTACCGGAGTGGTTGCCGCGCAGCGTGATCGCCAGCCGGATCGAGGCGCCGGTGGTGTGGACGCAGAGCGCGCACCGCATCGACCGGCCGTACGCCGTGCTGTCCAAGGCGGGCCTGCACGAGGCGCTCGCGCTCGACGACGCCACCGTGATCGCCGGGCGCGCCCGGGTGGTGCAGGCGCATCGCGTGGAACTGGCCGACGGCACCGAGGTCCGGGCGGCCACGGTGTTCGACACCCGCGGCATGCCCTCCCCCGCCAAGCGCCGAACCGCCAGCGCGCACGGCATTTTCGTGGACGAGGACATCGCCGCGCCCATGGTCAAGGCCGGCGAGGGCCTGCTGCTGGACTGGCGGCCGGAGAACGGCGCGGGCCCCGGCGAGCCGCCGAGCTTCCTGTACTCGGTGCCGCTGGGCGACGGCACCGTCATCTTCGAGGAGACCAGCCTCGGCCTGCGCGGCGGTATGCCGCAGCACGAGCTGCGCCGGCGCACCCTGAATCGCCTTGCCGCGCACGGTATTCGACTACGCGGCGGCGAGCCCAGCGAGGCCGCGCACTATCCGCTCGACACTCCGCCGCCGAAAACCGGTCTCGGACAGGTGATTCCGTACGGGTCGCGGGGCGGCATGATGCACCCGATCACCGGGTACTGCGTCGCCGATTCGCTGGCGCTCGTGGACACCGCCGTCGCGGCGGTGCAGCGGGGCGCGGACCCGGTGCAGGAGCTGTGGCCCTGGCAGGCGCGGCTGGTGTACTGGATGCGCATGCGCGGGGTCTACGGCCTGGGCCGGCTCACCGAGGCGCAGGCGATCGCCATGTTCGACGCCTTCTTCACGGGATCACCGCGCCAGCAGCGGGCGCTGCTGTCCGCGCACGACGACTACGCCGCGCTCGGCGGCGGCCTGTTCATGACGGTCGCGCGCACCTGGCCGTTCCGCTGGCGCTACGACCTGGTCGGCTGGACGAACCGCAATCGCTGGGTCGGCTGGGATTTCGGCCGCCCGGACCCCCTGGAGTTCCCGGACGCGCACGAGAGCGAGACCAGCGCCACGCCCTGATTCCGGCGCCGCGTCCCGACCCCCGGGAGCGCGGAACGTCAGACCCAGTTCTCGATCCAGTACTTCCAGATCACCGGCGCGTACCCCGCCAGCGGCGGCACCTTGATGTCGCTGCCCGCCAGGGCGGCCCCGGTGCGCGCGGTGTCGAAGCGGCAGGCGAACTCGCTGTGCTCGATGACGTCGTTGGGCACGCCGACCTGCTTGAGCATCCAGCCCATGCCGGGCACCTTGAGCGTCATGTCGAGGGTCTGCTTGGGCATGACCTCGACCAGGTGCGGCGCCCCGGCCTCGTCGGCGAAGAGATTGAAGACGTCGGCGACGCTCTGTTCGCGCGGATCGGCCAGGTGATAGGTCTGCCCGTCCCCGCCCGGGGTGTGCGCGATGTGGGCCAGGGCGCGGGCCACGAAGTCGACGGGGACCATGTTGGTGTCGCCGAGCTTGGGCGCGACCACCGGCAGGATGCGCGGCAGTTGCGCGGCCATGCGCAGCAGCCGGAAGAAGTAATACGGCCCCTCGATGCGATCGATCTCGCCGGTGCGGGAGTGCCCGATGACGATGGAGGGCCGGTAGATCCGCCACGGCACCGAATCCTGCTCGCGGACGGCCTGTTCGGCGGCGAGCATGGCACGCTGATACGGCGTGCCGAGCTGCTGGCCCACGTCGAGCATGTCCTCGGTGAAGGTGCCGTTCCAGCCGCCGGCCACGTGCACGGTCGACACGTGGTGCAGCCGGCCCGCTTCCAGCGTCGCGGCGAGTTCGGCGACGCGGCGGGTGCCGCCCCCGTCGCCGGTGGCGTCGTGGCCGCCGGCGAGGTGGATGACGTGCGTTATCGACCCCCGGTGCGCGGCGACCCAGCCCGGATCGACCCCGAGCCCGGGCGCGCCGAGGTCGCCGCGCACGGGACGAACCCGGCCCTCGGCGTCCCAGGCGCGCATGCAGCGGTTGAACCGCAGCACCGAGTCCTCGCCGGGGCGCACGAGCACGTGGACGGGCTCGCCGCGTTCGAGGAGTTCGGGAATCAGGAAGCGGCCGATGAACCCGGTTGCCCCGGTAACCAGGTAAGACATGGACTCAGCCTAGCGTGACCCACGACACACCCGGTTCCTGACTCGGCGACACACCCAAAGCTCGCATGCAGGACGAATTTTCACGCCCCGGTCTCGGCGGCCTTCCGGTAACCGCGCACCGCCGGGTAGGCGAACACCACGATCATGCCGACCGACCACGCCACCGTCTTCAACAGCGGGGTGGCGATCGGACCGTCGAAGGCCAGGCCCTTCATGGCGTCGATGGCGGTACTCATGGGCTGGTTCTCCACGGTCGACTGCAACCACTGCGGGTAGGCGAAGGTCGGCACGAATCCGGAGTTGAAGAACATGAGCAGGTTGCTGATGATGCCGATGATCGACACCAGCATGATGCCCTCGGACATGGTCGCCAGCGCCGTCACCAGCACCGCGAAACCGATGGCGAACAACACCGGAATCAACAGCATGGCGATCGACGCCGCGGGGCCGAACCAGAAGCGGAAGCCCAGGCACAGCCCGACCAGCAGCACGAAAATCGAGGTGACGAGCACCCGGATGGCCTCGGCCAGCAGGCGTCCGGTCAAGCCGGCGGCCCGGTGCGTCGGCATGGTGTGGAACCGCCCGAGCAGGCCGGTCGCCTTCTCCACCTTGAAGCCGAGCGCCGAGACCACCGAGCCGGACATGGCCGCCACCAGCATGATCATCGGCACGGTGCCGTAGATGCTGGGCATGCCGGTGGCCTGGGTGATCGAATCGCCGAGCACCACCCGGAACATGAGCAACGTGGCCGCCGGGTAGAGCAGGGTCTGCACGGTGGTCGCGGGATCGCGCGACCACCCGATGAGCAGCCGCTTGCATTGGATGAGGCTCTGTTCCAGCCAGATTCGCAGGGACTTCTCGTTGCGCGAGGGCACGACGGGCAGCGGCTGATGGCCGGCCCACGACTCCGCGTCGGCGCGCGCGCCGGTGGCCGGTTCGGCCGCGATGACAGTACTCATGATCGCCTCACACTCGCCCACACGGCCAGCGGCGTGAAGACCACCGCGCCGCCGATCAACCACACCAGCGGCACCCACAGCACCTGCCAGGTCACCCCGCCCTCGGCCATGTCCTGCAGTGCGAAGGAGAACTGCGAGATCGGCTGATTGCGCACGAACGGCCGGATCCACGCCGGGAATCCGGCCTCGGGCACGAAGCCGCAGGACAGCATGCCGAAGATGAGCGTCGGCAGGGTCAGGGCCTGGCTCAGCGATTCCGGGCTCTTGGTCAGCGACCCGAGCCCGTCCGCGCCGATGGCCAGGACGGTGCCCACGGCCAGGGAGAACAGCACGAACCACAGCGCCTGCTGCCAGCCCGCGACGAACCGGAAGCCGATGAGATAGCCCCAGCCCAGGGCCGCGGCGAGCGAGACCACCGAGCGCACCAGACCCGCGGACAGCCGGGCCAGCAGCGGGACCATCTTGCCGATGGGCATGGTCTGCATGCGGGTGTTGAGTCCGGTCATGGCTTCGAACGCCGCCAGCTGGGCGTTCGACATCATCGTGAAGGACATGGTCTGCAGCACGATGATCGGCATGACGTACTGCGCGTAGTCGATGCCCTTGATCGACATGATGAATTTCAGCGGCAGGTAGAAGCCGAGGGTGAAGACCAGCGGGATGAAGACCGCGACGACGAGTTCGCCCTTGGTGGCCATGACCCAGACGATGCGTCCGGTCAGCGCCCGCCACTGCGCGAAGCTGTTGGGTCTGGCTTCCGGCATGCCGGAGAAGAGCTGTGTGCCGACCGCCGCGGCGGCGGGGGCGCTCACTCGGCGGCCGCTTTCTCCGCCGCCGGCTTGTCCGTGGCCGCGTTGTCCGCGGCAGCGCTGTCTTCTCCAGCGCTGTCGTCGGCGGCCTTCTCCACGGCCGGCTTCGCCGCGGCCTTCTTCGTCACCGCGGCCGCGGCCGCTGCCGCCGGCTCCTCGGAGCCGTGTCCGGTGAGGGTCAGGAACACGTCGTCGAGCGAGGGCCGGCGCAGGCCGATGTCGGCGAGTTTGATGCCCGCCGCGTCGAGCTTGCGCAGGGCGTCGGACAGCGTGCCCGCGCCGTCGGGCGCGGGGATGGAGATGCGGTCGCCGGAGGTGGTCTCGGTGCGCACGGCGTCGGGCACCAGTTCGCCCAGCGCCTCGAGCGCCTTGGCGCGGTCGCTCGGGTCCAGCGGCACGATCTCGCAGTAGCTGCCGCCGGTCTTCTCCTTGAGGGCGTCGGCGGTGCCCTCGGCGATGACGGTGCCCTTGTCGATGACGATGATGTTGTCGCTGAGCACGTCGGCCTCTTCGAGGTACTGCGTGGTCAGCAGGACGGTGATGCCCTGGGTCTTGAGGGCGTTGACCAGATCCCAGACGCCCTGGCGACTGCGCGGGTCCAGGCCGGTGGTGGGTTCGTCGAGGAAGACGACCTCGGGCCGGACCACGAGTCCGCAGGCGATGTCGACGCGGCGGCGCATGCCGCCGGAGTAGTGCCGGACCGCGCGGCGGCCCGCGCCGGTGAGGTCGAATTCCTCGAGGAGGGTGTCGGCGCGCTGTCGAGCGGCCTTGCGCGGCAGGCCCATCAGGCGGCCGAAGAGTTCGAGGTTCTCGCGGCCGGACAGGTTCTCGTCCAGGGCCGCGTACTGGCCGGTCATCATGATCGAGCGGCGCACGGCCGCCGGATCTTTGCGGACGTCGTGCCCGGCGACGCGGGCGATGCCGGAGTCGGGGCGCAGCAGGGTGGACAGAACCTTGACGGTGGTGGTCTTGCCGGCGCCGTTGGGGCCGAGAATGCCCAGGACCTGACCGCGGGCGGCGGTGAAGCTGATGCCCTGTAGCGCGTGCACCTCGCCGAAGGACTTGCGGACGTCCTCGACGAAAACGGCCGGTTCGCTCCCTATGCTGTGCGTTTCCGCGGTCTGCGAATCCGGTTTGTCCAAGCTCGGCATCAACTCTCCACTATCGGCATAGGCGGGCAATTCTGTCGCCCCGTTTCGGCAGGTCCCCACATCCCATCCGGGATGATCCACTCCACCGTGCGCGATGTTACCGGGGCACCAGTTTCGAGGACGTTTCTTTGCCGAAGCAGCTATCTGGCAAACGTGTGCTTGGTCACAAACCAAGGGGTTTACGAATAGCCGCTGTTCCGGGCGCAGACCGGGCGGTTTGTGCCAATTTTCGTCCCTTGTCGGGTCCGCGCACCGCCCCATAGTCTGGCGGGACGGGGAGAATTTCATTGGCCACGAGAGGGTGACCATGGCCGAGTCTGCGCAGCCGCGGTCGGAATCCCATCCGCCGCGGGCCACGGTGCGCACGGGAACGGGCCGACCGAAGGTACTGACATCGTACGATCCACGCACCGGCGAGGTCGTCGGTGATTTCGCCATCATGGGCGCCGGTGAGCTGACCCGCGCGGTGCGCTCGGCTCGCACCACCGAACAGTGGTGGGCGGCACTGGGATTCGCGGGACGGCGGCGCTGGCTGCTGGACTGGAAGCGCGTGATCGCGCGCGGCACCCGGGATCTGGTGGAGCTCATCAGCACCGAGACCGGCAAACCCCGGATGGATGCCGCCATCGAGGTGACCCTGGCGGTCGAGCATCTGGATTGGGTTGCGCGCCATGCGGAGAAGACGCTGGGCCGCCCCACCCGCGCCCGGTCGTGGTTCCGCCGCAGCGAACCCGGCGTGGTCGGCTACCGGCCGCTCGGCGTGGTCGGGGTGCTCGGCCCCTGGCACAATCCCGTTCTCACACCGATGAATTCGATCGCCTGCGCCATGGCGGCGGGCAACGCCGTCGTCTTCAAACCCAGCGAACTGACCCCGGGCGTCGGGGCGTGGCTGGCCGACAGCTGGAGCAGGCTGTCGCCCAATCAGCCTGTGCTGCAGGTGGTCACCGGCGACGGCTCCACCGCCGCCGCGCTGTGCCGGGCGCGGCTGGACAAGATCGCCTACACCGGGTCGGCGGCGGGCGCCCGCGAGGTCACCGCGCTGTGCGCGCAGAGCGCGACGCCCCTGGTGATCGAGCCGGGCGGGCGCGGCGCGATGATCGTGCAGGTCGACGCGCGGCTCGATCTCGCCGCGGCCGCGGCGGTGTACGGGTCCATGGCCAACGCCGGGCAGCAACCCGCGGGCGTGCATCGGGTGTACGTCGCGGAATCGGTGTACGAACCGTTCCTGGAACTGGTGGCCGAGCAGGCCAGGCGGCTGCGCCCGGCCGCCGACCGGCGCGCCTCCTACGGGCCGATGACGCTGGACACGCAGTCCGACGTGGTCCGCCGCCAGGTGCGCGACGCCCTCACCCGGGGCGGCCGTCCGGTGGTGGGCAGTCTGGAATCGATTCGCGAGCCGTATATCGAACCCATCGTGCTGACCGAGGTTCCGGAGGTCAGCCTGGCCGCCACCGGTGAGGCCACCGGCCCGGTGCTCATCGTGAACAAGGTGGCGACCATGGACGAGGCGGTGGAGCGCGTCAACGGGCACGAAAGATCGCTCCCCGTAGCGGTTTTCACCCGGGATCTGCGCAGTGTGCCCGAGTTCGCCGAGCGGCTGCGCACCGAACTGGTGACGGTCAACGCCGCCCCGGCGTACGGGGTGCACGGCCCGGGCCGGATCCGGGACACCGCGCGCTTGCGCGAATTCGCCCGGCCGCAGGCGATTGTGGCGAAGCGGCGGCGCGATCCGGTGGATATGGGGACCTTCGACCGGCATCCGCAGCGACTGCGCATGGCGCGGGCGCTGTTCCGGATGCGGCATCGGGTCTGACGGGCCGGGTTCGCCTAGTTCTCCGGCTCGGCCCGGTTCGCGGCGTCCGCACCCAGCAGGACCGCGCTCATCAGCGCCGCCACCCGGGCCAGTTGCGCGGGGCGCGGGTCGAAGCGCAGGCGACGGCCGACGTCGACGACCTGACCGATGGCGGCGTGCACGCGGAATCGCGCCTCCACCTGATCGCCCTTGAGCAGGTTGGCCCATTCCAGGACGTTCTGCCGCTGGATCGACCGCAGCCGATGTTGCTCGGAGGCGGGCAGATTGGAGAATTCGGCGAAGTACACCGGCAGGATCTCCGGCATGTGGAAGGTCATCCGGGCGAAGCGGTCGGCGATGCGCACGGCGGCGTCGGAGCGGCTGGTGGCCTCCGAGAGCGCCTCGGCGTTGGCGATGGCCACCCGCTCGCCGGTGCGATGGAAGGCCGCGGCCAGTAGGTCGGCCTTGCTGGCGAAGTATCGGTACACGCTGGAGGCGTTGATGCCCGCGGCCGCGCCGATCTCCTCGATGCTGGCCTCGTGGTAGCCCTGGCGGCCGAAGATGCGGATGGCCTCGGTCAGCAACTGCTCGCGCTTGGAGATGACGGGGAGCCCGCGCACGATCGGGTCGCCGGCGGGCATGGGCGGCACCGGCGGCAGGTCGGCGCGCAGGATGTCCCAGCAGATCTCGTTGAGCAGGCCGACCAGGCGGGTGTTGGACAGGGCCGTGCGATGCGCGGTGACGCTGCCGATCGCGCTGAGCACGGCGGCCGCGCGCAGGCTGATGTCGGCGGGCTCGGCGTCGGGGTACAGCGCGGCGATGGCCGCTTCCATGGTGGCGTGCAGTTCGGTGTAGATGACGCGGATACGCGCGCGATCCTCGCGTTCGAGGTAGCGGCGCTCCCAGCGGTACAGCCCGCCCTCGCGACGGCAGTCGATGGTGTATTCGGTGATGCCGCGGAACAGCGCGGTGAGTCGCGGTTCCGGTTCGAGGGTCGGGTCGTCGGCGGCCTTGGCGGCGTCGAGCAACTGCTGGGCGCCCATTTCGGCGGCGGCGACCAGCATGGCGTACTTGTTGTGGAAGTGCCGGTACAGCGCGGGTCCGGAGATGCCGACCTCGGCCGCGATCTCGTCCACTCCGACGGGGTGATAGCCCCGCTCAGCGAAGGCTCGCGCGGCCACCCGCACGATCTGCGCCTTGCGATTCTTGGGTCGCCGTCGGGGGCCGGGCTCGGCGGCCGGTCGCGCATCGGCGAGGCCCACCTCGCTGCGATCGGCGACCATGCACTTTCTCCTTCCGTACGGCACCGGCTGTTGACAGTGCCGGACGAGTCACCCTAAGTTAACCACAATTCGCACAGCTGAACACATCGCGCGGGCTAATTCGCCGCACGCGGGCAGGAGTACCGATGAGCATTGCCGCGACGACCCCGGGCTACACCGCCGTGCTCGACGGGCGGGTGCTGCGCATCACCATCACCAATCCCAAGCGCAAGAATGCCATCGACTACGACACCATGGTCGGTCTCGGCGAAACCGTGCTGGCCGCGGCGGCGGAACCGGCCGTGCGGGTGATCGTACTGACCGGCGAGGGCGGCGACTTCTGCACGGGCGCGGATCTGTCGGCCAGTCCCGGTGAGGCGGCGCGGGGCATCACGCCGGAGATGACCATGGTCGCGGCGAATCGGATGATCAAGGCGATCGTCGACGCCCCCGTTCCGGTTATCGCGCGGCTACGGGGTGCGGCGGCGGGGGTCGGGGTGGCGTTCGCGCTCGCGGCGGATCTGACCTACGCCTCGGACGACGCGTACCTGCTGCTGGCGTTCATCAACATCGGGCTCATGCCCGACGGCGGCGCGGCGGCCATGGTCGCGGCCGCCGCCGGTCGCCCGCTCGCCGCGGAGATGGCGCTGCTGGGTGAGCGGCTGCCGGTGACCAAGGCGCTCGAGCACGGGCTCGTCACGGGCGTGCTGTCCGCGGACGAGTTGGACGCCAAGGTCGAGGCGGCGGCGGACAAGCTCGCGCACGGGCCGCGCCGGGCCATCGAGCTCACCAAGCGCGCGCTGAACGGCGCGGCGCTCACCTCGCTGGACGGGGCGCTGGCCGCGGAGGCCGAGGGTCAGGTGGAGCTGCTGCGCTCCCCCGATTTCGCCGAGGGCGCGACGGCGATGCTCGGCAAGCGCAAGGCGGTCTTCGCGCAGTAGCCGTCGGCGGCAAGGCGATTCGGCGGCGCCGCGCGTACTCGATGTACCAGGTCGCTCGCTCCCCCCTACGGAGCGAGCGACTTGGCTTGCGCCGGCCTAGTTTCCGGTGACCGTCAAGTAGATCAGCGCGATGTTCAGCGCCGAGATGACGGCGGCCACCAGCCAGGCCAGCGCGGTGGTGAGGCGGCGATTCACGTCGTCGCCCATGAGGGTGCGGTCGGAGGTGAAGCGCACCAGCGGGATCAGCGCGAACGGGATGCCGAAGGACAGCACCACCTGCGAGACGATCAGCGCCCGGGTGGCGTCGACGCCGAGCGCCAGGACGGCCAGGGCGGGGATCAGGGTGACGACGCGGCGCACGAGCAGCGGGATGTGGCGGCGCAGCAGGCCCTGCATGATCATCGCGCCGGCGTAGGCGCCGACGGAGGTGGAGGCCAGGCCCGAGGCGAGCAGACCGACCGCGAGCAGCAATCCGGCGGCGGGACCGAGGGTTTCGCGCACCGCCGCGTGCGCGGATTCGATGGAGTCCACGCCGTCGCGCCCGCGCAGGGTGCTCGCGGCTATGAGCAGCATGGCCAGGTTCACCGTGCCCGCCAGCAGCATGGCCAGGCCGACGTCGTAGCGGGTGATCCGCAGCAGCCGGACGCGCGCCGGACCGGGTTCGGGGGTGCCGTGCCGGTCCCGGGCGAGCCCCGAGTGCAGGTACACCGCGTGCGGCATGACGGTGGCGCCGATCATGGCGGCGGCGAGCAGCACGCTCTCGGTGCCGTCGAAGCGCGGCACGAGGCCGCCGAGGGTGCCGGAAACCGAAGGGGGCGAGATGAACACCGACGCCAGGAAGCCGACGGCGATGACCGCCAGCATTCCGATGATGATGCGCTCGAAGGGCCGCTGCCCGCGCCGGTTCTGCACCGCGAGCAGGGCGAGCGAGACCAGCCCGGTGATCAGGCCGCCGAGCAGCGGCGGCAGGCCGAACAGCAGGTGCAGCGCGATGGCCCCGCCGACGACCTCGGCGAGATCGGTTGCCATGGCGACGGTTTCGGCCTGCGCCCAGTAGGCCAGCCGGACCGGGCGGCTCGCCCTGTCGCGCACGGCTTCCGGCAGCGACAGCCCGGTGACCAGTCCGAGTTTGGCCGACAGGAACTGCACGAGCCCGGCCATGACGTTGGCCATGACGATGACCCACACCAGCAGGTACCCGAACTGCGCCCCCGCGCTGATGTTCGAGGCCACGTTGCCCGGGTCGACGTAGGCGATGGCGGCGACGAACGCCGGTCCGAGCAGCACCGCGGCCGAACGCACGCGGTGCGGTTGCCTACGGCGCGCGGCCTGCCCGGTCTCCACCCCGAGATTTTAAGGCCAACCAAACTTTTGTTTGAGCCGACCCCACAAAATTCGCGGGTCGATCGAGGACCGCAAGCCCCCAACGCACATCCGACTCCCCCACGACACGAGTTCGGCCGCCCCGCCCCGAAGGGCGAAGCGGCCGAAAGCAACAACCGATCTCGTGAGATCGGGGTAACTCCCCGGGTACGCCCGAAACGGGTGCCGCACCTAACCGCACCACGCGAGCGAATCAGTCAACGGCTCCCGAGCCGGGCGCTGAATATTCGGGGAGGCGGTTACAGCCCGAGACCACGGGCGAGTACCGGCCAGGAGGCGATGAACTCGTCGTTCCAGTAGCCCCACGAGTGGGTGCCGCTGCTACGGAAGTTGTACGTGGCCGGGATGTTCAGCGAATCCAGCTTGTTCTTGAGGTTCGCGGTGCAGTAGTTGGTGCCCGCCTCGATGACGCCGCCGATGATCAGCTGGTTGGCGAGGCCGTAGCTGCCCGGCAGGGTGTACGGGCCGTTGAGTCCGTCCCACTGGCCGGGCAGGCCGTTGCCGGTGGAGATGTACAGGTCGGTGCCGCGCAGCTTCTCGGCGTTGACGACCGGGTCGTTCTCGGCCCACGCCGGGGAGTTCTCGGGGCCGAACATGTTCTCCAGCTTGCCGCCGCCCCAGGTCTCGACGGTCAGGCGCATGAACTCGCGGCCGACCGGATCGGCGAACTGGGCGCAGCCGCTGTACGCGGCGGCGGCGCGGAACAGGCCGGGCTTGGCCTCGGGCAGCGAGAGCACGGTGGTGCCGGAGGTGGAGATGCCGGCGATCGCGTTCACGCCGTTGGTGCCGAGGGCGCCGTCGACGAGCGGGGGCAGTTCCTCGGTGAAGAACGTCTGCCACTTGTTGCGGCCGAGCGTCGGGTCGTCCTGCTGCCAGTCCATGTAGTAGGACCACTTGCCGCCGATGGGCTGCACGACGTTGACGTTCTTGTCGGCGAGGAAGCCGTTGACGATGTTGGTCTTCTTCACCCAGGAGGCGTCGTCCTGGCCGCCGCCCGCGCCGTTGAGCAGGTAGAGGGTCGGGCGCGGTTCGGAGGTGTCGGCGGGCCGCTGCACGTCGACGGGGAAGGTGGCGTCCATGGCCGCGGAGTAGACGTACAGCCGGATGTTGCGGCCGTCCTTCATCTCCGCCTTGGTGATCTTCGACCCGTCCGGTGCGACCGGATCGCCCAGCAACTTCTTGTTGTCGATGATCGGATCAGCAGCGGCGGTGGGGGTGCCGACACCGGTCACCAGACCGGTGAGTACTGCCGTCGCGGCCATGAAAGCGGCGGTGCGGGCACCGCGCCTGCGACTTGCAAGCCGAGTGCGGACATGTCGACGAATCAAGTTTCACACCTTCACTATCGGTTCGTGTGCCGGTAGATCTACCCCGCATTCGGGTTCTCGACCGGATGTCCGGCCGGACTCGCAGCGCATACGGGCCTCGGGTGGAGACCCTACGGGCTATCCCATCGTGACGGTAGCCGATGCGTTACGAATTGACCGCGCGTCCATGTTCGGCAAGTCCGCCGAGGGCCTGCACCCAGCCTTCCACGAGCTTCTTGATCTGTTCGAGGTCCAGGACCGCACCGGCGAAGTCGAAGCGGGCGACCAGGCCGTCCTGGGTGGTGTCGACGGTGACGTCCAGGTACAGATCGTCGGCGACCGGTTCCGGGTACACCCGGGCGGGTCGCAGATCGCGGTAGCGGAAGCCGATGCGGCCCACCGGGAGCGCCGCGGTCTCGGCGGCGGTGTCGGGGTTCAGGTGCCGGAGCAGTCCGAAGCCGACGCCCTGCGAAGGCACTTCGCGGCAGCGGTCGCGGATCTGTTCGATGACCGATCCCGCGGCGTCGCCGCCCCGGCGGACCTCGGCGTAGTCCACGCCCGTGAGGCGCAGCGCGAACGGGTACGCGGTGCTGAACGCGCCGACGGTGCGGTGCCCGGCCTTGTCGCCGGGGACGCGGCCGTCGGCGACGAGCCGGACCACCGATCCGATGGCGTGCCTGGACGATTCGACGCTGTCGTCGAGCAGGGCGACCGCGAGGGCGCCGAGCAGGACCTCGTCGATGGTGGCGTGGTAGCGGCGGGCGACCGTGTCGACGGCGGCCGCGCCTTCGCCGGTGATGGAGACCGACACCCGGCCGCGGCCGACGGGGCCGTCCTCGCCGCCGAGGGCCTGCTCGAGATCCATGCCGGGTTCGGCGCCGGTGAGTGTGGCTCGCCACCAGGGCAATTCGCCGAGGGTGTCCGATTCGGCGGCGCGGTCGGCGAGGGCGGCGGCGATGCCGAGCGGGTGTGCGTCCGCGCTGGGCGGGGTGGCGTGGCCGCCGGACCAGGAGGCGGTGAGGTCCTCGATGATGGTGCGCCAGGAGGTGTCGTCGACGACGAGGCCGTTGGCGACCACGACCAGTACGGCGGCGGGGCGGTCCCCGGCCTCGACGCCCGGGTCGGCTTCCACGCCGGCCATGAGCACGAAGCGGATGTTGCGGCCCTTCTCCGGATCCATTTCGGCGGCGGCCGCGTGGATCACCGCTTCGATGGGGTCTCCGACGGCCTCGACGGACGGATCGAGTTGCCACACCACGGCATCCCCGCGGCTGGGCGCGCCCGGAATGTCCATGGCCACGGCGTCGCCGTCGCGGCGTAGTCGGGACCATAGCGCGGGATGTCTGTCCAGCAGGGTGGCGACCGAACGCCGGACCCGGGTCCCCGATACGTCGGCCGCGATGTCGAGCGTGATGGCCCGCACCCACAGCCCCGAGGGCTCGACCTCGAGCAGGCTCACCGCACCGGCGGGGAGCGCGGACACCTTGCCGACCGCGGTGAGCCGCGGGCCGGCGGGCGCACCGGCGGCCGGAGCCGGCTCGGCGGAGGCACCGCGTTCGTCGGCGGCGATGTCGCCGGGCGCGTCCACCGCATCGTCGGCGTTGGAGATGCCAGCGGCCCGGTCGTTCTCGACTGCGGCATCGCGCCGGTCACCGTCAGCGGCGAAGTCGCTGCGGGCGGGGACATCCGAGGACCGAACCGCACCGTCGGCGGTGTCGCCGTCGGCACCGGTCTGTGCGGCGGCTGTCCGGTCGGCACCGAACGCGGTCTGTTCCCCGCCCCGGTGCGCGGTGTCCGCGCCCCGCTGCGGGGCGATCGGCTCCCCGAACCCTGAGAACGCCTTGTCCACGGACGGTTCCGGCGCGGGCTCGGAGTCCACCGGCGGCCCGAAGACCCCGGCTCCCGCGCCCACCCCGGCCTCGGAGCGGTATGCCTCGGCGAGCGCGCGGTCCGCGGCGGCGCTGGCGCGCTGCGCCTCGGCCTCGTCGAATTCCGCTGCGGGCGACAGGTTCTCCCCCGCCGTATCCGCGACGGCGTCGGCCTTGTAGGCGTCGGCCAGTGCCCAGTGATCGATCTCGCCCGGTGCCTCGTCCTCGTCTGCGAACCGGGATACCGCGGCGCCCTGGTCCTCGCGGGCGGCCGAGTGGGCCGTTCCGCTCAACCGCCAGTCGTTCTGCTCCACACCGGAATCCGCGCGGAAGGCATCAGCCGGCTCACGGTCCGCCGCGCCGTCCGCGCGCTCGCTCACGTCGCTGCCGGAACGCGCGGGCAGCGCGCCCACCGAATCGCCCTGCGACCCCGCCCGATAGGCGTCGGCCAGCGCGCGATGGTCTATCTCGTCGATCGAGTCGTCGAACCGCGCGGGCGCGTCGGCCGCGCCGAAGTCCGCCGATCCACTCGGTTCCCGCCCGCCCGGCAGCGAAATGCCCTCGCCCGAAGCCGAGTAGGCAAGTCCCCCGGCTCGCCAGGCGGCGTCCTCCGCCGACAGGTCGGCCTTGTAGGACTCGGCCAGCGCCCGCTCGTCCTCCGGATCGGGTGCCTGTTCCCGGCTGTCCGCGTCGTCGAACCGCGACGCGGCAGGCGTAACCCCACCGGGTTCCACCGCACCGAATCGGTAGGCGTCGGCCAGGGCCCGCTCGTCGGCCGCGCTCGGCGCGTGCCCCGCATCGGCCGGGCTCTCGTCCCCGAATCGGTCCCGGCTCGGGTCAACGGCCTCGCCACCGAATCGCTGCGGCACAGCACGATCCACCGGCTCGGCGGTCTGCCCACCGAGCGCCCCGGACCGGTAGGCGTCCGCCAGCGCCCGCTCGTCGGCGGGATCGGGAGCATGCTCCCCGTCCGCCGCGGCGAACCGCGAGGTGGAGGGAGTAACCGCTTCGGGAGCGACCGCACCCGAGCGGTAGGCATCGGCCAGGGCCCGCTCGTCGGCCGCGCTCGGAGCGTGGGCCGCGTCGGCGCTCACCGGCTCGGCGGTTTGCGCGCCCACGGCGCCGGAGCGATAGGCGTCGGCAAGCGCCCGCTCGTCCTCTGGATCGGGGGCCCGCTCGCCACCCTCGGCGTCACGGAAACCCCGCGCCGCAGCAGCGGCGGATTCGAAATCGGTCGCGCCGCGACGCGACTCCGGGTCTGCGGCCTCGCCACCGAAACGCTGCGGCACAGCATGATCCACCGGCTCGGCGGGCTGCGCACCAACGGCACCGGACCGATACGCATCGGCCAGGGCCCGCTCGTCGGCCGGGTCGGGAGCATGAAGCTCGCCTTCTACCTGATCGAAACGCGAAGAACCGGAGCCGAAGTCGCTCGGTCCTGTCGCGCCGGAGCGGTAGGCGTCGGCAATCGCGCGCTCGTCGGCCGCGCTCGGAGCATGGGCGGTGTCCGCCGAACTCACACCCGCGACGCGGGACGACGTCGGCTCGGCGACATCGCCGCCGAAACGCTGCGGCACAGCACGATCCACCGGCTCGGCAGGCTGCGCACCAACCGCGCCGGACCGATACGCATCGGCCAGGGCCCGCTCGTCGGCGGGGCTCGGGGCCTGTGCTTCGCCCGCTACATCATCGAAACGGGATGCGCCGGGTACGAAGTCGTTCGGGGATGTAGCACCCGAGCGGCGAGCTTCCGCCCACGTGCGATCGTCGGGTGCGCCCGGAGCACGAGCCTCATCCGCCCTCGCACCCGCGATGCTGGACGACGCCGACTCGGCGACATCGCCACCGAAACGCTGCGGTACAGCACGATCCACCGGCTCGGCAGGCTGCGCGCCAACGGCGCCGGACCGATACGCATCGGCCAGGGCCCGTTCGTCGGCCGGGCTCGGGACCTGTGCCTCGGACTCCGCGGCATCGAAACGGGACGCGGTGGGCGCGGACTCGTTCGAACCCGGTGCGGCGGGGCGATGGGTATCGGCCGGTCCGTGGGTGTCCGTGGGGGTACGGGGGGCGGGGGGTGAGACCTTGGGGACCCGGGGGGCGAAGTCGGGGCCCAGGGTCGAGGGGTCCACCGCGCGTAGCTTCACGCTGGTGGGGGGTCCGTCGGACTTGATCACCGGGAGGACCTGGGTGGTGGCCCAATCCTCGTTGTTGTCGGTGAAACTCGTGCTGGGGGGCGCGGACCGGTCGGATCTGGAGGGTCTGGGCTCGGTGCGGGGCGGGAGGTCGCGGCGCGCGGTCACCGGGGTCGCGGGGCGACCGGCGGCGGACGGTGCGCCGGAGGCGAGGATCCCGAACTCGGGGCGGGGCGCCGGGGCGGCCGCCGCGGCCGCCCGGGCGCGCGCCAGGTACTCGGCGTCGAACTCGTCGGCGGGCGCGGTGTGGTCCAGGTACTCGATCTCCCAGTCCACGGTGGCCAGCGCGGCGTTGCCGTTGCGGGCCTTGGGCGCGGCGTACCAGCGCACCAGGTCACCGGTGCGGAGCATCCGGGAGCCGGGGGCGCCCCAGGGGTTGGCCACGAAGCGCACGGCGGTGGTGGCGCGGCGGGCGAGGTACCCGCGGGCCAGCGCGGGACCGGTGAGGTAGAGCTCGCCGGGCACGCCGGGCGGCACCGGGTTGAGGCGGTCGTCCAGGATCAGGGCCGACAGGCCGTCGACCGGATGGCCGATGGTCAGGTGCCGGCCGGGGGCGGGCTCGCCGACGGTGGCCACGACGGTGGTCTCCGCCGGGCCGTGCAACTGCCGGAAGGCGCGTTCGGGCCGCTGCCAGGAGCCGACCAGCTCCGGGCCGCTCTGTCCGCGCACCGCGATCAGTCGCACCCCGGGCAGCGATCCCGGATCGAGCGTGTCGGCGATCCGCGGGGTCAGCAGGACATGGGTGACCTGTTCGGCGCGGATCACGTCGGCCAGTGCCTGCCCCTCGGTGGCGGCGGCGGGCGCGATGACCAGCGTGGCCCCGATCTCGAAGGCGGACAGCCATTCCAGGACCGAGAGATCGTCCGCGGGACTGCCCGCGTGCAGCACCCGGCTGGCGGTGTCGAGACCGAACCGGTTCACGACCGAGTCGAGCAGGCCCTGCGCGCCGGCGTGCGTGACGACCACGCCGCGGGTGCCCGCGGTGTGCACGACGTAGGCGGGATGGCCCGCGCGCAGCGGCGCGTTGCGATCGGCGTCGGTGACCGGGTCGGTGGCCTCGGCCACGCACCGGGCGTCGGTGTCGGCGTCGTCCAGGCACAGCCAGTCGACCGTGGCCGGCAGCACCGGCAGGAACGCCTTGACCGTGATGCCCACGGCCGCACCGGATTCGGTGATCCGCCGCGCCGCGAGGGCGGCGTCGGTCGGATCCACGGGCACGTACGCGCCACCGGACTTTGATACCGCGAGCACGGCGGCCACGGCCTCGAAGGACCGCGGGAACGCCACGGCGACCAGGGTTTCCGGCGCCACCCCGCGATCGATGAGCACCCGGGCGAGCTGCGAGGAGTAGTCGTCGAACTCGCCGTAGGTCAGCGAATGCCCGCGATAGCGCACCGCGACCCGGTCCCGGCCGAGCCGGGCTCCGGCGGCCAGCAGGTCCGGCAGCAGCCGGGTGGCCGGCGCCGGATCCCCGACCCGGGTGAGCAATTCGTATTCGTCGTCGCCGAGCAGCGGCAGATCGCCGATGGGCGTCTCGGAGCTGGTGACCACGGCCGCGAGCAGTCGCACGAAGCGGTAGGCGAAGACGTCCACGGTCTCGTCGTCGAACAGGTCCCGCGCGAAACTCAGCGTGGCGAACAGCCCGGCGTCGTGGTCGGCGCGCTCGCGAATGCTCAGCGCCAGATCGGTGGCGGTGTACTCGATCCCGGAATCCAGGGTGCTGATCCGCAATCCGGGCAGCTCGAACTCGGTCTGCTCCGGTCGCTGGAAGGACAGCGACACCTGCGCGGTCCCGACCGGCAGCTCGGGCTGGGCGAACGCCTCGGCCTGGGCGTCACCGGCGCGCGCGAGCAGCTGCGCGAACTTCAGGTGTCCCTCGACCCGGGTGTTCAGCACGACGGTGTTGGCGAAAACACCCACCGCGTCGTGCAATCCGGCCGCGTCCCGCCCCGACACCGGGGTGCCGATGGCGATGTCGGCGGTGCCGGTCAACCGGGCCAGGAACAGCGCCAGCGCGGTGTGCACCACGGAGAACAGGGTGGTGCCGTGCTGGCGGGCGATGCGATCGAGCCCGCGGTGGATGGCGGCGTTGACGGGGAACCGCACGCTGCCGCCGCGATGGCTCGCGATCGTGGGGCGCGGCCGGTCGCCGGGCAGCGTGAGTTCGGTGAATCGCCGGGTGTCCGTGCGCAATCCGGTGTGATCGACCGATCGCATCGGCAGCGCGGCCCAGCGCGGTCCGATGCCGGTGACGCGGGATTCGTACGCGGTCACCAGATCTCGCACCATCGGGCCCACCGAGCCCGCGTCGGCGCTGATCGCGTGTACGACCAGGCCGAGCACGTGTTCGATCTCGCCGCCCAGATCGACGCGGAAGAGCTCCGCGCGCAGGGGCAGTTCGGCGGCAACGTCGAAGCGCCGGGTGAGAAGTCGTTCGAGCCGATCGGGCAGGGTGTCGACGTCGATCAGTTCGGGGGTGACCTTGGGCGCGATCTGCACGCCGGGCAGCACCCGCTGGTAGACCTCGCCCTCGACCACCGGGTACAGGGTGCGCAGCGATTCGTGCCGCCGCACCACGTCCCCGAGGGCCTGTTCGAGGGCTCCGGCGTCGAGCTCTCCGGTGAAGCGAAGCACGATGGGCAGGTTGTCGACCGCCGAGCGCTCGCGGGACCAGATGCGCTGCTGGGCCGGGGATACCGGAACTCGCACGGTTTCCTCCGATTCGCCGCGTTCTCGGTCGGCGCGTTCGATGAGCTCCGCCAGCTTCGGTCCGATATCGGCGAAGGCTTCGGCGGTCGTCATGAGCTGATGTCGAGTCTCGACCGGGTATTCACCGATGGGTCCGGTGACGTACGGTCGCCAGTCCGCGGCCGAATGCGGTTGTCCCGCACCATCTCGGCCGAAGGTGGCCCGGAAGAGTTCCAGGGGGCCGTCGAGCACGGCGTGCCGGTACTCGGAGCCGAGTTCCATGCTGCGCACCGCGCCGCGGTAGATCTGCTGGAAGCGTTCCAGCGTGAGCACCGCCAGGTCGGCGGGGATGGCGGCGTGCACCGCGGCGAGCGCGTCGCCGTCGAGGTTGCGCAGGTCACCGTCGGGGAAGGCTTCGGGTCCGACGCCGACCTGGGCGAGTTCGTCGCGCAGCGAACTGCGGAAGTCGGTGAACTCGGTCTCGGGGTAGGAGTCCAGGATCGCGACCAGGTCGACCCGCTGCCCGTCGGCCTCCAGTTCGGTGGCGATGGCGTGCGCCAGAATGCCGCCGAGCGAGTAGCCCAGGACCCGGTACGGGCCCTCCGGCTGAATCTTGCGCATCTCGGATACGTAGCGCCGCACCACGTCTCGCAGCGTGGCGGGATCCCAGTCGGCTTCAGTCAGTGCGGGCGACTGCAGGCCGAGGATCGGCTGGTCGTCCGGCAGGAACCGGGTCAGGCCCGCGTAGCACCAGGACATGCCCGCCATGGGCGGCGCGCAGAACAGCGGTGTGCGCGTGCCGGTGGCCCGGATCGGCAGCACGACCTGGAGTCCGGCCTCGGAGTCCTCGTCGTAGTCGTGTTCCCCGGCCAGCGCGGTCATGATCTGCCCGCTGAGCCCGTCCACGGTGGGGTCGGTGAAGAACCAGGCCACCATGACCTGCGCGCCGGTGAGGGTCCGCAGGCGGCTGACGACCTGGGTGGCCAGCAGTGAGTTGCCGCCGAGGGAGAAGAAGTCGTCGTCCAGGCCGACGCGGTCGATGCCGAGCGCCGCGCCGAAGGCGTCGGCGACGGTCTGCTCCAATGCCGTTCCGGGGGCGCGGTATTCGCGGGCGGCGACCTCGGGTTCGGGCAGCGCCTTGCGATCGAGCTTGCCGTTGACGTTGAGCGGCAGCGCGTCGAGCACGACGAAGGCGGCGGGCACCATGTAGGAGGGCAGGGCCTCCGACAGCGCCGATTTCACCCGCGCCACCTCGATGTCCGAGCCGACCAGGTAGGCGACGAGCCGGTCCCCGGTGTGCGGATCGGACTTGGCCAGCACCGCGGTCCGGTCGATCTCCGGCAGCGCGAGCAGCGCGGCCTCGATCTCGCCGAGTTCGATGCGGAAGCCGCGGATCTTCACCTGGAAGTCGGTGCGGCCGCGATAGTCCAGCTCGCCGTTGGGATTCCAGGCCACCAGGTCGCCGGTGCGGTACATCCGCGCGCCGGGCGCGCCGAACGGATCGGCCACGAACCGGTCCGCGGTGAGATCCGGCCTGGCGAAGTAGCCGCGCGCCAATTGCGCTCCGGCCAGGTACAACTCGCCCGCCACCCCGGCCGGGACCGGCCGCAGCCGCGCGTCCAGCACGTAGACGTGGCTGTTCCATTCGGGCGCGCCGATGGGCACCGACACCTGGTCGGCGGGGCTCACCCGATGGCTGGTGATGGACACCGCCGCCTCGGTGGGCCCGTACAGGTTGAACAGTTCGACCTGCGGGAACGCGGTCCGGTACCGCTGGGCCAGCGCACCCGGCAGCGCCTCGCCGATGGCCAGCACCCGGCGCAGGGCGCCGGCGCCGGTCGCGGTCGCGTCGGCCAGCAGCGCGTCCAGCATGGACGGCACCACGTGCAGGGTGGTGACCTGCTCGCGCCGCACGAGCTCGTTCAGGTAGGCGGGATCGCGGTGCCCGTCCGGCGCGGCGATGACGAGCTGTCCGCCGCAGACGGCGGCGGACCAGAACTCCCAGACCGAGAGGTCGAAGGTGGCCGCGGTCTTGAGCAGCACCGCGTCGTCGGAGCCGAGCGCGAATTCGGCGGTCTTCCAGAGCAACTGGTTGACGATGGCCGCGTGCGGCACCGCCACGCCCTTCGGCCTGCCGGTGGAACCGGAGGTGAAGATGACATACGCGGTGTGCTCGGGACGCAGCGGCGCGATCCGTTCCGCGTCGGAGATCGGCTCGCCCGCAACCGCTTCCAGGTCCAGGTCGTCGAGCCGGACGACCGGTGCGAGATCGGTGCGGAAGCCGGCGTCGGCGTCGGTCAGGACGCAGACCGGCGCGACGGTCTCCAGGATGTACCCGGTGCGCTCGGCGGCCTGGTCCGGATCCAGCGGTACGTACGCGCCACCGGCGAGGGTGACCGCGTACATGGCGACCACCAGGTCGGCCGACCGCCGCAGCGCCAGCGCCACCCGCGATTCCGGGCCGACCCCGGCCGAGATCAGGTGCCGGGCCAGGCGGTTGACCCGCTCCCCCAGCTCGGCGTAGGTCAGATCGTCGCCGGAGGCGTCCTCGAACAGGGCGATGGCCGAGCCGTGCCGGGCCACGCTCGCGGTGAGCAGCGCGGCCAGCGTCGTCGAATCCGTCTCGTGCGCGGTCGCGTTCACGTCGCGGACGAGTTCGCCGTACTCGGTGTGGGTCAGCAGGTCGTAATCGCCCACCGCGGCGGCCGGATTCGCCACGATGGCGTCCAGCAGGCGCATGAAGCGATCGGCGAAGCCCTGCACGGTGGCGCGATCGAACATGTCGGCCGCGTAGGTGACCAGACCCGTGATGCCCGCCGCCGCGCCGGATTCGTCGTGCGCGTCGGTGATCAGGAAGTGCAGATCGAACTGCGACAGTTCGGTGTCCACCGCGACCGGCGCGACCGAGAGCCCGGGCAGTTCCAGTCCGGCCTTGGCCAGGTTCTGGAACGAGAGCCCGACCTGGAACAGCGGATGCCGCGCGGTGGAGCGCACCGGGTTGAGCACCTCGACCAGCCGCTCGAAGGGCACGTCCGCGTTGGCGAAGGCCGCGATGTCGGCGGCGCGCTGCTGGGCGAGCAGCTCGGTGAAGGGGACGGCGCCGTCGACGCGGGAGCGGAAGACCAGGGTGTTGACGAACATGCCGACCAGGTCGTCCAGCACCGCCTCGCCGCGACCGGCGATGGGCGTGCCCACCGCGATGTCGTCGGTGCCCGAGAGCCGGGACAGCAGGACCGCGAGCGCGGTGTGCACGACCATGAACAGCGTCGCGCCCTCGGCGCGCGCGAGGTTGAGCAGCGCCTGGTGCGTCGCGGCGTCGACGCGGATCTCGGCGGTGCCGCCGGCGAAGGACTGCACGGCGGGCCGGGGCCGGTCGGCGGGCAGGTCCAGCTGGTCGGGCAGCCCCGCCAGTGCTTGCTTCCAGTAGCCGAGCTGCTGTGCGGCAAGCGATTCCGGGTCGTCCTCGCGGCCGAGCACCTCGCGCTGCCACAGCGAGTAGTCCGCGTACTGCACCGCGAGCGGCGCCCAGCCCGGCTCGACGCCGGCGGTACGGGCCGCGTAGGCGATCATCAGGTCGCGGGTCAGCGGGCCCAGCGACCAGCCGTCGGAGCTGATGTGGTGCGCCACCATCACGAACACGTGCTCGGGCGTGCGGTCGCCGTTGTCGATGCGGAAGAGCTTGACCCGCAACGGAACCGCGGCGGTCACGTCGAACGGGCTCAGGAACAGGCCCGCGACCCGCTCGAGGATGTCGGCCGATTCGATGGTCTCGGGCGCGAGGTCCGGGGCGAACCGGCCGACCGGCAGCACCACCTGGTGCCCGACGCCGTCGATCTCCGGATACACCGTGCGCAGGGTCTCGTGCCGGGTCACCACATCGGCGACGGCCGCCTGCAGCGCGGCGACGTCGAGTTCGCCGATGAGCCGCAGCGCGATCGGCAGGTTGTAGGCGACCGAGGCGTTGTCGAGCTGGTTCAGGAACCACATGCGCTGCTGCGCCATGGACAGCGGAACCCGCTCCGGCCGTTCGACGGCCGTGAGCGCGCGGCGCGCACCGGCGCCGCGGTGCTGTTCCACCGCGACCGCGAGTCCGCTCACGCTCGCCGCCTCGAACAGCACCCGCACGGGCACGTGGATGTCGAGGGCGGCGCCGAGCCGGGCGGCGACCTGGGTGGCGATCAGCGAATTGCCGCCGAGATCGAAGAAGTCGTCGTCGGCGCCGACGGCGCGCTCGAGTCCGAGCGCGTCGGCGAACACCCCGGCGACGATCTCCTCGACCGGAGTCGACGGCGCGCGGAAGGGCCGGATCTCGATGTCCGGGACCGGCAGCGCCTTGCGGTCGAGCTTGCCGTTGGCGTTGAGCGGCAACGTGTCCAGCACGACCAGCGCGGCGGGCACCATGTAGGACGGCAGCAGCCCGGACAGGTGGGCGCGCAGGTCCGCGAGGTCCGGCTCCGCGCCGGCCGCGGGCACCACGTAGCCGATGAGCCGGTCGCCGGTGTGCTCATCCGAGCGCACCAGCGCGACGGCCTGGGCCACCGACTCGTGTGCGACCAGCGCGGCCTCGATCTCCCCGAGTTCGATGCGCTGACCGCGCAGCTTGACCTGGAAGTCGGTGCGCCCCAGGTACACGATCGCCCCGTCGGCGTCGCGGGTGACCAGGTCGCCGGTGCGGTACATCCGCTCGCCGCGGCCGAAGGGGTTGGCCACGAACCGATCCGAGGTCAGATCGGGGCGGCCGACGTAGCCGGTGGCCAGCTGATCGCCCGCGAGGTACAGCTCGCCCGCGATGCCGGGCGCGACCGGGTGCAGGCGCGCGTCGAGCACGTACGCCCGCGCGTTCCACACCGGGCCGCCGATCGGCACCGCGCCCGAGACCTGCTCGGGCACCGGCGCGTAGGTGGCGTGCACCGTGAATTCGGTGGGGCCGTACAGGTTGTGCAGCGCGGCCGAGCCGACCCGGCGGAAGGCGTGCACCGCGTCGGCGGTGAAGGCCTCACCGGCGATGAGCAGGGCGCGCAGCGAGGTGAGCGCGTCCGGCGCGGCGCTGCTCGCGAAAACGCTGAGCATGGACGGCACGAACGAGGTGAGCGTGACCCGGCGCGCGGCGATGACCTCGGCGAGGTACTGCGGATCGCGGTGCCCGTCCGGGCTCGCCACGACGATGCGGCCGCCGACGGCCAAGGGCCCGAACAGTTCCCACACCGAGACGTCGAAGGTCGCCGGGGTCTTGAACAGCACCACGTCGTCGGCGTCGATGCCGTATTCGGCGGTGATCCAGCGGATCTGGTTGACCACCGCGGCGTGCGGCACCGCCACGCCCTTGGGCCGGCCGGTGGAGCCGGAGGTGAAGATGACGTAGGCGGTGTTCGAGGCCCGCAGCGGCGCACGGCGTTCGGAGTCCGCGACCGGCGTGCCGGCGAAGCCGGACAGGTCCTCGGAGTCGATGTCCAGCACCGGGTGCTCACCCGCGTCGAAGCCGTCGCGACCGGTCGACAGCACGCACACCGGGGCGGCGGTGTCCAGGACGTGGCCGTTGCGCTCGGCGGGCTGATCCGGATCCAGCGGCACGTACGCGCCGCCGGCCTCCAGGACCGCGTACATGGCGACGACGAGATCGACCGAGCGCCGGATGCCCAGGGCCACCAGGGTTTCCGGTCCGACGCCGGCCGCGATCAGGCGGCGGGCGAGCCGGTGCACGCGTTCGGCGAACTCGCCGTAGGACAGACTCGTCCCCTCGGCGATGAGCGCGGGCGCGCCCGGGGTGCGCGCGACCTGCTCGGCGAACACCGAGACCAGGGTCGCCGCGGGCGGCAGGCCCACGCCGGTGGCGTTCCAGTCGGCGAGCACGCGCTGGCGCTCGTCGACCGCGAGCAGGTCGAAATCGCCGACCGGCGTTTCCGGGTGCGCGGCCACCGCGACCAGCACCCGGCGGAAGCGGTCGGCGAAGCTCTGCACCGTGGCCGGCCCGAAAATGTCGGTGGCGTAGGTGAACACGGCCGTGAGGCCCTGCGCCGCACCGTCGTCCCCGAGCTGCTCGACCACCGAGAGCTGCAGGTCGAACTTGGCCAGCGGCACGTCCAGGTCGACCGAGGCCACCGCCAGGCCCGGCAGCTCCAGTTCGGTGCGCGCCATGTTCTGGAAGGTCAGCATGGTCTGGAACAGCGGATGCCGGGCCTGCGAGCGCGCCGGATCCAGCAGCTCGACGAGCCGTTCGAACGGGACGTCCGCGTGCCCGAAGCCCTCGATGTCGTTGTGCCGCACCGCGGCCAGCAGATCACCGAACGTAGCGGCCGGGTCGACGTCGGTACGCAGCACCAGGGTGTTGACGAACATGCCGATGACGCCGTCGAGTTCGGCCTCGCCGCGACCGGCCACCGGGGTCCCGACGGCGATGTCCCGGGAGCCGGACAGCCGGGCCAGCAGCACCGCCAGGGCCGCGTGCACGACCATGAACAGGGTCGAATTGTGCTCCTGCGCGGTGCGATTCAGTTCCGCGTGCACGTACCGGTCGATGTCGAAGACCAGGGTCGCGCCCCGGCCCGAGGCCACCGCGGGCCGCGGGTGGTCCAGCGGCAGATCCAGCTGATCGGGCAGTCCGGCCAGCGTGGCCCGCCAGTAGGCGACCTGCCGGGCGAGCGCGGAGTCGGGATCCGATTCCGCGCCGAGGGCCTCGCGCTGCCACAGCGCGTAGTCGGCGTACTGCACCGGCAGCGGCTCCCAGCGCGGCGCGCCGCCCTGCACCCGGTCGAAGTAGGCGGTCATGAGATCGCGCGTGAGCGGGCCCATGGAGAAGCCGTCACCGGCGATGTGGTGCACCACCGCGACCAGCACGTGCTCGGTCGCGGAGATCCGCAGCAGGCCGATCCGCAGCGGCGGCGCGGCGGTCACGTCGAATCCGGCGATCGCGTCGGCGGCGATCAGATCCGCGATCTCGTCGGCCGTGACGTCCACGACCGGGAGTTCGGGCAGCGCCCGGGGATCGGTGACCGGCAGGATCAGCTGGTAACCCTCGCCGTCGAGTTCGGGGTACAGCGTGCGCAGCACCTCGTGCCGCTCGACCACGTCGTGCAGCGCGGCCCGCAGCACCCCGGCGTCCAGATCGCCGGTGAGCCGGACCACAAACGGCAGGTTGTTGACGCCGCTCCCGGGATCGAAGCGGTTGAGGAACCACATGCGCTGCTGCGCGTAGGACAGCGGCACCCGCTCGGGGCGCGGCATGGGTCGCAGCGGTTGCGCGGCAGCGGAATCCGCGTGCTCGGCCAGGTACGCGGCCAGCTGCGCGACGCTCGGCGCGGCGAACAGCGCGCGCACCGGCACCCGGGCGCCGAGGGCGGCGCCGAGCCGGGCGACCACCCGGGTGGCGCTGAGCGAGTTGCCTCCGAGTTCGAAGAACTCGTCGTCCGCGCCGACGCGGTCGAGGCCCAGGACCGTCGCGAACACCTCGGCCACGACGCTCTCGGTTCCGGCGGCGGGCGCACGGTAGGCGCGGGCCTGGAACTCCGGTTCCGGCAGCGCCTTACGGTCGAGTTTGCCGCTGGCGTTGAGCGGCATGGCGTCGAGCCGCACCACGGCCGAGGGCACCATGTACGAGGGCAGCGCCTCGCGGGCGGGCGCGAGCAGCGCGGCGTCGTCGAGCACGGCGCCCGGTTCGAGCACCACGTAGGCGACCAGTCGATCGCCGCCCGCGCCGCGCACCAGCGACACCGCGGCCCGCTGCACGCCGGGATGCGCGAGCAGCACGGTCTCGATCTCACCGAGTTCGATGCGCTGACCGCGCAGCTTGACCTGGAAGTCACTGCGCCCCAGGTACTCCAGGGCCTGCCCGGTCCAGCGCACGACGTCGCCGGTGCGGTAGAGCCGCTGCCCGCCGTCGTGCGCGACGAACCGCTCCGCGGTGAGCGCGGGCGCGCCGGAGTAGCCGCGCGCCAATTGCACACCGGCGACGTACAGTTCGCCGGCCGCGCCCGGGGGCACCGGCCGCAACTGGCGATCCAGCACATGCACACGGGTATTGGCGACCGGGCTGCCGATGGGCACCGCGAGCCCGGTGACCTCGCGGGCGGGATGGGCGGTGACCACGGTGGCTTCGGCGGGGCCGTACCAGTTCAGCAGGTCGGCGCCGGGCAGCCGGTCCGCGCACTTGGCGGCGGTCTCGGCGGTCAGCGCCTCACCGGCGGCGAAGATCCGCCGCAGCGTGGCGAACCCGGCGGAGCCGGTGACGCCGTCCAGGAAGGCGTCCAGCATGGACGGCACGAAATGCACGGTGCCGACGCCGTATTCGTCGATGACCCGGGCGAGGTACGCGGGATCGCGGTGCCCGTCGGGCTCGGCGATGACCACGGCCGCGCCGGTCTGCAACGGCCAGAACAGCTCCCAGGTGGAGATGTCGAAGGTGATGGGCGTCTTGTGCAGCACCACGTCACCGGGGCCGTGCGGGTATTCGCGCTGCGCCCATCGGAACTGGTTGGCCATCTGCCGGTGCGTGATCATCACGCCCTTGGGGCGGCCGGTGGAGCCGGAGGTGTAGATGACGTACGCGGCGTTGTCCGGGCGCACCTGCGCGGCGGCGGCCATGACCGGCACCGCGCTGCCCGAGGTGAGCGCTTCCAGGTAGAACAGCGGTGTGCCGGTGGCGGTTTCGAACTCTTCCACCCGGCGGGTGAGCACACAGACCGGTGCGGCGCTCTCGAGCACGTACTCGTTGCGCTCGGCCGGATGGTCCGGATCGACCGGCACGTAGGCGCCCCCGGCGCGCAGCACCGCGTAGACCGCGACCACGAGGTCGATGCTGCGCCGCAGCGCGACCGCGACCCGAGACTCCGGCCCGACCCCGCGCAGCCGCAGTTCCTCGGCCAGAATCCGCGAGCGCGCGTCGAGTTCGGTGTAGCTCAGCGTGGTGTCCCCGAACAGGACCGCCACGGCCTCGGGGGTGCGCGCGACCTGCGCGTCGAACAGCGACAGCAGCGTCGAATCGTCCAGCAGGTCAGCGACTTCGGTGTCGTTGACCGCGGCGAGCGCGGTGCGCTCGGCGGCGGTGAGCGCGTCCACGTCGGCGACTCGCGCATGCGGATCGCTGCCGAAGCGTTCCAGCAGCAGCGCGAGCCGCTGCGCCAGCGCCCGCGCGGCCGGCTCGTCGAAGACGTCCCGCAGGTACTTGACCTGGATGTGCAGGGTGTCAACGGCGGGCAGCACCATGACCGTCACCGGGTAGTGCGTGCCGTTGGCCATCTGCGTACCGAGCAGATCCACCCCGGCGACGGGCGCGGCGGCCTCGGCCAGCTTCTCCCCGTCCACCGGGAAGGAGGCGAAGACCACCAGCGAGTCGAAGAGTCCTTCGACGCCGATGGTGTCCTGAATCTCGCTGAGCCCCAGGTAATGATGCTCCAGCAGCCCGGCCTGTTCGCGCTGCAGCAGGCGCAGCAGACCGGCGAGGGTGTCGGCGGCCCGCAACCGCACGCGCACCGGAATGGCGTTCAGGAACAGCCCGACCATGGTCTCGATGCCCGCGAGCTGCGGCGGGCGGCCCGACACGGTGGCGCCGAACACCACGTCGTCGCGGTCGGTGCTGCGGCCGATGAGCAGACCCCACGCGGCCTGGACGATCGTGTTGACGGTGACGCCCGCCTCGGCGGCGACCCGGCCCAGCGCGGCGGTCTCGGTCGCGGACAACTCGAATTCGATCTGGCCGATGCCCTCGGTGATCACCCGGGAGCGGTCGGCGGGTGCGATCGGGGTCGGCTCGGTGATACCCGCCAGCACCTCGCCCCAGGCCGCGCGTGCGGCGTCCCGGTCCTGTCCGGCAAGCCATTCCAGGTAATCCCGGTAGGGGCGGGCGGGCAGCTGCGCGGCGGCGTCGCCGAGCGCGTAGAAGGCGAACATGTCCTGCATCAGCAGCGGCATGGACCAGCCGTCGATGAGGATGTGGTGGCTGGTGGCGACCACCCGGTAGGCGTCGGCGCCGGTGCGGATCAGAGTGAAGCGCAACAGCGGCGCGGTGGCCATGTCGAAGTGCTCGGCCATGTCGTCGGCCAGGATGCGCTCGACCGCCGCGGCGGCGTCCTCGGGCTCGGGCGTGCCGAGATCCACGTAGCGCCAGGGCACGTCGAGTCCGTCGACCACGACCTGGACCGGATCGCCGTTCTCGTCCTCGGCGAAGGCGACCCGCAGATTCTGATGCCGGTCCAGCACGGCCTGCGCGGCCGCGTGCAGCCGCTCGATGTCGACCCCGCCGCCGATGTCCACGGTGAACTGGGTCATGTAGGCATCGACCGAGGATTCGGCGAGCAGCGCGTGGAACAGCATGCCGGACTGCAGCGGCGTCAGCGGCCACACTTCGGCGAGATTCGGGTACTCCCCGCGCAGCCGCTCCAGATCCGCCGCCGACGGCTCCGGCAGTGCCCCGGGGGTGAATTCCGGTTCGGCCCCGGCCTCTTCGGCGATCAGCGCCAGATCGGCGACCGTGCGGGTCTCGAACAGATCCTTGGGTTTGAAGGCGACGCCCCGCGCCCGGGCTCGGGAGACGATCTGGATGGCGGTGATGGAGTCGACGCCGAGCGTGAAGAAATCGTCGTCGAGACCGACGCGGTCGAGCCGCAGCACCTCGCCCACGATGCCGGCCAGCAGCTGTTCGGTCGCGCTCTGCGGAGCGCGGTATTCGCGTTCCTGCAGAACGGGTTCCGGCAGCGCGCGGCGATCCAGCTTGCCGGCGGGGGTCAGCGGGATGCGATCCAATGTCATGATCGCGGTCGGCACCATGTGCGCGGGCAGGCTGCGCTCGGCCAGCGCGGTGAGCTCCTCGACCGCGACGTCGGCGCCGTCGACGGCGTGCACGTAGGACACCAGCACCGTTGCGCCCGTGGGCAACCGATGCCCGACGGTGACGGCGAGATCGATACCGGGGTGTTCGGCCAGCACGGCGTCGATCTCACCGAGCTCGATCCGGAAACCGCGGATCTTCACCTGGAAGTCGTTGCGGCCCATGTATTCGACTTCACCGGCCGCGTTCCAGCGCACCAGGTCGCCGGTGCGGTAGAGCCGGGAACCACCGGTGTCGAAGGGATTCGCGATGAAGCGCGCGGCGGTGAGCGCGGACTGCCCGTGGTAGCCGCGCGCCAGATGCGCTCCGGCGACATACAGTTCGCCCACCACGCCGGTCGGAACCTGCCCGAGCCGTTCGTCCAGAACGTATTCCACGACACCGGGAATCGGCGCTCCGATGGTCACCGGGCGATCCGGCAGCAGCTCGGCCATATTGGTCATGACCGTGGCCTCGGTGGGCCCGTACGCGTTCCAGAACCGGCGGGCGCCGGTTGCCCAGCGCTGCACCAGATCCGGCGGGCACGCCTCACCGCCGGTGACGACCACCCGCAATGCGGGCAATCCACTGGCATCGACCGACGCCAGCGCGGCGGGGGTGATGAAGGCGTGGGTGACCTGCTCGCGCTCGAGCACCGCGGCCAGTTCGGCGCCGCCGTACACGGTCGGCGACACCACCACCATGGTGGCCGCGCCGCCCAGCGCCAGCAGCAGCTCCAGGACCGAGGCGTCGAACGACGGCGTCGCGAAGTGCACGGTGCGCGATTCGGCGGTGACCTCGTACCGCTCGCGCTGCACCTCGCAGAAACCCGCGAGGCCCGCGTGCGTGACGACGACGCCCTTGGGCTTACCGGTGGACCCGGAGGTGTAGATGACATAGGCCGGATGTTCGGCCCGCAGCGGGCGCACCCGCTCGGCGTTGGCGATGGCCTCGGTCGAGTAGTCGCCCTCGGGGCCGTCGATGACGACCCATTCGACGAGTCCGGGCAGATCGCCGACCGTATCGGCGACCGTCAGGCCCAGTACGGCCCCCGAATCGGAGACCATGTGCGCGACGCGATCGGCCGGGTAGTTCGGGTCGACGGGCACGAATCCGGCGCCGGACTTGGCCACCGCCCAGACCGCGACGACCGACTCCAGCGAACGCCGGATACCGATAGCGACCAGATCCTCCGGCCCGACGCCGCGCTCGATCAGCCGGCGCGCGAGCCGGGTGGACCGCTCGTCGAGCTCGGCGTAGGACAGCCGCGCGAGCGTGGCCTCGCCGTCGGCGAGCACGAGGGCGGCGCCGGCCGGATTGGCCTCCACCGCGGTCGCCATGAGCTGCGGCAACGTGGGAATACGCGGCCGCCGGGTGCGGGTGGGCCGGACTCGAGCCGTGCGGGTCATGCGCACACCGCCCGCGTCTCGTAGTGCCGGTCCCCGACCACCCGAATCATGAAGATTTTCCTCATCCTGTCCATTGTGCTGTGCCGACACGCCACGAGAACCATCGAGTGTGCCGAGGCCGTGTTACGTCAAGCGGTTACTACTCAGCGGTTACTTCACCCCAGCAGGCGCGTGCTCGCAAACCCGGCGGTTCGAACTCACCTCACTTCGTGCCGCCGTCGGGCAGTCCGGGCAGCTCGAGTACGGTCTCGACCTGCGCCCATGCGGGTGCGACGGGGGTCGCGTCGAGTACCAGCGCCTGCAAGTCCGCTAACGCCTCCGGGTCACCGAGTTCGGGGAGCCGATGGCCGGCCGCGAACAGGTGGGTGACCCATTCCTCGGGCACATCGGCCGGTTCGGCCAGCACCACCGAGGCGCCCACCGCGCCCGCGCTCACCAATTCGATCAGCGCCAGCGCCGACTCGGGCGGCCCGTACTGGTACGTGCGGGACTCGAAGGTCAGCTCGCTGCCGGTGCGCACCCGGTGCACGGCCGCGGCCAGCGCGTCGTAGCTCAGTTCCGAACCCGCCACGTAGGCGGCGTCCTCACCGCGCAGCGCGCGGGTACGGCTGGCGTAGGTCACCGGCCGGGCCGATTCGGCGGCGATCTCGGCGGCCACCGCCGGATCGTCCAGCGACAGCCATTCGATGCCCTCCCCGGCGGCGGGGGCCGCACCGAGGGTCAGGCCCACCTTGACGTCCAGACCCGGTGCGCCGGCAGCGGCCAGCGGCACCAGCGCGGCACCCGCCTGCAGTACCGCCCACGTCGCCACGGCGAGCTCGACGCCGCGATCCAGCCGCAGCGCCACCCCGGTACCCGGACCGCTGCCGCGCGCGATCAGCACCCGGGCCAGGCGCGCGGATCGAGCGGCGAGTTCCTCGTAGCTCACCGCGTCCTCGCCCCACACCAGCGCGGGGCCCTCGGGATCGTCGTCGGCCGCGGTGACGAGCACCTGGCTCAGCGCCGCGCCCCGGGTGCGGCCGACCGCGGGCTCGGCGGCCTCGGCCGCCACGGCGCCGCGCTCGCGCTCCTGCTCGTCGAGAATGTCGATGTCGCCGACCGTGATCTGCGAATCCGCGGCCACCGCCGCCAGGATCCGCTCCAGCCGCCGCCCGAACGAGCGCACCGTCGCCTCGTCGAAAAGGTCGGTGGCATAGGAGAACACGATCCCGAGATCACCGAAGTCGCCGTCCACCGCCGGGCGGGGCTCGACGCCGATCTGCAGATCGAACTTCGCCACGGTGAGGCCGGAGTCCAGGGCCGAGACCGTCAGCCCGGGCAGTTCCACCACCGGCTGCTCGGTGTTGAGCAGCGAAAGCACCACCTGCAGCAGCGGATTTGCGGCGCCGCGGCCCGCGGCCGCCACCTCGGCGACGCGCTCGAACGGCACGTCGGCGTTGGCGAAGGCGGACAGGTCGGCCTCGCGCGCCTGCTCGACCAGGGCGTCGAACGGCGCGGTGGGATCGACCACCGTGCGCAGGGTGAGGGTATTGACGAACATGCCGACCAGATCGTCCAGAGCGCGTTCACCGCGGCCGGCGACCGCGGTGCCGACCGCGATGTCGTTGCCGCCGGACAGCCGGGCCAGCAGCACCGCCAGCGCCGCGTGCACCACCATGAACAGCGAGGCGTTGTGCCGGCGGGCGATGCGGTTCAGATCGGCGTGCACCGCGGCGGGAACCGTGGTGTCCACCAGCGCGCCGCGCATGCTCGACACCGCGGGCCGCGGCCGGTCCAGCGGCAGCACCGGGGCATCGGGCAGCCCGGCCAGGCGCTCCCGCCAGAACGCCAATTGCTGTGCCGCACGCGAGTTCTCGTCGTCGTCGGTACCGATCACGGTGCGCTGCCACACGGCGAAGTCGCCGTACTGCACGGTCAGCGGCGTCCAGCCCGGCGTCGCACCGGCGGTGCGGGCCAGGTACGCGGTCATCAGATCGCGGGCCAGCGGCGCCATCGACGAGCCGTCGGCGGCGATGTGATGCGCGACCAGCACCAGCAGGTGGTCCTCGGGATCGGTGCCGGTGAGCAGGCGTACCCGCACCGGAACCTGTGCCGCGACATCGAATCCGGCCGAGGCCAGTTCCACCAGTCGCGCCGGGACATCGGCCATGCGCTCGGTCTCGAGACCGCGCGGCAGAACGTCGGCGACCGAGAGGATCTCCTGGTACGCCGGTGCGCCGGGCGCGGATTCCGGGTACCGGGTGCGCAAAACCTCGTGCCGCAGCAGCACGTCCTCCGCCGCCTGCCGCAGCGCGGCCACATCCAGCGCGCCGGTCAGGCGAATGGCCATCGGGATGTTGTAGGCCGGGGAGTCGGGATCGAACTGGTTGAGCACCCACATGCGCTGCTGCGCCAGCGACAGCGGCAGCCGCTCCGGGCGCTGCGCGGCCACCAGCGGCGGCCGCGCACCGGCGCCCGCGCCGGGCACGATGCGCGCGGCCAGCCCGGCCACGGTGGAGGTCTCGAACAGCTCCCGCACCGCCACATCGGCGTTCAGCGCCTCGTTGACCCGGGCGACCGCCCGCGTCGCGACCAGCGAGTTGCCGCCGAGTTCGAAGAAGTCGTCATCGGCGCCGACCCGCTGGGCTCCGAGCAGATCGGCGAACACCTGCGCCACGATCTCCTCGATCGGCGTCGCGGGCGCGCGGAAGACCTTGGCCTCGAACACCGGTGCGGGCAGGGCCTTGCGATCCAGCTTGCCCGAGGCGTTCAGCGGGAAGGCGTCCAGCACCACGATGGCGGCGGGCACCATGTAACCCGGCAGCGTGCGCGACAGCGCGGATTCCAGTGCGGCGGTGTCGATCACCGCGCCGGCGTCCGGAATCACGTACCCGACCAGGCGATCCCCGGCGTGGGCATCGGCGCGCACCACGACCACCGACTGCGCGACGCCCGGCTGCGCCAGCAGCGCCGCCTCGATCTCGCCGAGTTCGATGCGCAGACCGCGCAGCTTGACCTGGAAGTCGGTGCGGCCCAGGTATTCCAGCTCACCCGCGCCGGTCCACTTCACCAGATCGCCGGTGCGGTACATCCGCTCGCCGTCGACGAAGGGATCGGCCAGGAAGCGATCCGCGGTCAGATCCGGGCGGCGCACGTAGCCGCGCGCCAGCTGCGCGCCGGCCAGGTAGAGCTCGCCCGCGACGCCGACCGGAACCGGGACCAGTCGCGAATCCAGCACGTACACGCGGGTATTGAAGACCGGGCGGCCGATCGGCACCGACACCGTGTCAGCGGCGGTGACCTCGTGGTACGTGACGTCGACCGCGGCTTCGGTCGGGCCGTACAGGTTGTGCAGGCGCGCACCGGTCAGCTCGCGCAGGCGCTGCGCGGTGGGCGCGGGCAGCGCCTCACCCGAGGCGAAGACGTGCCGCAGGCGCAGACCGGTGCTCCCGGCGTCGAGCCCGGCCACGAACACCGCGAGCATGGACGGCACGAAATGCGCCGTGGTGATGCCCGTTTCGGCGATGACCCGGGCCAGGTAGGCCGGATCCCGGTGACCGTCCGGGGCGGCGACCACCAGGCGCGCGCCGACCTGCAACGGCCAGAAGAACTCCCAGACCGACACGTCGAAGGTCGCCGGGGTCTTCTGCAGCACCGCGTCGTCGGCGGTGAGACCGTATTCGGCCTGCATCCACACCAGGCGGTTCACGATCGCGGCGTGCGAGACCGCGACGCCCTTGGGGCGGCCCGTGGACCCGGAGGTGAAGATGACGTACGCGGTGTTCTCCGGCCGCAAGGGGGCCGTGCGCTCGGCATCGGTCAGCGGCGCGCCGCTGTGGCCCGCCGCCGCGCGTTCGAGTTCCTCGACCAGCGCGGCGTCGGCGGCGGTGAACTCGTCGCGCGCGGTGCTCAGCACCAGGCGGGGCTGCGCCGTCTCGAGGATGTGGGCGACGCGGTCCAGCGGCTGATCCGGATCCAGCGGCACGTAGGCCGCACCGGTCCGCAGCACCGCGTACATGGCGACCACCAATTCGGTGGAGCGCCGAATGGCCAGGGCCACCAGCGATTCGGGGCCGGCACCCGCGGTGCGCACCAGTTCGCGAGCCAGCCGGCTCGACCGCTCGGCCAGTTCCCGGTAGGTGAGCCGCTCGTCCTCGAAGACCAGCGCCACCGCGTCGGGGGTGGCCGCGGCCTGCTCGTCGAAACGCGACACCAGGGTCGCGGCGGGCACATCGACCGCGGTCGCGTTCCAGTCGTGCAGCACGCGCGCCCGCTCACCGACGCCGAACAGATCGATGTCGCCGACCGCCGCGTTCGGATCCGCGCTCACCGCGGCCAGAATCCGCGCGAAGCGATTCGCGAAGCCCGCGATCGTCGACTCGTCGAAAAGATCCAGCGCGTAGGAGAACTCGGCGGCCAGGCCGGTGGCGTCGCCGCGCTCGTCCATCTCTTCCTGCACGGTGAGCTGCAGGTCGAACTTGGCGAACGGCACCTCGAGATCGGCGCCGGACACGCTCAGGCCCGGCAGCTCCAGCCGGGTCGGAGCCAGGTTCTGGAACGCCAGCATCACCTGGAACAGCGGATTGCGGGCCTGCGAGCGTGCCGGATCGAGCAGTTCCACCAGGCGCTCGAAGGGCACGTCGGCGTGCCCGAAGGCACGCACGTCGTTCTCACGCACCTGGGCCAGCAGCTGATCGAACGAACTCGCGCCGTCGACCTCGGTGCGCAGCACCAGGGTGTTGACGAACATGCCGATCAGATCGTCCAATTCGGCTTCGCCGCGACCGGCCACGGGCGTGCCGACCGCGATGTCGCCGGTGCCCGACAGGCGCGCCAGCAGCACCGTCAGCGCCGCGTGCACGACCATGAACAGCGTCGAATTGCGGCTCTCGGCCAACCGGCGCGCGGCGGCGTACACATCGTCGGCGAGCGTGAACCGGTACGTCCCACCGCGATACGAGGCGACCGGGGGCCGCGGGCGATCCGCCGGCAGCACCAGTTCATCGGGCAGATCGGCCAGGGTCTCGCGCCAGAACGCGATCTGCCGGGCCAGCACCGACGTCTCGTCGTCCTCGCGGCCGAGCGTTTCCCGTTGCCACACCGCGTAATCGGCGTACTGCACGGCCAGTGGCGACCACGACGGCGCGACACCGCGCGCGCGTTCGGCGTAGGCGGTCACCAGATCCCGGGTCAGCGGGCCCATGGAGAAGCCGTCGGCGGCGATGTGGTGCACCACGCACACCAGCACGTGCTCCCGCGCACCGATGCGCAGCACCCGCAGGCGAATCGGCGGCGCGGTGGTCACGTCGAACCCGCCCGCCACGACCTCGCCGACGCGCGCGCGGATATCGGCGACCTCGATGTCGAGCACCTCGAGACCGGGCACCGCGCGCGGATCGTTCAGCGGCAGCACCTGCTGGAAGCCCTCGCCGTCGACCTCCGGGTAGATCGTGCGCAGCACCTCGTGCCGCTGCACCAGATCCCTTGCCGCGGCACGCAACGCGTCGATGTCGATGTCGCCGGTCAGGCGCACCGCCAGCGGAATGTTGTCCACCGCGCTGCTGGGATCGAAGCGGTTGAGGAACCACATGCGCTGCTGGGCGAACGACAGCGGCACCCGCTCGGGACGCGCCAGCGTGCCGAGCGCGGGACCGGTGACCGCGACGCTCTCGAGCTCCAGGCGCTGCGCCAGCGCGCTCACCGAGGACGCCTCGAACAGCACGTGCACCGGCACCCGCACGCCGAGGGCGTTGCCGATGCGCGCGGTGGCCTGGGTCGCCAGCAGCGAGTTGCCGCCGAGTTCGAAGAAGTCGTCGTCCGCGCCGACCCGCACCGGCTCCTCGGCCTCGGGCGGGGTCAGCAGCGCCGAGAACACCTCGGCGATGGCCTGTTCGGCGGCGGTGCCGGGGGCCCGGAAGGCCCGCGCGTTGAACTCGGGTTCGGGCAGGCGCGCGCGATCGAGCTTGCCCACCGGATTCAGCGGGATCTCGTCCAGCACCATGAGCGCGGCCGGAACCATGTACGCGGGCAACGACTCTCCCGCGAACGCGGCCAGCGCGGCGGTGTCCACCGTCGCGCCCGGACGCGGCAGCACGTAGGAGACCAGGGCGGCCGCGCCGGTCGGCAGGGTGACCCCGAGGGTGGCCGCGTAGTCGATGTCGGGATGCGAGGCGAGCACGGCGTCGATCTCACCGAGCTCGATGCGCAGACCGCGAATCTTGACCTGGAAGTCCGAGCGGCCGTGATACTCGAAATTGCCGCTGTCCAAGCGCTTCACGAGATCGCCGGTGCGGTACAGGCGCGATCCGGCCTCACCGTTCTCGGCGGTGCCGAACGGGCTGGCCACGTAGCGTTCGGCGGTCAGGCTCGGCCGATACAGATAACCCTGTGCCAGACCGGGTCCCGAGAGGTACAGCTCGCCGACCACGCCCGCGGGCACGGGCCGCAGCCGCGCGTCCAGCACGTAGGCGCCGATGCCGGGGATGGCGGCGCCGATGTGCTCGGGATCGCCGGGGGTGAGCACCTCGGTGCCGACCGAGATCGCGGTGACCTCGGTCGGGCCGTACTCGATATAGAAGGAGCGGGTCGGCGAGGACCAGCGGTCCACCAGATTGGTGCTGACCCGCTCGCCGCCGCACATGATGGCCGCGAGATCGTCCAGCCCGGCCGGATCGATGGATTCGAGTACCGCGGGGGTGATGCACATGTGCGTCACGCGCTCCCGGCGCAGCACCTCCGCCAGCTCGGGCCCGCCGAAGACGGTCGGCGGCACCACGACCAGCGTCGCCCCGGCGGTGAACGCCATGAGCATCTCGACCAGGGAGAAGTCGAAGCTCGGGGTGGTCAGCTGGGAGACCCGCGATTCGCCGGTGACCCCGCGGCGCTCGCGCATGGCGGTGGCCAGGTGCGCGATGCCCGCGTGCGTGGTCGCCACGCCCTTGGGCTTACCGGTGGAACCGGAGGTGTAGATGATCCAGGCCAGATGCTGTTCGGCGAGCGGGCGCACCCGGTCGGCGTAGGAGACCGGATGCGCGGGATGCGCGGCGATGGCCGCGGCCAGGTCCGGATCGTCGAGTTCGAGCCAGGTCGACGCGTCGTCCAGCCCGGCCCGGTGTGCCCGCAGCGTCAGACCGAAGTCGGCGCGGGAGTCGGTGAGGATGTGCTCGATGCGGTCGACCGGATAGGACGGATCGACCGGCAGGTACGCCGCCCCGGTCTTGGCGATGCTCCACATGGCGAGCACCGATTCCACCGACCGGGTGATCGCCATGGCCACCACGTCGCCCGGTCCGACACCGCGGGCGATGAGCTCGCGCGCGACGCGGGAGGACTGCTCGTCCAATTCGCGGTAGGTCAGCTCCCGCTGATCCTCGGGGGCGCCCGTCGGATTGAACGAGATGGCGACGGTATCGGCCGCGGACTCGACCGCGGCGGTGAGAAGCTGCCCGAAAAGAGGGCTGCCGGACCGACGCCGACGATTACCGCGAGCTGTACGGCGGGCAGTATCCATTCGAGTGCATTCACCTCTCGGGTATAGCTTGGTCCGCGCGCCGAAACCCTTCGGCCAACCCACACGGAACCCCGGTCGACTACGGGGCCGGCGGACCGAGCAATCATATCGGGCTCGCGGAGCCGCGATAACGGCTCGAGCTCAGTGACTATCGGTGAGCAGGTCAGGGCGTTGCAGCCATGTGATCTGCACCACAAAGGGTTACAGCCACCCCCGGCGGGTGGCCTGCACCCCGGCCTGGAAGCGCGTGCTGGCGCCGAGGCGTTCCAGCAGACTCGCGGTCCGGCGGACGACGGTGCGCCGGGACAGGCCCAGGCGGCGGGCGATGGTGTCGTCGGTCGCGCCCATGCTCATGAGCGTGAGGATGGCGCGATCGCGTTCGTCCAGTGACTCGGCGGGATTCACCGAGACCGGGGTGGCCATCGACCACAGCGCGTCGAAGGTCTTGACCAGCAGATCGAGGGTCGGCGACGGGCCGACGCGCACGCCCATGGGATCACCGCGCCGCTCATCGGTGTGCAGGACGAGCACCGCGCGGCGATCATCGGCCAGGATGATCTTCATCGGCGGATCGGGCAGCGTGCGCGCCTGCGCGCCGACCGCGTTGGTGGCCAGCACATGTCGCAGTCGTTCGGCGTCCTGGTAGATCGTCTCCTGGTACAGCGTGCGGTAGTCGATGCCCGCGGTGATGCGCGCGGACTTGAGTTCGAACAGTCGCTCCTCGGTGTCCACATCGGACAGGAAGGGCCCGCGCTCCACGACTTTCACGCAGTGATGCGCGGTGTGCTGCAGATCCTCGAAATCGGCGAGCAGTTGCCGGCGTTCGTAGACCGCCACCACGGCGCCGTCGGCATCGGTGGTGCGGCGCACCGAACGGAAGGTCTCGCCCAATCTCGCGGCGGCGGACTGCATGCGCAGCATGTCGGAGTTGCGGCGGCGAGTCTCGGCCTCGGACAGGGCTTCCGGGGCGTGTGCGTCCCAGCGCACGGTGCCGTTGCTCTCGGTGAGACGCACCGCGGCTTCGAGTCGGCACAGCGCGTCCAGCGCGGCCTCGGCCACGGGCGGCGGGCACGCGAGCCGCTCGGCGACTTCGCGCGTGGTCGACCGGGGATGCTGGACGAGGGCCGCGTACGCGCGCCCGTGCAGCGAAGCCGGGTCGAACAGGTCATCCAGCGTTGTCACCGCGCCCACCGGCGATCGCCGGTCCGGGAAGCTCCCGTTCGCAGGGGCGGGTGCACGCTCTACTGACCCGGGCCCCACTGCTGCTGCATGATGACGCCCTTGCTGGCCAGCCACGGCAGCGGATCCATCTTGCCGCCGGCCGCGTCCCAGATCTCCAGGTGCAGGTGCGGGCCGGTGGACTGGCCGCGGTTGCCGACGGTGGCGATGACGTCACCGGCGTTCACGCGCTGACCGGCGTTGACCAGCATGTCGTTCACGTGGCCGTAGACGGCGATGGTGCCGTCGTCCTGCTGCACGCGGACCCAGAGGCCGAAGCCCGAGGCCGGGCCGGCCTCGATCACGGTGCCGCTCATGACCGAATGAATGGGAGCGCCGAGCTGATCGGCGAAGTCGACGCCGTAGTGCATCGCGCCCCAGCGGGCGCCGAAGCCGGAGGAGATGACACCGGCGACCGGGCGCACGGCTGCGGCGGGGGCGAACTGCTGCTGCAGCTGCTTGAGGGTCGATTCGGCCTGCGCGAGCGGGCCGGAGATCTCGGGCGGCAGATTCTGCAGGCCGAAGGGCGCGGGCGCGGCGGCGATCGGCGCGGCGTTGGCGTCGGCGACCGGGGCCTGCTCGGCGACGGGCGCGGCGGCCGGAACGGCGGCCTGCTTGAGGGATTCGGAGGCGTCGGCGAGCGCGATGTCCTCGGCGACCGACTTCTCCTCGTGATTGGGGAGCAGCGGCGCGGCGTGCGCGAGGGCCGGAACCAGCTGGGACGCGGTGCCGAGCAGCGCGCCGGCGGCGACCGCGGCGCCGGCCACGGTCTTCACGCGATCGGCGGTGGTCGGGTCGGCCCGATGCCGGCGACGACGTGCGGCGACGTCAACGCGCCCCGCACCAGAATCACCAAGCAAGTCCATAACGGATACGGAGTCTGCGGTCTCTCTGTGGTGCGGCAAAGCTCGTCCTAGCGTTCGGGGATCCGGTAACGATTCGGCATCGCTGTGATGGAAACTGTACTCGCCCGTGACCATTCCGCAACCTTGGATCGCGTTTACGAATGTGCTAGGGGGCGACGCGCGCATTGCCCGTTACCGTCGGGGCACACTGGTGCCGTGCTACTCGACACGCTCGACACACCGATTGTTCTGGCCCCGATGGCGGGCGGGCCGTCCACTCCCGAGCTGGCAGCGGCGGTTTCGGACGCGGGCGGACTGGGATTCCTGGCCGCCGGATACCTCTCCGCTACGGACCTTGCCGACCGCGTGCGGCAGACGCGAGCGCTCACTCGCGCGCCCTTCGGCGTGAATCTTTTCTTCCCCTCCGAGCCCTCGCCGCCCGAGCGATTCGCCGCCTATGTCACGGAACTGGGTCACGACTTCGCAGTCGGGGAGCCGCGGTACGACAGCGACGACTGGGCCGCCAAGATCGAGTCGCTGATCGCCGATCCGGTGCCGGTCGTCTCCACCACCTTCGGCTGTCCGTCGGCGGCCGAGATCGAGCGGCTGCACGCGGCCGGGAGCGAGGTCTGGGTGACGGTCACCTCCGTGCCCGAAGCCCGGCACGCGTGCGCGGCCGGCGCGGACGCGGTCATCGCGCAGGGCGCCGAGGCGGGCGGCCATCGCGGCAGCTTCACCGATCGGCCGGAGGACGACACCGCCGACCCGCTCGGCCTGCTCGCGCTGATCCAGCTGCTCGTGCCGGAGGTGGACCGGCCGATCATCGCCGCCGGCGGTATCGCGACCGGAGCGGGCCTGGCGGCCGCGCTCACCGCGGGCGCCCGCGCCGGGCAGATCGGCACGGCTTTTCTGCGCTGCCCCGAGGCCGGTACCGCCCCGCTGGTGCGCGCGGCCATCACGCGCCGGTCCCCCACGATGCTGACGCGCGCCTTCACCGGACGCCTCGCGCGCGGCCTCCGCAATCGCTTCATGCTCGACCATCGCGACGCGCCCGCCGCCTACCCGGAAATCCATTACGCCACCGGGCCTTTGCGCGCCGCAGCACGCGCGTCGGGCAATGCGGAAGAAGTGAATCTCTGGGCAGGTCAAGCACATTCGCTCGCGCCCGAGCTACCGGCCCGCGAGCTGGTCCGGCAACTGTCCGGCGACGCGAAAAGTGCTCTGGAACGGGTACTTTCGCTTCGAATTCAGGGTTGTTGACAACCTTTGTCGATTAGACTTTCGCTCACACCATCCGCCATCCCATGAGGAGAGCGATATGTCACTCGATGTACCCACCGCACTACTCGAGCGCGCCGAACGCGGTGAAGTCAGCGACGAGGAATTCGTCGAATGTGTTCGGGTTTCCCTGCCCTACGCCTACGAGGTGGTCAGCCGGGTGGCGGCCGATCTGCGTTCGGGCACCGAGGAATACGCCGACAACGTCATCCCGCCGCCGGATGAGACGGCCCGCGGCCAACTGCTGCGCGCCATGGCCTCCGATGCCATCCGCGGCGGGCTGGAGCGCCACTTCAACATCAAGTTGGCGTTCCAGAACTGCCATCGGGTCGCGGCCTTCCCGGTGACCTCGGCGGGCGGGGACACCTACAACACCTTCGTCTCCACCCGCGCGCAGCTGCTCAACCAGAGCCCGGAACTGCGCAACTGCTGAGGCGAGTGCTCGCCGAATCGGCGCGTCCGGGGTTCCGGACGCGCCGATTCGCTTGCGGCTCAATATTTTTCAGTAGTCAGCGCGGATAGTCCGCGATGGCCCGCATGCGATGCTTGCGCAGCTCGCGGCGTACCAGCCAGCAACACCCCGCGGTGGGCACGTGGAACACCACGTTGATGGCCACTCGCGTGCCGATGCTCTGATCACCGGCGAACAGCCCGAAGACGCAGACCAGCGACAGAAACCCGAAGAACGCCGTGCACACACCGAGCACGATCCACCAGGACAGCTGACCGAGGCGATTGGCGGGCTTGGGCCTGCCGGGCGGCAGGGGGGTGCCGTGGCCCAGGGGCTGTCCGGCCGCGGCCGACGGGTAGGGGGACCCGGGGATCGGATTTCGCGCCGGGGGCGGTGGATACCGCAGCGGCGCCGACGATCCGGGCGACGCCACGGCCTGCGCATAGCCGTACTCGGGCGCGGCAGCGCCGTAACCCATGGGGCTCCAGTGCATGTGCGATCCAGCCGCCGTGGCGGGTAGCGGCGCGGCGGGGTACGGCTGCGCGGGCGGCGGATCGGGATACGAGGGCGCGGCGGAATAGGCCGGCGCCGCGTACGGCCGGGGGTTCTCCGCGGGCATCGGGCGCGGCGGGGTGGGCGCCCGCCCGGGCGCGGTCTGTTCGCGCAGGGCCGCCCGCGCGGCGGCGGCCAATTCCCCCGCGGTATCGAAGCGCTGACCGGGATCCTTCGCGAGGCCCCGCGTGATGACCTCGTCCAACCGCGCGGGTACCGCCGCGTTGTGGCCGGAGGCGCGCGGCGGGGGCGCGGTCAGGTGCGAGAGCATCTGCTGCGCCGGATCGGTGTCGCCGAACGGACGGCGCGCGGTCAGGCATTCGTAGAGCACACAGGCGAGCGAATACACGTCCGAGGGAATGCCGCCCTCGCCCGAGAAGCGTTCGGGCGCCATGTATCCCCAGGTGCCCACGGCGCCGCCGGTGGACGTGAGCGCCGTCTGCCCGGCGCCGCGCGCGAGGCCGAAGTCGATGAGGTAGACGAAACCGTTGGGCAGCAACAGGGTGTTGGACGGCTTGATGTCGCGGTGCACCAGGCCCGCGTCGTGCGCGACGTCCAGCGCCTCGGCCAGCTGGCCGACGATGTCCACCGCCATGGTCACCGCCAGCGGCCCGCGATCGTGCAGCACCTGCGCCAGATCCACGCCGTCGACCAGTTCCATGTCGATGAACAGCCGGCCGTCGAGTTCGCCGAAATTGTGGATGGGCACCACATGTGGGCCGCGCAGCTTGGCGGCGAGCCGCGCCTCGCGCTCGAACCGCTGCCGATAGTCGGCGTCGTTCGCGAGTTCGGAGGGCAGCACCTTCAGCGCGACATCGCGGCCCATGCGGGTGTCGTACGCGAGCCAGACCTGGCCCATACCGCCCTGCCCGAGCAACTCCTCGAGCCGATAGTGGCCGAGCTTGCCATCCCCCAACACCTGTCCTCCAATTACGGCACCGCCTGACGCGCAGGCTCAGCATACGATCGGAAGGCACGACAGCAGAGTCAGTCTTTCGAGGAGTTTGTGTGGCCAGCGACCAGTCAGCCGATACCTTCGACCTCTGGGATCGCGACGGCGACGGCCAGATCTCCGCCGACGACATCCTCGCCGGCATCACCGCGCTCGGCCTGGAGATCGATCCCGACGCGGTGCAGCGACTGGTGGCGGCCGCCGACACCGACGGCGACTTCCTGGTCTCCCGAGCGGAATTCGAGGCGGCGCGCCTCGGGCGCGATCCCGAGATCACCGACGCGGACGCCGCGTTCGATACCTTCGACGCGAACCGCAACGAGCTGCTGGAGCTCGACGAGCTCGAGTCGCTGCTGCGCACCTGCCCGGATCTGACGCACGAGAGCGCGGAATCGCTGTTGGCGGCGGCGGATTCGGATGGGGACGGGCGGTTGTCGCGGGCGGAGTTCGCCGCGCTACTGGCCCGGTTGGCGGGGTAGCCGGTTCGACGCTTCGCGTGGAGGACGAATCACCCTGCGACACAAGCTTATTCGCCGATGTCGCCTATTCGGTTTCGTCGCGTTCTTCCACTGCTTCCCACCGCGGTACCCCGCCGATGACTCGCACCCCGACTCGCGGCACGACCGCGTCCTCGGCCGCGGTTTCCACCGACGGCGGCAGCGGGCGCGGCGTTTCCGCGCTCAGGTTGCGGTGCAGCGAGCACGTGCATTCCGCGTCCAGCGGCGCGGGACAGAAGCCGGTCATCTTGATCAGCAGCCGCATGTCGGCGACGTCGATCCGCCACCACCAATATTTGTCCCACTCCGAGTGTTCCGACTCCCAGCAGTCATGGGAGAAGTGCTCGACCACGCCGCCGCCGCAGGCGGCGCACCGCCCGATCTCGGTGTAGTCGAAGACGGCCGCGTGCGCGGGCTGGCCGTGCGGCACCCCGCGTCGTTCGAGCAGGAGGATCCGCGTGAGAAGCGGGTCGGCACAACATCGGGCTGCCATGACCCCATTGTGGCGCGCCCGGGGCAGCACAGGCCCGCCGCGATGAACTCCGGTGGCGTGCGGGCCGATGCTGCCCTGCGAATCTCGGCCGCAGCGTGAATCCGCGATCAGAACCGGAACGTCAGCGGGGCGGCGGGGCGGCCCGCGTAGAGCTGGAGGGAGGTGGGGATCAGGGCGGGCTCGAAAGTGGCTGACACCTGCGACCATTCGGTGCGGTCGGGAGTCGCGGGCGCGTCCAGGCGCGCCAGGCGGATGCGGCGCAGGTCGTCCGCGCCGATCGTGTCGGTGGTGGAGGTCTCCGCGGAGAGCCAGGTTCCGGAGCCGGTGAACTCGATCCACGGGTTGGCCAGGGCGATCTCGCCCAGGTGGAAGCGGGTCGAGGCGACCACGGTGCCGCGGTAGCGGAGTTCGCCCAGGCCCGTCGCGGGGTCGATGGCGGCCTCGTCGAGTTCGAAGGTCAGCGACTTGTCGCGGACCGCGGCGCCGTTCGTACCGGACATCGAGCCCTGGAGCGGGCCGGTGACGGTGTCGGCGAACCCGGGAGCCAGGGCCCAGGTCAGGTCGGCGGACGGCGGCTCCGGGGTGTTCGGGCCGGGCGCGGGGTCGTAGCGGACGGGCACCGCGAGCTCCTGGGCCGGGTTCACCGATTCGGCGGCGGCGTAGGTGTAGACGCCGAAGACCGCGTCGGCGGGGACCTTGCTCGGCTGGACCACGTCGAGCACCGCGGTGAAGGTGCCGTCCGCGGCCAGGGGAACCCACTGGTTGCGGATGGTGCGCTGCAGATCGAAGGGCGCCCGGGGGACCTGGTTCAGGGCGGACTCGCCCAGGATCCATTGCACCGCCGCGCGATTGACCCCGCGGGACGCGGTGGGCGCACCGGTGGAGGGACGCCAGTCGGGGGCGAAGCCGCCGAAGGTCACGAAGGTGCCGTGCGGGACGCCGGGCGGGACGGGCACCGGCAGGCCGTCGGTGTTGGCCGCGGGGTCGAAGCCGCGGCCGCGCACCACGATCCTGTCGCCGGGATGCACCACGGTGTCACCGAGTGGCGTCGTGCCGTCCACCGCGAACAGTTCGATGGCGGGGGCGGGTTCGGCCGCGGCGGGCACGGCCAGCGCGACCGCGCCGCCCGCCATCGTCACGACGGCGAGCGCGGCGGCGGCCAGCCGGCTCCGGATGCGACCCAGCGACACTGTGCTCATAAGGGGACCCTAACCCGACGCGAAAATGCCCAGGTTCAAGGGGTATTTTCGGGGCGATGGCAGACGCTCGAACCCGCGCCGAACGGCCCGCTCACGCCCGACAACCCGCTCACGCCCGACGGTCGGGAACGCTCGCGCCCTCAGACCTCGAGCAGTTTGCGTTTGAGCACCTTGCCCGTGGGGTTGCGGGGTAGCTCGCCCAGGAACACCACCTCGCGGGGCACCTTGTAGCGGGCGAGGTTCGTCTTCACGAATTCGCGGGTGTCCTCGGCGCTGAGCGAATGTCCCTCGTGCACAACCACGAACGCCTTGAGCCGCGCACCGAAGGTCTCGTCCGGGACGCCGACGACGGCGGCCTCGCGAACGGCCGGATGGGTGTGCAGCAACTCCTCCACCTCGCCCGGGAAGACGTTCTCGCCACCGGAGACGATCATGTCGTCGTCGCGGCCGTCGATGAAAAGCCTTCCCTCGGAGTCGAAGTGGCCGACATCGCCGGAGGACATGAGGCCGCGGATGACCTCCTTGTGCCCGCCGCCAGTGTAGCCCTCGAACTGGATGACGTTGCCGACGAAGACGCGGCCGGTCGTGCCGGTGGGAACGCGGCGGCCGTTCTCGTCCAGGATCCGGACGCGGGCGCCGAGCACGGGGCGCCCGACGCAGCCGGGTTCGGCGGCCAGATCCTCGGGGCCGGCGACCGTGGCGTACGCGACCTCCGTCGATCCGTACAGGTTGTAGACCACCGGACCGAAGGCCGCGGTGACCTCGCGGCACAGCTGGGCGCCCAGCTGCGAGCCCGCGACGAAGATGATGCGCAGCGCGGAGAGATCCCTGCCGGTCAGTGCGCGACCACCCAGGTCGACCATGCGCGCGAGCATGACCGGCACCACGATCATGGTGGTGGCGCCGTGCTCGGCCGCGCTGTCGATGGCGGCCTGCGGGTCGAAGCGGCGGCGCACGACGAGGGTGGAGCCGAAGCCGAGGGCCAGCATGGCGGAGGCGAAGCCGAGGGTGTGGAACATCGGCGCGCAGCACTCGGTCACCTCCTTCGCGCGGAACGGCACCCGGGACAGCAGACCACCCAGGGCGGCAAGGGATTTCGGCTCGGGCCGGGGGGCGCCCTTGGGGGTGCCGGTGGTGCCGGAGGTCAGCAGGATGATCTTGGGTTCCACGCCGGGCGCGGGTGGCGCGGCCGAGGAGCCGATGTCGATCAGCCACTCCAGGCTGTCTTCGCGCGGATCGTCGGTCCAGGCCCGGTAGCTGCCCCGGCGCGGGGTGACCCCGTCGAGCATGTGCGCGTACTCGTCGTCGTAGACGAGCAGGTCGGTGCCCTCGCGGGTCGCGACGTCGCGGATCTGCGGACCGGCGAAATCGGTGTTGAGCAGGATGATTCGGGCACCGCACTTGGCCGCGGCGAAGGTGGCGTCCAGCAGGCCGCGGTGGTTGCGGGCCAGGATCGCCACGCCCTCGCGCGGTTCGAGGCCGCGCTCGCGCCAGGCGTTGGCCAGCCGGTTGGAGCGGTCCTCCAGCTCGGCGAAGGTCAGCGAGCCGAGTTCGTCGATGAGCGCGGTGCGCCCGCCGTACCGGGCGGCCGACAGCCGGAGACCGGCGGCCAGCGTGCCGTACCGCAGCATGGCGGTGGCGGCGGCCAGCAGGACCGTCGGGGATTCGACCCGGGCCAGCCCGGCCTCCATGATCAGGCGGGCCGACTCCACCTCGGTATAGGCCCGCTCCCCCACCGCGCGAATCAGGCCGAGAGTCATGCGCGCACCCCGTTCGCCGGACCGGCCGGACGGTACGCCGCCCGCGATTGTCCCTGCGCCCCTGCTGATTCCAACCGGACCTCCTCGTCCACCCCCGCCGGCTGCCACCGGCGACCGCGGGCGTGCGCCCGCGAAAACAACCGTACGACCGCGAGCCCTCGAACGGAATGGCTCGGCGAACCTCGCACCCCGCCGCGCCGCGAAACCCGCTCCCGGCGGGTCCCGCCACGACGCGGAAAAGCCCGCCCCGGATACACCGGGACGGGCGTGACCTGCGCGTCGAGCGAGAATCCGGACCGTCAGTAGTCCAGTCCCCGCGGCGACCGGACTACAGCGCGGTGACCGTCAGCTCGCCGTCGGCGTACTGCGCCCGCAGCCGCTTCTTGTCGAACTTGCCCACCGAGGTCTTGGGCACCTCGGCGATGAACGTCCAATACTCGGGCAGCTGCCACTTGGCGAACTTGTCCGCCAGGAAGTCGCGCAGCTCTTCGGGCTTGGCCTCGGCGCCCTCCGCGAGCACGACGGCGACCAGCGGGCGCTCGTCCCACTTCTCGTCCGGGATGCCGATGACCGCGGCCTCCGCGACGGCCGGGTGGCCGACGACGGCGTTCTCCAGATCTACCGAGGAGATCCATTCGCCACCGGACTTGATGACGTCCTTGGACCGGTCGACGAGGGTGAGGAAGCCGTTGGGGCTGATCTTGCCGACGTCACCGGTGCGCAGCCAGCCGTCGTCGAACTTGTCCGGATCGACCTCGGCGCCGGTCGGCGAGTAGTACGAGCCGGTGATCCACGGGCCCTTCACCTCCAGCTCACCCAGTGCCACACCGTCGTTGGGGACGACGTTGCCGTCGTCGCCGACCAGGCGCGCCTGCACCCCGGCGGGGAATCGGCCCTGGGTGTAGCGGTAGGCCCATTCCTCGTCGCCCTCCGCGCTGGCGGGAGCGTGCGCGACCGAGCCGAGCGGCGAGGTCTCGGTCATGCCCCACGCGTGCAGCAGGCGCACACCGTGCTTGGCCTGGAACGCCTGCATCATGGACGGCGGCACCGCGGCGCCGCCGACCACGCAGGTGCGCAGGTGCGAGATGTCCTGCGGCTGAGCCTGCAGACCCGCGAGCACGCCGCCCCAGATGGTCGGCACCGCGGCGGCGAAGGTCGGCTTGACCGCGGCCATCATCTCCAGCAGCGGCCCGGGCTGCAGGAAGCGGTCGGGCATCAGCAGATTCGCGCCGGACATCATGGCCGCGTACGGCAGGCCCCAGGCGTTGGCGTGGAACAGCGGCACGATGGCGAGCACGGTGTCGGCCTCGGAGAAGCCCATGCCGTTGGGCGCGCAGACCTGCATGGCGTGCAGGAAGTTCGAGCGGTGCGAGTAGACGACGCCCTTGGGATCTCCGGTCGTGCCGGAGGTGTAGCACATGCCCGCGGCCGAACGCTCGTCCACGACCGGGAAGTCGTAGGTGTCCGGCTGGGCCGCCAGCAGTTCGCTGTACGAGTGCACCTGCACGCCCTCGGGGGCGGTGAGCGCGCTCGCGTCGCCGTTGGCCACGATGACGTGGCGGACGGTCTTCAGGTTCGGCAGGTACTGCTCGAACATCGGCAGCAGCGTGCCGTCCACGATGACGACCTGGTCCTCGGCGTGGTTGGCCACGTAGACCAGCTGCTCGGGGAACAGGCGAATGTTCAGCGCGTGCAGCACCGCGCCCATGGCGGGGACCGCCACGTACACGACCATGTGCTCGTTGTTGTTCCACATGAAGGTGCCGACCCGGTCGCCCTCGCCGATGCCCAGGTCACGCAGGGCGTTGGCGAGACGGGCGGCGTCCGCGCCGATCTCCCGGAAAGTCTGGGTGCGCACGCCGTCGCCGGTCCAGGTCGAAATGGTGCTCTCGCCCTGGAAGGTGCTCGCGTAGCGCAGCAGCGTAGCGAGTGACAGCTGCTCGTCTTGCATGGTGCTCAACATTTCCCAACCGCTCCCTTGCACGTTTCCTCGCGACCGTGAACCAGGTCACTTATCCGGCAGAATAGTCGAATCGGACAGAGCTGTGACCTCGGGTAACCGATTTAGTGTTACCCGCAGTAACTGATGGCGGGGTGACCGCAGACACACACGGCCGGTCGGAACGGAAAAACGACTGCGGGCGGCGAACCCCACCTTCGCCGCCCGCAGCCTGTCGCCGACCCGCCGCCGCGTGAACGACGACCGGCCGGCCTCGAAGTCCCGGAGAAGATCGACGGCTACGACGCCCCCTGCGGCGCCGCAGAATAGCCAATCACTAACCAGGACAAGCAAATTGGAGCACAGTCTTCCGTGAATATAGGTAAGGCGGCCGCGCGGTGTCCAGTCGGCGACAGCGGCGCAGGTCAGACGCCGCTCACCGATCCGAAAACCCGGCTGTGAGGTCGCCGCGCCGGACTCCCGGCAAACATTTTCGACCCCGACCGGCGCAAGGTGGCCGAAAATATCGATTCAGTGTCCGGGTATGTCTTTCTGACCAGCACCGATACCCAATACTGTCGGGTTATGAATCGTGAGCCGTCCATCCTCATCATCGGCGCCGGGTTCGCCGGACTCGGCATGGCGCTGGAGTTGCAGCGCCACGGCCTGTCCAATTTCACGATCCTGGAGAAGGCCGCCGACCTGGGCGGGGTGTGGCGGGAGAACACCTACCCGGGTGCCGCCTGCGATGTGCCCTCGCCCCTGTACTCGTGGTCGTTCGAGCCGAAATCCGATTGGCCGCGCCGCTTCTCGCACCAGGCCGATATCCACGCTTACATGCGCGATGTCGCCGAGAAGCACCGGCTGCCCGAGAAGATCGAATTCGGGGTCGAGGTGACCGAGGCGGAATTCGATGAGCGCAACGGCATCTGGCGTGTCCGCACCGCCGACGGCAACACCCACATCGCCGACATCCTCATTCCCGCCGTGGGTCAGCTCTCCCGCCCGGCGATGCCGAATCTGCCCGGCATCGACAGCTTCACCGGCGCGGCCTTCCACTCCGCGGAGTGGGATCACTCGGTCGACCTGACCGGTAAGCGGGTGGCGTGCATCGGCACCGGAGCCAGTGCCATTCAGTACATTCCGGCCATTCAGCCGACGGTCGAGCATCTGACGCTGTTCCAGCGTTCGGCCGCGTGGGTGCTGCCGAAGTTCGACACCGAGTACACCGCGCTGCACCACACGCTGTTCGAGCGCGTCCCCGTCACCCGGCTCGCCGAGCGCTTCGCGATCTGGGGCTTCTTCGAGGTACTTGCGCTGGCGCTGACCGACATCCCGGCCATGAAGACCCCGGTGATCGCGATCGCGGACCGCCATCGCGAGAAGCAGGTGCCCGATGCGGCCCTGCGCGCCAAGCTGACTCCCGATTACGCGGCGGGCTGCAAGCGCGGGCTGTTCTCCAACGAGTACTTCCCGGCGCTGGGCCGGCCCAACGTCCACGTGGAGACCACCGCCATCGAGGCGGTGACCCCGACCGGCATCCGCACCGCGGACGGCGTGGAACACCCGGTGGACGTCATCGTCTACGGCACCGGCTTCAAGGGCACCGAATTCCTTGCGCCCATGAACATCTACGGCCTGGGCGGCCGCAAGCTGATCGATCAGTGGACCCCCGAGGGCGCCCGCGCGTACCTGGGCATGTCGGTGCCGGAGTTCCCGAACATGTTCATGATGTACGGCCCGAACACCAATGTGGGTTCCGGTTCGATCATCTACATGCTGGAGTCGCAGGCCCGCTACATCCGCCAGGTCGCGCAGTACCTGGCGGGCAAGCCCGGTGGCTACCTGTCCGCGCGCGCCGAGGCGGAGCAGTCCTGGGACGACTGGCTGCAGAAGCGCCTGAAGGACACCCCCTGGAACTTCTGCTCGAGCTGGTACCGCAACGCCTCGGGCCGGATCACCAACAACTGGCCCGGCGCGACGGTCCTGTTCCGTTGGAAGACAAAATCTTTCAACCCCGCCGACTTCGAGGAGCAGCGCGCCGACCGCCGCTGACACCCCGGCGGCGCGCCGTACGCGGCCGCGCCGCCCCGATTCGATGCTGTCCACGGGCCCCGGACCAGGTAGACTCCCCGACGTCCGGCTCGGTACCCCACCGCACCGGCCCAGCCTTCGTAGCTCAGGGGATAGAGCAACCCTCTCCTAAAGGGTAGGTCGCAGGTTCGATTCCTGCCGAGGGCACCACCGATGACCGAGGCTCGGCCCGATGCCCTGAAGGGCACAGGTTCGATTGTGGTCAGCCGGGACGCGATGCGCGAACCGGTACGGGTGACCTCTGTCGAATGGCTGGCTTCCGAGATGTGAACCCCCAGCCCAGCAGCACCCAGGCGGTGCCAGTGGCGAGTACGACCGCTCGACAGCCGCGCGAACCTGCCGCACGACCGCCGTCTCATAGAGTTCTCATCCGCTCGGCAGGTTCGCGAAGAGCGTGACCGCCAGATCGACTCGCAGCTTGTTCAGGTCCTGCACCTTGCGGTGCAGTCGGACTATCTGTTCGTCGGTGGTGGCCAGCTGGTCGCCTATTCGTCGCTGCTCCGCCAAGGGCGGCAACGGGACGAGCAGCTTGCCCAGGTTCGCCGAGCTGATCGATGGGATCGAAGTGCCCGCAGCCTTGTTCTCGATCCACGCGACGGTTGAGGGGAGAGAAAGAAAGGCAAGAAGATACCGCGGATCGATCACATCCACCTTGTCTTTGACCCGTAGCCGGATCAGCGCCGTCGAGAAGAGCATCAGCTCGTCGTCGGAATCAATAATCGCGCAGGGGCCGAGAGTTCCTGTTCTGGCACAGAGGATGTCCAACGGCCGGACTTGGAATCGGCCCAGCCGGTCGGCAGCAGCGTGAGATATCCGCCGGGCTTGGTCAGCCACGACACGGCGGTGCAGCAGCTGCGCGGGCGCGATCAGCGGGACACCACCCTCGACGAGGTCAAGTGTCTTGACAATGTCGTTGGACGGCCCAGCTCTGAGGTCACAGAGTTCGGCGAGGGGCACAGTTCGAGCGGCGGTGGGCACCCCGGGGATCACGCGGTAGTCGGCGGGACTGAGCGAGTATCCGCACCTGGCGATCTCGTCGTGACCAACCGCGAAAGCGATGTTGCCGCCACCAAAATCCAACGGATCGCCCCGCAATCCGCCCAAGATCCACGCGCGGTGGCAGTCGACGATAGTGCTGACATCGCGCTCGGACAGGTACCGCCGACCGCCTTGCTTGTCTCCCACCGAACGCGCATCGATCAGCAGGACGGAATCTCGAACCTCGCTGGGCCGGGACAGGATCCAAATACTGACCGGGACAGGCGTTGTCGCGAAGAGGCCAGCGGGGAGCGCGATCACGCACTCGACGGCGCCGGCATCGATCATGGCCGTACGAATCGCCAGCTCTTCGCGGTCCTCGGAAGTTCCGGCCTGGTTCGGCATGACCACTCCGGCACGGCCACTGCCCGGTGTGAGAGACGCGTACACGCGCTGCAACCAAGCGAAGTTGCCGTTCTTTCTCGGCGGTGTGCCGAAGGGCCAGCCCCCATCTGGCTCACGCCATTGACCCGTTGTCTTCTGATTGAATGGTGGGTTCGTCACGACGAAGTCAACGCCGATCGGCCAGTTCGCCGAACTCACCAGCGGTGCCGCAACGCTGCGATTCAATCTGCTGACATCCGCACCGTGGATAGCGCTACTCATACCCGCCAGCCGCTCCTGTGTGCTGTCTCTGCCGACACCGGATACCGTGGCGTCGGCGGCCCGGGCAGCAGCGCTCGACGCGAATTCACCGGATCGCATATACGGGTCGTGGCAGTGGAAATCACCGGCGGCGGAATCGATCACGATCTCGGTGACGAGTTCGACCAGGGCTGCTGGTGTGACGAACTCATTGCTTTTCCGTGGACTCCACGATGCGAAGCGATCGAGCAGCGCTGGAAACGAGCGCCGATCCAGCCCGTCGCAGGCCCGCAGCACCTGAGCAACATCCTTGACCGAAGTCGGTCGCAGTCGCGCGAAAACCGGACCGAGGCCGGGCAATACGCCGTGCGCCCGTAGCACGCGGTCGATGACTACGGCCACCGCGGCGAGGAGTTCCGCCGGTTTGGTTTCCGGCCGCGCGGCAGCGGTCCCGACCAGCCGACCGATCTCCTTCCAATTCGCGGAATCACGGTCGCATACGAAAACCGAGCCGAGGACGAGTTGCAGGTATTCCGTCGATGCGTCACCGCCGCTGATCCGAGTGGCCACCGCTCCGAACAGATCGGCGAGTTGGTTGACGTGGTCGGTGTCCATCCGAGCAACAACATTGCTCGGTGCCGGCGGGTCGATGGGGAAGGGCGGCAGATTGCGAAGTTTCCGGACGATCCGATCGGCATAGGTGGTACCCGGCGGCTCGTAATCGGACAACCGGCTTTTGGCGGGAATCGGGCGACCCCGCAGCCACTCGATCATCTCGGCCAAGACGTAAAACTCCCCCTGGTCCGACAGTCTGGGCTGCGGAAAGTCGAAGTGCCGTTCTTTCCACTTCGATACCAGCGGACTGCTGATCGCTGCCAGATTCATGATCTCCCGCCGCGAAACCATCTGGCGCTCACTGTTGTTCACAGATTGAATCCGGACATGAAGGCCATCAACGTCAGCGTCAGGACAGTCGCCGCGAGGAAGGCGCCGAAGCCGCTCTTGACCGCCGCGGCCGTCGAGGCGCCATCCGTGGCAGCGAGGACGCCGGCGATAACACCTGCGATACCACCGATCAGGATGGCGATTACCGCCAGTAGGACGCGGCCAGATTCGAACATCGTGATTCCTCCGTATCACCGACAGCGAGAACGTTCCCGCCGACATGTGCATCACGCTACGCATCACAGGGCTGACAACAAAGTGCGCACTGCCATGCGCAGACACCGTAGCACTCACTCTACGGTTGCGACACGAAGCAGAATATTCGCAATTCATACTATGTCTACCAGCAACTTTAAGCCGGGTTCAGGCCGTCTACGAACGGCTTTCCGATCGACAACTGGCAACACGAGTACTGACAACTTGCCCGAGGCAATACCGCTCGATGAACGAGGCGGAGACCAGCGGCCGTCTCAGTATCGACATCCCCACGCCCACACACACGACCACTGTGGCCCGGCATCCAGGCGCGAAACCCTTCTCGGCCCGTTGGCTTCTCGGATGAGCACAGAGATCCTCACCCATGTGAGCCAGCATGAGAAGGCCTGGCATCTCGACGACAACGCGGGGGCTACACAGCACTTCCGGAACCAGGAACCACCGTCGCCCAGATGCGGCTGCCACTGGCACCGGTCGGCGATATCCACTGGGCCGGCACCGAAACCGCGCTCGATCACCCGTGCTACATCGACGTTGCCAACGAATCCGGCACCCGCGCAGCCCAGGAAGTCCTCACACAGCGAGACCATCTCGTACCGCGATAGCCAGCGAGCGCGGCAGGTGTAGTTGTTGCCGAAATCCCCGTTCGGCCGGGTGCCACGCCGCTGGTCAACTGAACGCGCCTACTGACGACGGGCATGCCCTCGGAATGCCGTACACGAGGATCGAGTCGCCCGGAAGCGATTGCTTCGGACACGGGCGCCACTACGACCGAGGCCCTGCCCGATGTCCGGGAAGGCACGCGGCCCGTTCTACCCATGCCGAGCCCGGAACAGCCGGATCGTCAGGCGGTCATGGGGCCGCCTGCACCGCCGCAGAGGTGGCGGCGTGCGCGGCGGCGCTGACACGACCCGCGAACCAGGGGTCATCGGCGGCCGTCAGCTGCTCTTTTCGAGCATGGTTCCGAGTCAGCCGCACATTGGAGCGCGCGCCCTCGCGTCATAGCGTTGGACGTACAGCAATCGTTGTCGTACCGCGCGGCTCGCGCGGGCTCATTCCGCTTATCGCAGAACGGATTTCGTCGTGCGCTCCCGCTCCTGTGTCCTCACCACCCTGTTGTCCGCGCTCACGCTGGTGACGATGCTCGCGCTACCCGCTACCGTGCCGGCGGCCGACGCGGTGACGACCCCGCCGGGTTGGTCCGCAGCCTGGACCACCGCGCTGTACCAAGCGGACCAGTTCCCCGAGCCGAACTGGTCGGTGGACGGATTCGCGAATCACACTGTGCGCCAGAACATTCGAGTGACCGCCGGGGGCGCCGTCGTGCGGATCCAGCTGTCCAACCGGTACGGCACCGCGCCCCTGCCGATCACCGGGGCGAATCTCGCCCACAGCGCTTCCGGCGCCGCGATCGTTCCGAACACCCTGCGCGAGGTGACATTCGGCGGCGCGCGGTCCGTGACCATCGCGCCGGGCGCGGAGCTGCTGACCGACCCGGTGCTGCTGCCGGTCGCGCCGCTAGACACGCTGGCCGTCACCCTCCACCTCGCCGCGGCGGCGGGGCCGGTCACCCAGCATTCCCAGGCCCTCGCGACCTCCTATCGCGCGGTCGGCGACCACCGCGCCGACACCGGCGGCGCGGCGTTCACCGACACCACCCGGGCCTGGTACTACCTGTCCCGGGTCGAGGTGGCCGACATCCTGCCGCGCACCGCCGGGATCGTAGTGTTCGGCGACTCGATCACCGACGGCGTCGGATCCACCGCCGACACCAACAACAGATTCCCCGACGAACTGGCCGAACGACTGGCGGCACAGGGCAACTCGCGCGCGGTGCTCAACCAGGGCATCGGCGGCAACCGGGTCACCGTCGACTCCGAGTGGCTGGGCGAGAGCGCGCTACGGCGGTTCGGCCGGGACGCCCTCGACCAGCCCGGCGTTTCCACCGTCATCATCCTGGAGGGCATCAACGACATCGGACTCAGCGCCGGCGCGCCGGAGGTAGGCGAACCCCCGGTTCCGGTGTCGGCCGATCAACTCGTCGCCGCCCACCGCACCCTGATCGGCCAGGCCCGCGCCCGAGGTCTGCGCGTGATAGGCGCGACCCTGCTGCCCATGCAGGGGTCGCCGTATTTCTCGGAGCGCAACGAATCCGAGCGCACGCGCGTCAACGACTGGATTCGCACGTCCGGCGAATACGACGCGGTCATCGACTTCGACACGGCCCTCGCCGATCCGGCCGACCCTCGCCGACTGGCGGCCGCGTACGACTCCGGCGACCACCTGCACCCCAGCGACGCCGGCTATTCCGCGATGGCCGCGGCGGCGACCGACGTAGGTCTCGGCTGACCACGCCGCCTTGGCAACACGACGTTTCGTGAAGGTGGCCAGCGGATTTGGCGGCGCGAAGGATACTCGGCAATCCGCGCAATCGTGGACTTACCTGCACGAGAAGCTAAATGAGTGTCAGGACTCCCGATCTACAATGAAACATGTTGTGGCCCAGTCATATCACGCACTTTTCCGACGCCGCTGCGATCCACACCGCGAACCTCGTCATCAATGTGCAATGCGCATTACCCTGGATGAGCGGGGACAGCCGACAGGCGGATTCCAGGGGGTTCCATGGGTATCAGGTCACCACGCGCCGGAGACGAGACAGCGACGGTAATGGTCACGGTCAAGACCTACCCGAATCCCAGCGAGACCTATGGCGAGACCGTCTGTGTCGCGGGCGTGCGGCTCGATCGCGGGCGGCCGGAGTGGATCCGACTGTATCCAGTCAAGTTTCGCAACAAGGACTTCGACAAGCGGTTCAAGAAGTACGAAATCCTACGCTTGAACGGAACATACGAGACCAGAAGCGACAACCGCCCCGAATCGTTCCGTCCACGACAGGACGAACTGGAACATGTCGAGCAACTGGACGCGCGGGGTAACTGGCAGCGACGACGGATGAATCTCGACGGCCTTCTCGGAGCCACCACTATGTGCGAGCTCCTCGAAGCCAACCCCGCAGGCGGCATGGGAGTTCCTTCACCTTCGCTCGGACTGATCAAGCCCAGAAAAGTTCAGGTGAGCGTGGTCGATGGAGACCCGTGGACCGCAGCAGAACAGGCCAAGGTCGACGCAGCATCCGCACCGGATCTGTTCGGTACTTCGCTCGAGCCGCTGGAACCACCTCCCTACGCTGTGCGCTACAGGTACAGGTGCCTGACACCGACCTGCCCCGGCCATGACCAGAAGGTGCTGGATTGGGAAGCCGGTCAAGCGGGTCGACGGTGGCTCAGAGGCAACGGCGACCGCCGAGCGCGAGAAATGCTGATCGCCAAGTGGGGTGAGGAGATGCTGTCTCCCGAGTGCGATGTCCACTTCTATGTAGGCAATCAGAACATGCGCCGGCGGTCGTTCTCCGTCCTGGGAGTCTGGTATCCGAAGGCCGAGCTCACCCTGTTCTAGACGTGCACGACCGCGGCGTCGGGCCGAGACTCCAGGAGTCGATGCGCAACGATCTCTCGGTGGCACTCGGAATGATCATGCTCGAAGCACAGCAACGCCACCACCCCGCCGTCGAGCAGCTCCGACACATGGGCGAGCGCGTCGGCCGCGGCATCGGTGTCGAGCACATCACGGTATCGGGCGCGCGACTCCGGCTCACCGGCACGGAAGCCCTCCCGGTTGCTCTTGGGATTGCCAAGTGCGCGATGGTGAACGTAGGCGATTCCCACAGCGGCGAGCGCCTCGGCCAACCTCGTCTTCGACAATCCCGGCTTACGACTCAGCGGCGTCAACCTCACATCCACAAGCACTCGCACGCCCTGTGCGATGAGCTGGGCAACGAGATCCGCGGCGGTCTTGCCCTCGTAGCCGATGCTGACCAGTGTTGCCCCTACGGCATCGGTCTGGTCGGCGGTATCAGAGACTCCCATGGCTACCTATCGTGCACCAGGCACCGTCGACACGCGGCGCCTCGAGACCGACGAAACACCGCGCTGATCAAGCTTCTCGACCGCTGTGGATCGTCACCCGGGCGGGACCACCACCACCGCGAGCGCGGGTCCAGTCCCCCGATACCGGCGTTCGGCGCGCGAGTGATGAGGCTGGTTCGGGCGGCCGATCCAGGCCGGATCTCCATCGGGTCGCGATGACCGCCGGGATCGGCCGATCGCCGAGTTGCTAACGCCGCCTAAGGGTTCCAGCCCCCATATGCGGCTCACCCATGAACCCGGGACTCACGACGCCGCCCGAGCTCGGATGTGGATCCGCTCACCCTGGCCGCCGAACAAACTCAAAATCTCCACGGGGCCTTTGCCCGTCGAGCCGAACCAGTGGGGGTGCTGGGTGTCGAACTCGGCCACCTCACCGGGCCCCAGGGTTATGTCGTAGTCGCCGAGGATCAGGCGGAGGCGGCCGGTCAGGACGTAGAGCCACTCGTAGCCGGCGTGGGTGCGGGGGAAGGGGGCGGACTCGGACTCGGGGATGAAGAGTTTGTAGGCCTTCGGCTCGCCTTGGGTGCGGGAGAGGGGGACTATCACGCGGCCGGCGGTGTGGCGGGGTTGCTGTGGGAGGCGGGGATCCACGATCCGGGGCGCGGCGACGATGTCGTCCAGGGGGACGCCGAGGGCGGCGGATATCGGGAGCAGGAGCTCCAAACTTGGTTTGCGGCCGCCGGATTCGAGGCGGGACAGGGTGCTCTTGGAGATGCCGGTCAGGCGGTGCAGGTCGGCCAGGGACAGGTCTTTGGACTCGCGCAGGCGGCGCAGGCGCACGCCGACCTGGGCCAGGGTGGCGGTGAGGGCGGGGTGATTCTCCACCGGATCCAGTAGACGCGAGGCGTTGCTGTTTCGGCAACGATTCATTGCCGGTGTTCGCCGTGGGCAGCACGCTCCGAAGCATGAGTTCGACAATCGAGAAGTCCGGGGCCCGTGCCCCGGGGACCGGCGGCCGACTGCCCGCCGGGGTATATCTGCTGGCCTTCAGTCTTTTCGCGATGGGCAGCGCGGAATTCCTCCTCGCGGGGGTGCTGCCCGCGGTCGCCGCGGACATCGGGGTCGGCATGGCCACCGTCGGCGGGCTGATCACCGCGTTCGCGGTCGGCGTGGTGGTGGGCGGGCCGCCGTTCGCGGTCGTGAGCCTGCGCTGGCCGCGGCGCACCGCGCTGGTGCTGTCGCAGGTGGTGTTCGCGGCGAGCATCGCGGCGGGACTGCTCATCGGCACCTACCCGGCCCTGCTGATCACCCGATTCGTGGCGGGGCTCGCGTACGCCGGGTTCTTCGCGGTGGCCGCGGTGACGGCGGTGAGCCTGGTCGCCCCGGACCGGGCGGGCCGGGCCTCGGGCGTGGTGATCAGCGGACTGAGCCTGGCCATGATTCTGGGCGGGCCGGCGGGCACGTTCATCGGTTATCGCACCGGGTGGCAGGGCGGCTTCTGGCTGGTGGTGGCGCTGACGGTCGTGGCGGCCGCCGCGGTCGCCGTCCTGCTCCCGCCGACCTCGGCCGAGTCCGCGCCGAGCAGCGTCGATCGCGAGTTCGCGGCCATGCGACGGCCGAGTCTGTGGCTGGTCTACGCGGCGACCCTGCTCAGCACCGCCGCCTACATGATCACCTTCAACTACCTGGCCGAGCTGCTGACCACCGTCACCGGTATCGAGAACGATTGGCTCGCACCGATTCTGGTGCTGTTCGGGGTGGGAGCGTACATCGGCCTGGCCATCGGCGGCCGGATCTCGGATCGGCGCCCGCACGGCGCCCTGCTGTCCGGCGCGGCGGGTATCGCCCTGTGCTCGGTGCTGATCGCGGCGCTGGCCGGGCACGCGCTCGCCGTCATCCCGCTCGTGCTGCTGCTGGGCATCGCCGGATTCGTCCTGAACCCCGCCATCTACAGCCGCGTGTTCACCATCGCCGGTGACGCCCCCACCCTGGCCGGCGCCACCACGGTATCGGCCTTTCAGCTCGGCATCGGCCTGGTGCCGGTACTGGCCGGCCCCGTCCTGAACTCCGGGGCGAGCGTTTCCGCTGTTCCGTGGCTCGGCGCGGTCCTCGCCCTGCTGACCGTGCCGTTCGTGCTGATGGAGCGAGCCCGCGCGTGACAGATCTTCCGGTATTCAAATTCCGTTGGTATCTTGATTCGCATGGCACGGATGAATCGGGCGCAGAGCCGGGCGCGCACACGCGCAGAGCTGGTGCGCGCGGCGCGTGATCTCTTCGTCGCACAGGGCCCGGCGAATACCTCGCTGACCCAGGTCGCCGAGACCGCCGGATACTCGAAAGGTGCTGTCTACTCGAACTTTCAGAACAAGAACGAGCTGTGTCTGGAAGTGCTGGAACTGATCCACGCCGAGGCCGCGAATCGCGCCGGAACCGCGGGCGGCACCCCGGTTCCGGCGCAACCCGACGATGCTGGAGCCACGGCCGAGAACCCCTTGAAATCTGTTCAAGAGCACCCGGCAGAATCGCCGATTGAAACACTTTCAACACCACCTACCCGCGGCGGTGGCGCCCGGGCCGCACTCCTGGACGCCGCCGTCGCCACCTTCACCACCCAGCGCGTGGACGAGGCCTCCACCACCGAGATCGCCCGCCGGGCGGGCGTGGCGATCGGCCTGATCACCTACCACTTCGGTGGCAAACGCGGCCTCTACCTGGCCGCCGCCGACGCCGTGGCCGCCGACTTCTGGGCGAGCCTGCGCGCGCTGCGCGGTCCCGCGATCCCCCGGCTCGTCCGGGGCCTCGACCTGTATCTCGCCCACGCCGAGCGCTATCTCGGCTCCCCCCTGGCGCTCAGCGCCCGCGCCACCGATCCGGAATTGCGCGCCATCGCCGAGCGGTATTTCGACCAGCTGGTGGGGGCCATGCTCCAGGAGGTCTCGGGCGGACCGGGAAACGCGCTCATGCGCACCGCCCTGGCCGGCTGGCTCGGCTTCGTCGAGAGCGCCGTCGCGGAGTGGCTGCGCGCCCGGGCACTGAGCCGCGAGCAACTGCGAGAAGTATTGCTCGCCAACTTCTTCGGCACCGCGCAGGCGGTGCTGTCCATGGACCCGGGCACACCCCTGTCGTCCCGCGCCATAGCCGCGCTGTTCGACCGTGCCCAGCACCCCAACCGCGCCGCACCGGCCGATCCCGATACGGCGCACTCCCCCACCGCATTCGCACTCGACGACGAGACGGAGCCCGACCGATGACCGATTCCCTGGACACCGGACCCACCAACAGACTCGCGGCCGGTCCGCTCGGGCGCGGTATCGCCTGGCTGATCGGCCCGCGCGGGCTGAAGAATCCGGACCGGCTGCGCCGCGAGGTGGACGGCAAGATCGCCGTCGTGACGGGCGCGTCCTACGGCCTCGGCGAGGCCACCGCGCGCATGCTCGCCGCCGCGGGCGCGACTGTGGTGCTGGGCGCGCGCTCGGCCGATCAGCTCGAGCTGATCGTGGCCGAGATCAAGGCGGCGGGTGGCAGCGCGGTCGCCATCCCGCTGGATCTGGCGTCGGAGGATTCGGTCACTTCCTTTGCGGGACAGGTGCTCACGCAGTTCGGCCGGGTCGACTACCTGGTGCACAACGCGGGCAAGTCGCTGCGCCGTTCGATACACCTGTCCTACGACCGGCCGAAGGATCTCGCGACCACCACGGCCGCGAACTACATCGGCCCGATGCGTCTGACGCTGGCGCTGCTGCCGAGCATGCGCGAGCGCGGATCCGGCCACATCGTGAACGTCTCGACGGTAGGGGTCATGTTCCCGGTCGCGCCGAAGTGGGGCTTCTACCTGTCCTCCAAGGCCGCGTTCGACATCTGGATGCGCGCGGTCGGCATGGAGGCGCGCCCGGACGGCGTCACGCTGACCACCCTCTACGCGGGCGCCATGTTCACGCGCATGAGCGCGCCCAGCGGCTGGATCTCCGCGCTGCCCGGGCATTCCGCCCGCGAGGCCGGGTACATCATCGCCCGCGCCGTGGTGCGCAAACCGCGCACGCTGACCCCCGTCTACGGCCGGCCGAGTGCGGTGCTGGCGGCGCTGCTGCAGAATCCGCTCGAGATAGGGGCAGGCTTCCTCTACCGCTTCCTCGGGGACACTCGAGCCTCGCTGGCCGTGGTCAAGGGGGACGGCAATGCCGCATGACGCCAAGGGTTTCCGCTGGCGGGACGCGGTGCTGCCGCTCCTCGCCTCGGGCGCGCTGACGCCGGTCGGCCCGGTCACCGCGGTCCGCATCGGGGCCGCTGTGCGACAGTACGGTCCCTCGCTCGCGACGGTGCTGGCCATCTCGGCCGCCCGCCACGCCGATCGCACCGCGATCATCGACGAGCGCGGCGCGGTCACCTACGGTACCCTGCAGCGCCGCACCGAGGCCATCGCCGCCGCTCTGAACGCGATGCATCCCGGCGCGAAAACCTTTGCGGTGCTATGCCGCAACCACCGCGGCTTCATCGAGGCGATGGTGGCCGGGGCGCAGCTGGGGTGCGAGCTGGTCTTCCTCAACACCGATCTGCCCGCCGCTCAGCTCGCGCAGATTCTGGATCGGCACCGGCCGGACATCCTGGTGCACGACGCGGAGTACGAGGCGGCCGTCGCCGCGGCCGGGTACCGGGGCACGCGGGTGCGCACGGACGCCGACGCGACCGGCCCGACCCTGGATTCGCTTGCCCGGCAGTCGCATCCGTCCGCGCCCCGCGTCCGCGTCCCGGTGAAGATCACCCTGCTGACCTCGGGCACCACCGGCCTGGCCAAAGGCGTTTCCCGCCCGATCGGTCAGCGCGTGCTGCTGGAGATGGTCGCGACCTCGATGTCGGCGACCCGCTTCACCGCCCGCGACGTCCTGGTGCTGGCGCCGCCGTTCTTCCACGGCTTCGGCCTCGCCCTGCTGACCGGAGCGCTGGCGTTGGGCGCGACGGTGATCACCCGCACCCGCTTCGATCCCGAAGTCGCCCTGGGCGATATCGAGCGACACCGGGCGACCGTCTTCGTCGGCGTTCCGGTCATGATCCAGCGCCTGATAGCGGTTCCCGAGCAGCGCCGCCGCGAGTTCCGCACCGATTCACTGCGTTTGGCGGTGACGGGCGCGGCCCCCATCGCCCCGGTGACGATTTCGAAGTTCCTGGCCGCCTTCGGCCCGATTCTGGTGAACGGCTACGGGTCCACCGAGGCGGGGGTGGTATCCATCGCCACCCCCGAGGACCTGCTGTTCTCGCCCAAGACCGCCGGACGGCCCGCCATCGGGGTCTCGGTGCGCGTGCTGCGCGCCGACCGCACCCCCGCCGCGACAGGCGAGACCGGAACCATCTTCGTGCGCGGCGGCCTCGGCTATCACGGCTATGTGGCGGAGGCGAATTCGCCGACCCCGGTCAAGGAGATCGTCGACGGCCACGTGAACACCGGCGACATGGGCCACCTCGATGCCGACGGCCGGGTGTATGTGGACGGCCGCGACGACGACATGATCGTCTCCGGCGGCGAGAACATCTATCCGAAAGAAGTGGAGGACGTGCTGGCCGACCATCCGGCGATCGGCGACGCGGTCGTGATCGGGGTTCCCAGTGCGGAATTCGGTCAGGTACTGCGCGCGTACGTCGTCCCGGCGGCCGGTCACTCGGTGCCCGGGAACGACGAGCTCAAGGCACACATTCGCGACCGGCTCGAACGCTACAAGGTCCCCAAGGAATTCCGCTCCCTGGACCGGATACCGCGCAATCCGAGCGGCAAGGTGCTGCGCAAGCAGCTCGACGCCCGGCCGAGCGACATCCAGGGCTGACCGAAGATCGGATGCCCCCGGCGCTTTCCCGCGCCGGGGGCATCACGATGCGAACCATCCCGCCGCGCGGGATCGTGCCCGGGCATCGCCGTCTCGGTGTACCGCACGCCCGCTCCCGGTCGGCGCGACCGGACCGATGTTCGAAGTCGGCTGCACCGGAACACATCCGATGATGCGGACGCCGCGAACCGTGGCGCCCGCGCAGTCCCCCGCCCCGGACTACTCGACGGGGAAGGCGCCTTCGCTGCCGCCCACGTCGACCACCTGCCAGCCCCGGGCGGCGTCCACGCTCACCGTGTACGTGACGGTCGTCTGCACGCCGTCCGGGTTCTGGGCGCTCTTGGAGGTCACGTTCACGAAGACGTGCACCCGGTACAGATCACCCTCCGTCCCAGCGACTTTCGCGGCCACCGGCGCGGCAGTGGACATCCACTGCAGCGGTACCAGGATCTCCTGGAGCTTGCCCGCGGTCGCGTCGAACTTACCGGCCAGCTCCGGTGAGGTATTGGCCTTGAGCTTGCCCACCCAGGCGTCGGCCCGGGTGTAGTCGATCGTGGCCGCGCCGACCGCGTAGTCGGTGGCGACCTGTTCGGCCCGCCGGTCCGCGCTCCGGGCGGCGTCCGCCGCGTTCAGGTCGGAGCGGGCCGACAGCCACAGTGTCGTGGTCGTTCCGGCGACCGCTGTCGCGGCCAGCAGCGCGGCCCCGGTGACCAGGGTGGATCGGCGTACCGAGATGGTGCCGCTCGCCGTCGGCCGCGCGGGCGCCTTGTCGAGACGCGGTGGGGTCTCCGATGCCGTTGCGCTGCCCGGTGTCTCGTCGCTCATGGTGTCCTCGAACCTCTAGTTGACGGTGACCCGGAGCCGGATCGCGCCGTCGGGCGCGGTGGCGGCCAGGGCCTGGCTGATCAGCGCGCCGATATCGATGCGCGGGGCGGCGGCGGAGCTCTCGGCCAGGGGCCGCAGCACCGGAATCAAGGGCTGGAGTTCGGGTCCGGCCTTGTCGATCCAGGCGGTGAGCCGGTCCAGGAACGGCACCAGGCCCCGACCCTCGAGGTACATGGCCGGGGTGTCGCCGGTACGCACCAGACGTTCCACGGCCCTGGCGATCTCGTCGACGCGCTGCCCGAACTCCACGAAATCCGGTGCGGCGGCGGTGAACGCGGGACCGGTCCAGGCCGTGTCCGGGACCATCGACTGCAGATCGGTGAGCATGGACGCGATCTGCGGGGACCGGGTCATCAGGGTGGCCGCGAGCACGTCGGTGGCGCGCGCCAGATCCGGCACCACGGCCTCGGTGCCCGCCAATGCCGTTCCGGCGGTGCCGATCAGGGATTCGATGGCGCGGGGATCGAGCTGGTTCATGACCTGGGTGACCACCCGGGCCACCTCCGGAATCGACGGCGGAACGCGCACGGCCTCGGTGCGCACCCGGTCGCCGTCGACCAGGTGCGGACCGTCGTCGGTGCCGGGCACGAACTCGAGGTAGGGCTCGCCGAGCGCGGACAGGGTTTCGATGGTCACCGTGCTGTCGACCGCGATCGGTCGTTCGGGTTCGATCTCGAGTCCGACCTCGATCCCCGCGGCCGCGCGCCGCAGCGAGGTGACCTCACCGACCTTCACCCCGAGCAGCAGCACCGGCGAACCCACTTGCAGCCCTGCTGTTTCCGGCAGCGCCATGGCGACCCGAATCGGTTCGGACAGCGGGTCGGCGCGCAGCACACCGAAACTCAGGTAGGCCACGCAGATCGCGCAGATCAGGGCTATCCCGCCCAGGGAGAACACGCTGCCCGCCTTCATCGCACGGCTCCGATCATGCGCAGGACGTCGAGTATGTGCTCGATCTGGTCGTCGGTGCTCGGGGGCTCCCCCGCCGCGGTGATCCGCGCGGCGGTGATGTTCGCCTTCGGGCCGTGCTCGACCCACGGAATGATCTTGTCGCGAATCAGGGCGACCAGGGCGTTCAGATTGGACGGCGCGTTCAGATCCAGCGGCCGCCCGGTCAGGGCCAGCGGTACGAACGCGGCCGCCGCCGCGTCACCGGATTGCGCGAGCGGAGCCAGCCAGGCCAGCGAGTGCGCGACGTCACCGAGCGCGCCCAGCACGCCGACCACACCGACGATGGAGGTCACCGAATCCGACACCTGCCGCACCCCGTCGTCGGTGAGCAGCTCCGCCAGTTCGTCACCGTTGGCGCGCACGCTCGCCGCGGTGCCGCCGAGCCCGTTCAGCAGGGATTCGACCTGCGCGAGATTCGCCGCCAGATCGATGGCGTCGCCACCGACCACCTGCGCGATCCGGGCGGTTTGCGCGGGGTCCTCGGGCAGCACGGCGTTGAAGCGGTTGACGATCTCCTGCATCCGATTGATCGCACCGCCCTGCACGAACGTCGCCATACCCGCGAGGGTGTCCTCGATCTGAATCGGCGGCCGGGTCTGCCGCAGCGGAATGGTGCCGCCCGCGCCGAGCAGCTCGCCGAACCCGTCCGGCGGTGTGGTCAAGGCGAGGTGGATATCGCCGAGCACCGTGTCCTGCCGCAGATCGGCGGTCGTCGTGACGGGCAGCCGCACCGATTCGCTGATGCTCGCGCGCACCACCACGTAGCCGCCGTGCCCGCCGGGTTCCGCCGATTCGTGCACCGTGACGTCCTCGACGGTCCCGATGCGCACGCCGTTCGCGAAGATCTTGGCCCGCATGGGCAGATTCAGCGCGTTGCTGAATTCGATGCCGATCTCGTACGCGGGGCCGGAGACCTCGGTCCCGGGGATGGGCACCGCGGCCGGATCGAACGCGCACCCGCCGAGCAGCAGCGTGGCGGCCGCCAGTCCGGCCAGGGCGCGCCCGGTCCCGGTCCGCCACCGGCCGCCGGATCCGGTCGCCGTGGACCGGATCATCGAACGCCGGACGATCGAACGCCGTGTCATCGCGCACCCGCCATTCCCAGCACCAGCTGCACGAGTCGAAGGTCCACCAGGCCGTTCGCCGCACCCGCGCAGGTGCCGGCGGTGACCGCGTTCACCGCCGCGCAGACCTGCTCGGCCTGGGGCTGCGGAATCGCGAAACGAGGTGGCCGATAGGCGATTCCGGTGGCATCGGGCCGCAGATCGGTGACGGCGGCGAACGCGCCGGTCAGCACGGGAGCGGTACCGGTGAGGTCGCGCAGGGTATTCGCGTGCGCCCCGATGAATTCGGCCAGCGGCACGGTGGAGTCGAGCACCCGGAAGATGGGATCGACGAAGAGCGTGGTGATGTCGTTGAGCATCGGCAGCACCCGCTGGAAGCCGTCGATGATCTCGACCGTGCGGCTGAACAATTCGTTGTTCACCTGGCCCAGTACCGAACTCAGCCGCACCAGCATGGATTTGATGTCGCCCCAGTTCCCGGCGATGCTGCGCGAGAGGGCCGAGAGCGAGTCGATCACGCCGGCGAGGTGCCCGATGGCGGCGTCGGGCGAATTCAGCGCGGTGCCGAGTTTCCGAACGATCTCGTTGAGCTGCGGCCCGGTGCCCGCGGTCGCCGCGTCCAGGGCGGCGACACCGCGCCGCAGCGCGTCCGGGCTCTCGCCGTCGGGACCCATTGTCTGCCTGGATAGTTCGGCGAGCGCGCCGAGGGTCTCGGTCATGCTCTTGGGGGTCAGCGTCTTGGTGATGCACTGCGCACCGTCCCAGCGCGGGCCGCCCGGGTCGGGGCTCAGCAGCGCCAGCGCACGGTCCGCGATGATGGTCGGCGACACGGTCGTGGCCGAAACATCGCCCGCGAGCGCGTAGTCCGCGTCCACGTCGAAGTCCACCCGTACGGTGCGCCCCCGGGGTTCCACCGAACGCACGGTGCCGATGGGCACGCCGCGCATGGTGACCTCGTTGCCGGGGTACAGCCCGATGCCGTCGGACATGATGGCGCAGTATGCGTTCTGCGCGCGCAGCGGCTGGACGATGATCAGGTAGCCCACCACCGCGAGCGCCGCCACCGCGAGCGCGCCCGCGGCCGACATGAACCCGCGCGAGCCGAGAAGTCTGATGATCATCGGCAGTCCCTGCCCCGCACCGGAACACAGAACTCGCCGAACGCGGCCGGGTCGATCGCGGCCTGGGCGTCCAGGACCACCTCGGACCGGTCGACGGTGACGCCGGGCTCGGCGGTGATCAGTGCGCGCAGCTGTACGGCCAGCGCCTGCACCGCCCCCAGCAGCGGCTCCAGTTGCGCACCGAGCCTGTCCAATTCGGGGACGACCGCGGCGATCCGCTCGGCCATCGGTTTCAGGGTTCCCTCCCAAGCGGGTTGCACGCCGGCGAGCCGGCCGACGACCCGGTTCAGCGTCTCCACCGCGAGGCGGACTTCGGTGCGCTTGTCGCCGAGCACCGTTTCGAGCACGTTGACCTTGTCCACCAGGCGCTTCAGTTCCCCGCGGGCGGTGACCAGCCCCCGCAGGTATTCGTCCGAGATGGAGATCGCCTTCGACACATCCGAGCGCTGCTGGGTGAGCACGTCGACGAAGTTCTCTACGCCGTCCAGCATCTGACGCAGCCCGTCCGGCGCGGTGGTCAGTGCCCCGGCCAGGGCATCGAGGTTGCCGCGCAGCGTCGCTCCGTCGACGCCGCGAATCGGCGCCGCCGCGTCCTGAAAGGCTTCCGCGAGACTGTAGGGCAGCCGCACTCGATCGGACGGGATGCGCTCCGAGCCCAATGCGGTTGTCCCGGCGGGGAACAGCGCCACGTAGTGGCCGCCGACGACGGTGAGCATCCGAATGTCCAAGGAGGTCTCCCGGCCCAGGAACACGGCGCTGTCGACCGTGAACGTCATGAGGACGCGGTCGGGCCGCAGTTCCAGGCTTTCGACCTTGCCTACGGAGATGCCGGCCAACCGGACGTCGTCTCCGGCCCGCACCGACTGCGCCTCGGTCAATTCGGCGGTGTACGTGTGCTTTCCGAAGGGCACGGCGTACAGCACCGCGACCGCGACGAGCGCGATGACGACCGCGAGCGCTCCGAACAGGCCGCGCCGGGTTTCCCAGCGGCGCTGGGCGGCCGCGTCGCGGGGGCTGTCGTCCCGGCGGAATCGGTTCCGCACACCGGCGGGAATCCTCAGCGACGGCATATCGTCACCTGCTGTCCGGCAACGAGGATGGCCAGCGGCGCGGGGATGTCCGCGGCGCCGCGGCCGCATTCGGCAGCACCGCCACCGGGCAGCGTGGCGCCGAGACCGGCCACGACGCCGGGCAGCCTGCTCAACATGTCGAGGATGTCCTGTGGATTCGGGAACGCCGTGCGCAACAGGGCGTCCAGATCGGGATTCCGCTGTTCGGTGAGACCGGCCGTGGCGAGCAGCCGGTCGATGGGATCGAGCACCGGCGGGGCGGTCAGCGCGAAGTCGATCAGGCCGTCGATCTTGACCTGCAGTGATTCGAAGACATCGGAGAGCTTGGCGAGCAGTGTCACCAATTGCGGTGAGCGACCACCGATACGGTCGGAGATCTCCGCGAGATTGCGCACCAGCGTGGAGATCACGGCCTGCCGATCGGACACGTACGAACTGAGCTGACCGATCGCGTCGAGCGCGGGGCCGATGCCGCTGCCGTTGCCGTCGATGACCGCCAGCATGCTCTCGCCGAACCGGTTGAGCGCCTCCGGGGAGAGCGTGGACAGCACCGGTTCGAGCCCGTTGAACAGGCTCGTCACGTCGTAGGACGGCACCGTACGATCGGTGCCGACATCGGTTCCCGGGGAGGTGCGGGTACCCGGGGTGGCGGCCTGCTGAATGTCCACGTACCGCTGGCCGGTCAGGTTCTGATAGCGGATGGCGAACCTGCTGTTGTCGTAGATCGCGGAGTCGTTCTCGACGTCGAGATCGACGGCGGCCAGATTCCCTTGCAGGCGAATGGCTTTCACTTTGCCGACCTGGACGCCGTACATGCGGACGTCGTCGCCCGTCTTGAGGCCGTTGGCGTCGGTGAACAGCGCCTGGAACTGCGTCGTCTCCCCCGCCACCGGCCGGCGGATGGCGGTGACGATCAGCGCCAGCACCACGAGCATGGCGGCCGCGAACACCAGGAGTCGCCAGCCCGCGCGCACCGCCGTGTTCATCGTGCCTCCGCGGCGACGCCCAGCGGAACGGCCAGTGCCGGAACCAGTCTCAGATCCAGATCCACGTTCAGGACCGGCCCCGCCCCGGTGTCGGGCATGGCCGCGCGCAGGCTGTCGAGCAGTGCGCGCAGTTCGGCACTGGATCGCTGCGGCTCCGGCACCATCGCCGCGGCATCGGACAGAATCGGAGCGAGCATGCCCGCGTACTCAGAGAACTGATCACCGGCGTGGTAGAGGGTGTTCTGCAGCGCGGGGAACAGGCGCTGCACCACCATGTCGATGGTCGCGTCGAATTTCGCTCTGTCGGTGCGCAATACGTCGATGCGGTACACCTGCCCGATCACGTCCACGATCGCGTCCGCGAAGACGCCCACACCGTCCAGGGTCGACCCGTAGGCCCCGAACTGCTCGGACAGCGGCACCGTGCGGGTGTCGGCGACCGTGCGGGCCAGCACAACCATCGATTGCAACAGCGGCGTGAAAGCGCCCACATCACCGGCGATGCGCGCGAGCACATTCGAAAGCTGCGGCGTGAGCACGTCATTGGTCACCTGCGACAGCGAGCGCAGCAGACTGCCCATGGTGGCGTCGTACGCCTTGGCCGCCGCCGGACCGGTCAGATCGATCACCGCGCCCGCCCGCAGCGGCGCACCGCCCGCGCCCCGGCGCAGGTCGATCTCGCTGATGCCGAACAGGTTCGCGGCGGCGTAGTCGACCAACATGCTGTCGTCCAGCGCCCGCGCGGCCTCGGGGTCCAGTCGCAGCCGAATGTACTGCGTACCGAGCTCTCCCGGCTCGATATCGTCGACCGTGCCGGCGGCGAGCCCGTCCAGCCGGACGTCGACGCCGGGCCGAATACCTTCGCCGATCCGCTCGGTCCGCAGGGTGACCGGCACCCGGTCGGGTTCGCGCAGACCCGAGGTCACCGTCCAGGCGACCACGATCGCCGTCACGACGACGGTGATCACGGCCCCCGCCGCGAGCGCTTGTCTTCTGTCGACCTGTACACCAGGCATTCCGTAGTGCGGCATATCCCTATCCCGTGAAACTGATGGCCGCGTTGAATCCCCACAGCGCGATGGAGAGCACCATGTCGATCGCGATGATGGCGACGAAGCTCGCGCGGACCGCCCGGCCCGAGGCGATACCGACGCCTTCCGGTCCGCCGACGGCGAAAAACCCTTGATAGCAATGGATCAGAATGACGGCCGTGCTGAAGACTGCGACCTTGGCGACCGCCGCGAGCATGTCGAATCCGGAGATGAACTGAAAGAAGTAGTGGTCGTAGACACCGGCGGGCTGCCCGTGCACCAGGGTGATCAGACCCCGGCAGGCGAGGTAGCTCAGCACCAGTGCGACCAGGAAGGTCGGCACGATGGCGACCACCCCGGCGATCACGCGGGTCGTCACCACGAAGGGCACCGACCGCAGGCCGAGCGATTCCAGCGCGTCGATCTCCTCGGAGATGCGCATGGAACCGATCTCGGCGGTCATGCGGCACCCGGCCTGGGCGGCGAATCCGATGGCGGCGGCGATGGGAGCGAGTTCGCGGGTGGTCGCGAAGGCCGAGACAACGCCGGTCACCGGCCCGAGGCCCAGCATGTTCAGCGTCGCGAAGGACTCCACGCCGACCGAGGCGCCCATGGCCAGTCCGAGCACGATCATCATGGGCACGGTCCCGCCACCCACGATCACCGAGCCGCGGCCCCAGGTCATATTGGTGATGGCCCGCAGCGTCTCGGCGCGATAGTGCATGAGCGCCAGGGGAACAGCGGAGAGCACCTGCCAGGTGAAGCCCGCCGCGAAACCCAGCGATTCGAACGGGCGCAGCACACCGCGCGGACCGGGCACCCGCGCGGTCCAGGCCAGGGCGCGGGGCCGGTAGGGCGCGGCCATCACGCCAGCCTGGTCGGCAGGAACATGGCGGTGAGCTGGGTGATGGCCAGGTTCACCACCACGATGGAGACCACCGACAGCACCACCGCGGCATTGACCGCGTCGGCCACGCCCCGGGGCCCGCCCTTGGCCTCGAGTCCGCGCTGGCAGGCCACGATCACCACCAGGAAGCCGAAGACCAGCGCCTTGATCAGCGAGACCCAGACGTCGGCGGTGGTGGTGAACGAACCGAAGGTCGCCCAGTAGCTGCCCGGGGTGACGCCCTGCCCGCCGATGGCCACGACGTATCCGGCGAGCACGCCGATGAAGATGATCAGGATGTTGAGCAGCGGCGCGACCAGCAGCATGGCCGCCATGCGGGGCACGACCAGCCGCTGAATCGGGTTGATGCCCATGGTTTTCAGCGCGTCGATCTCCTCGCGGATGGTGCGCGCCCCCAGGTCCGCGGCGATGGCCGCCGCGCCCGCGCCGCCGAGCAGGAAGCCGGTGGCCATGGGCGCGCCCTGCTTGATCACGCCGAGTCCGCCGGTCGCGCCGAGCAGCGAATCCGCACCGAGCGTGTGGATCAGATTGCCGACCTGTACCGAGACGATGACCCCGAAGGGAATTGCCATCAGCAATCCGGGCAGCGCGGTCACAGTGATCAGCCGCCAGGCCTGAATGATCATCTCGCGCCACTGGAATCGGTTGCGCGCCATATCGCCGCACGCGACGACGACCGACTCCTCGGCCATGCCGACGGCGCGCCCGAAGGTGCGAATCGCATCCAAGACGGTTTCAGCAAAATTCTGGCGAACCGTTGAAATCACGGTTCGCCGACTCGAGGCCCCGGCATTCCGAATCTCCCCCGCGCCGACCTCGACTACCACCCTGCGGCATCCTTCCCCTGGCCCGAATGCGGTGGCCCGAATAATCCGGACCGGTGTTCGAATCTAGGGCGGCCGCGTGAGGAGTGTCACTGCACGGATCGCAGAAGATCCCGATCGGTTTTTGTCTCCCGAGTGCAAGACAGCTGTCCAGCGAAGCGGTTCTTCAGGAAACTTGCCGCAAACTCTGTCGCCGGTGACAATTTGGCGATGGTCGCCGTACGCCCCGAACTCGATCTCGACTCCGCCCTCTTCCAGCGTTTCACCGCGCTGCTGCCCACCGTGGCGGAGGAATTGTTCGGGGCGTCACTGGCCACCATGCCGGAGGTGGCCGAGCTTCCGGACGATCACTTCACCCCCCACGTGCTGCCCGCCATCGTGGCGACCATGACCGGATTCCTGCACTCGCTCCAGGAACAGCGTCCCTTCAGCGTCGCCGAGATCTCGGACCACATGACGCCGGTGATCCAGCGCCACGTGGAAGAGCGCATTCCGGTGCGCGCGCTCATCGACGCCTTCTTCGGCGGCGCGCGCCGGCTGTGGACCATGGCACTGGAACTGGCCGAGCCCGAGGATCTTCCGGATCTGGTCGCGTTCTCACTCACGCTGTTCGACCTGCTGAACAATCTCACCCTGGCCATGGCCGACGACTACCTGGCGGTCGAGCAGTCGTTCACGGGCATCGAACGCGACGCCCGGCGGGCGCTGTGCGCGGCGCTGCTGCGCGGTGCGGACGTCGGCGAGCTCGCCGTCAGCGCGGACCTGAGACCCGCCGCGGAGTACGACGTGCTCGCCATCCGCGTCCGCTCGGCGGCCCACGCCGAACCGCTCGCCGGGCACGCCATGGCCCGGCGCCGCCTGCGCCTGGTGCAGAACGCGCTCGACGATCTCGTGGGCACCAGCGCGCTGCACACCTTCGACGGCAGCTCCGGCATCGCCCTGCTGCCGGTTCGGTCCGACGGCGGCCGGGCCAGATATCTGCGCCTGGCGACCATGCTCACCCAGCAGCTCGGGACTGCGGTGCTGCTCGTACCGTGGCCCCGGGTCGCCACCGCCGATCTGCCCGAACCCGCGAAACAGGCCACCGAACTCGCCGAGCTGGCCGCCATGCTGGAACGCCCGGGCGGGGTCTACGAATTGGACGATCTACTACTGGAGTTCCAGTTGACGCGGCCCGGCCCCGCCCGGGATCGGCTCGCCGACCGCATCGCGCCGCTGCTCGATCACCCGCATCTGCTGGAATCGCTGGACGCCCATATCCGATTCGGCGCCGACCGTAAAGCGGCGGCGGCGGAAGTGCACGTGCATCCCAACACCTTCAGCTACCGTCTGCGGCGCGTGGCCGAGCTGACCGGCATCGATCCGGCCGATCCCGGCGGCTCCCGACTGATCGCCGCGGCGCTCATCATCCACCGGCTCTATCCGGCCGAGAGCCCTGCGCGCGTGGACAATACACCCGTCGAGCGCCTTGTTTCCGGAGACTAATCGGCCCGCGCGCTTTCTCCTCTCGGTGCAGTGACGCGCCCGTCCTGGACTGCCAATACTGATGATTCGGCCGCGGCGACAGGTCGTGCCCACCGGTGCCCGGAGACTATCCGGGCGCCGGCCGGGCGCCTTCTGCCGACGCCGGCCCGGTCCCGCCGGCGGAGCGTCCGCGGCGGAACCGCGACGGCGGCGCACCGGCGCGCCGCCGTGTCGCAGCAGAGGGAGGCAGGGGCATGGGCTCCGAATTCATGGACGCGCCACAGGCGTTCGCGCGCACCGATTTCGACGGGGTGAGTCGACAGGGTCGGATGGTGCACGCGTTCGTGCGCGGCTCCGTCAAACCCGTCATCAGCGCGTGGTCGCGTGGTCCACAGCGGCGCTGGCCCTATCCGGCGGTCGATCAGCTCGGCCGCGTGCTGCCGCCGGTGCGCGGGGTGAAGCGCGAAATCCGTTCGCTCCCGCACTGTTCCGCGATGCTGACCACCCCGGCGCGACGCGTGGGCGGGCGGTTCGTGGTCTACGCGCACGGTGGCGCGTTCCTGGTCGGGGGCCGGCAGCTGCACCGGCACATGGTCGGTCGCCTGGCGACGCTGCTCGGCGCGCAGATGCTGAGCGTGCAGTACCGGAAACTGCCCCGGCACACCATCGCCGACGCGGTCTCGGACTGTGTGGACGCGTACCGGTACGCGCTGGACTCAGGGGCGGACCCCGCGGAAATCGTGGTGATGGGTGATTCCGCGGGCGGCTATCTGACCATGATGACCGCCATAGAGATCGGGCGGCGGGGACTGCCCGCACCCGCCGCGCTGGTGGCCATGGCGCCCCTGGCGGACTGGGATTTCACCGCCAAACTGGCTGCGCCGTCGGCGTCCACCTGCGCGGTGTTCGCCCCCGCCATGGTGCCGATCTTCGGCGAATTCGTGCGCGCGGCGGTTCGCGACACCGCGCTGGAGTCCCCCGCGCACTGCGACCTCACCGGCTTGCCGCCGACCCTGATCCAGGCCAGCCGCGACGAAATGGTCTATCCCGACGCGGTTCTGCTCGCCGAGCGGCTGAGCGCCCACGGTGTGCACACCGAACTGCAGACCTGGCCCGGTCAGGTGCACGTCTTCCAGGCGGCGTCCGGATTCGTCCCGGAGGCCACCCGCGCGCTCGGCGAGATCGCCGATTTCGTGGACCGGACACTCGCCAGGCCCCGGCTTTCCCGCAGCGCCTGACCGAGAACCGAAGTACCCGAGCATCATTCATCGCACCGCCGTGCGATTCACCCGACAGGAGCATCGCTCGTATGACGGACCCGAGGGCCGAGCTGTACACCGAACTCGGCGGTGAGCCGCGCGCCGTGCTGGACGCGCTCACCGACCGGGAGGCCGACCTCCTGCTGCGGCACCTGCGGCAGGCTCGCACGGATCAGCACGAAAGCCTTCTCCAAGCAATGGATTCGGCGCTGAACGTACTGCCCGCCCTGCTGCGCAGGCCCGCCCGCTCGATTCTGTTCGGAAAGTGAGAACGATGACCGACCTCGTCACGCGCGGCCAGCTCGACCTGCTGGCCCAGACCATGGCCGCCCCGGTGGCCGAGCTGGAATCGCTGGCCCGGCTGGGCGCGGACGACATTCGCGCACTGCGCGAAAGGATTTCGGCGCTGCTCTACGACGCGCACGCCGACACCTTCGCGCGGGTGTCGAAGCTGGCCCCGTTGATTCCGAACGCGCTGGCCGCCAAGGTCGCGCTCAAGGCGGTGCCGCCGGAGGTCGCGGGACGCGCGGGCGGCGCGATAGGCATCGACCACCCCGATCGCGCGGCAGGGCTGCTCGGCGCGCTGACCACGACCTACATGGCCGATGCCGCCCCGTTCCTGGATCCGCGCGCGATCGCGGTCCTCGCACCACGCATCCCGGCCGCGGTACTCATTCCGGCCGCGAACGAACTGCTCGCCCGGCGGGACTACGTGACCGCCGCGAGCTTTCTGGACCACGCGCCCGACGAGCTGATCGCGGACTTCGAGCGCGGCATCGGCGACGACGCCGGCCTGCTGCACACGGCCGCGCTCAGCTCGTCCGCCGAGCGCCTCGCACATGTGATCCGGCTGCTGCCGCCCGGACGCCGCGAGCGGATTCTGCGCACGGCGACCTCCGGCGCCCCGGCGACCGCGCTGGCCGGGCTGTCGGTGCTCGCCAGGCTGGACTCGGATATCGGGCGTGAGCTGTGCGACACGCTGTTCGGCGGACCCGATGTCGAGACCGGCATCCTGTTCACCGCCGCGCACACCGCGGGCGCACATAAGGAAATTCTCACCTGCGTTGCCGCACTTGATGATTCGATCCTCACGAAGCTCGCCCGGCATCCGGCACTGGCCGACCGCGAGACGGTCGTAGCGCTGGCGGCCGCCGCCGACACGGACGAGCACCGAACGGCGTTGCTCGCGATCGCGTCGTACGGTGGCGAGGAGCTGCGCGGCTGGATCGCCGCCGCCCTGCCCGAACCCGCCGATCAGCTGACGGAGGCCGCACGATGAGATGCTCGACCATCACCGATGCGCTGAGCGGGCACGATCAGCCGTCCGAGGCGCGCTGATGCGACGCCCGACCACCCCGCTGCGCGCGGCCGCCCTGCGGCACCGCGACTTCTACCGTCCGGCGGCGGACGGGGTGGCGGCGGGGCCGCCGGGAACCCTCGTGCGGGCCGAGCCCATGATCGCGCGGCTGCTGCCGGGCATCGCCCTGCGAACGCACGCGTGGCGCGTGCTGTACACCAGCACCACCGCCCTCGGTGCGCCCGTCGAGGTCTCGGGGACCGTACTGGTGCCGCGCCGCCCATATCCGGGGCAGCGGCCGCTGATCGGCTACGCGATCGGCACGCAGGGGCACGGAGCCCATTGCGCGCCGTCACTGCAACTGCTCACCGGGCTCGAATACGAGACGGCGCTGATCATGGCGCTGCTGCGGCGTGGCTGGGCCGTCGCGCTCACCGACTATCCGGGGCTCGGCGCTTCGGGGCGGCACCCCTACATCGTCGGGCGCGCGCTGGGGCCGGCGGTGCTGGACAGCATGCGCGCCGCCCGGCAGCTGGAGGCGGCAGCACTGCCGCCGGACGGGCCGGCGGCGCTGTTCGGCTATTCCGAAGGCGGGACCGCGGCGGGCTGGGCCGCACAGCTCCAGCCCACCTACGCGCCCGACGTCCCGCTCGCCGCGGCCGCGCTCGGCGGGGTGGCCGCTGATCTGGAATTCCAGGGCGAGTTCCTCGACGGCGGGCGGTTCGCCTGGCTGCTCGCGTACACCGCGCTCGGGATGGACGTCGCGTATCCGGAACTGGATCTCGACGGCTATCTCACCCCGGCCGGGCGGAAAATGGCCGCGCGCCTGGCGGATACGCACATCGTCACCCAGATCCTCACCGGGCTGCCGTTCCGCTTCGATCGGCACCGGTACCTGACCGAGGATCTGATGGCCCACCCGGACTGGCTGGCGCGGTTCCGGGAGAACCGGCTCGGCGGGATCGCACCGGCCGCGCCGGTGCTGCTCACTCACGGGCAGCGGGACCAGATACTGGGCTACGCGCAGGCCCCCGTCCTGCGCGACGATTGGACCCGGCTCGGGGTGGACGTCACCTTCCGAGGCTTCCGCGGACTGGAACACCTGACCGCGGGTCCGGCACATACGCGAGTGGCCGTGCCCTGGCTGGCCGGGCAGCTCGGCGAGGGACGCCGGCGGCGTCGCGCCGCTTGACCCGGCACCGGCCTCGCAAGGAAGGCCGTCGCCGCACCAGCAATGGTTGCTGGACGCAGTTTTTCGAAATCCATCAGGACGTTCAGCTCGGCCGGCGGAACCACACTGGCGCCGGGCCGGCCGGGTGACCGGGAATCCGGCTGACCGTTACCTCGTCCCCGGCAGAGCACACCGTGCGGATCCCTGCCGGATGACCCGATGCGCCGAGGCACCTACCCGGCAGGTGTGGTGCCGCACTCGACCACCGGACACCGCTCCGTCCACGCGGGAAAGGCCCGGAGCCGCACCGAATCGGTTGTGGGGCCGGGCCTTTCGGCTGTCCTCGACACGGAGGGTCAGCGGGCCACCACCTCGGCGGGGGCCTGCCAGAGCGTGCTGCGCAGGTCCCGCCCGCGAATCACCTGGATGCGCCAGGGGTCGAGCTTCAGCATGTGCAGCTTCGGATCCTCGATGCCGGTCCAGAAATTGCTCAGCGGATAGCCCGCGCCCCGGGGGCTGGTGTTCAGGTACAGATTCCAGACGTGCTGACGGGTTGTCAGGTCCTCCAGGGGAATCCAGTCGGCGGTGGCGTCGATGTGCACCGAGTTCTGCTTGCGGTTCCAGTAGGAGAACGTGGTGTTCGGGTTGTTGGCCAGGTGCGCCTCCTTGACGGGGGTGCGGTAGGTGGCGAGCCAGCCGACGGGGTTGCCGTCCACCGTCTCCCACACCGGGATGAGCACCCGGGCGCGAGGGCGGTTCTGGCGATCCACGGTCACCATGTGGGCGTAGACGGTTTCGCCGATGTAGTAGTCGAACTGGGTCTCGATGTCGGCGAAAGCCGTTGTTTTGGAAGTCATGTCGAGCGTCCTTTTCGCGATTCAGACAAGTGCGGGGGTGGTGGATTCCACGGGTGCCGCGGTGCGGCGCAGGCCGAACGCGCCGAGTGCTCCGGCCAGTACCGCGGCGATCACGGGGACCAGCAGTGCGGTGCGGACCGCGTCCATGCCGCTCGCGCCGCCGGTGATGGCGGCCACGTGCACGGCGGTGACCGCGGAAACGCCCAGGGCGAAACCGAATTGGATGGCGGTGTAGAGCAGGCCGCCGGCCAGGCCGTGTTCGGCTTCGTCGATGCCTGCGGTGCCCGCGATGGTCGGCGGACCGTAGACCAGGGCGAAGGAGACGCCGATCAGGATGAAGGCGGGCAGGATGGCCGTGTAGGCGCGGTCGAGGTCCAGGGACAGCAGCAGGACGTAGGCCAGCGCGGCGAGGACGACGCCGCCGAAAATCACCCGGCCGTTGCCGAAGCGCTCCACCAGTTTCGGGGTGAGCAGTGGCGCGAGGATCGCGTCGATGCCGATCACGGCCATGGCCAGGCCCGTCTGCACCGTGCTCCAGCCGCGCAGTTCCTGGAAATACAGGGCTGCCAGGAACTGGAAGCCCGCGAAGGCTACGACGAACAGCAGCGCGATCAGGTTGGTGCGCACCAGGACCGGGGAACGCAGGATGCCGAGCCGGACCAGCGGATCGGGAACCCGGCGCTCGTTGACCACGAACAGCGCGAGCAGCGCCAGGCCGGCGCCGAAGACCGCGACGGTGAGACCCGGGTTGTTGCCGAGGTGTTCGAGCCGGACCACCCCGTACACCAGCAACATCATCGCGCCGGTGACCGAGAGCGCGCCGATCGCATCGACTTCGCCGGGCTGGTCCGGCGCCTCGTCCGCGTCGCGGACCAGGAAGATCGCGGCCACCAGCAGCAGCGCGGACAACACCACCGGCGCGAAGAACACCCAGCGCCAGCCGAACGCGGTGAGCAGGCCGCCGACCACCATCCCGAGCGAGAACCCGCCCGCGCCGACGCCCGCGTAGACCAGCAGCGCCCGATTGCGCACCGGGCCCTCCGCGAAACCGGTGGTGATCATCGACAGACCCGCCGGGGCCATGAACGCCGCGGCGACGCCGGTGACGAAGCGGGCGGTCAGCAGCATCCAGCCCTCGGTCGCGAAACCGCCGAGCCCGGAGAAGGCCACGAAGATCGCCAGCCAGAAGAGGAATACGCGCCGCCTGCCGAACAGATCCGCGGCGCGGCCGCCGAGCAGCATGAACCCGCCGTAGCCCAGGACGTAGGCGGAGACGACGCCGCTGAGCATGCCCGTGGACAGTCCCAGATCGGCGCGGATCGAGGGCAACGCCACGTTGAGCATCGCGACGTCGATGCCCTCGAGGAAGATGGCCCCGCTGAGGACTGCGAGCACCGCCCATGCGCGGGCGGACATTTCGGTGAAGACCGCTGGCGGCCCGGATTGCAACATCGTGCAACTCCCTGGATCTACGGTTCCCCATCGTGGGGCCGGTTACTTATTGATACTCAGGGAAGTTTCGGGCAAGATCCGATCTCATGGAAGACGGCACATTCAAGTCACCCGGTGACTGCGGGGATACCGGCTCCGAGCTGTACTCCGAGCATTGGGACACGCGCAACGACTGCGAGGTGCGCCAGATTCTGGACCGTGTCGCCGACAAGTGGTCGCTCCTGGTGATCGCGCTGCTGGAGGAGCGGACCCTGCGGTTCAGCGAACTCAAGCACAAGATCGACGGGGTCAGTCAGCGCATGCTGAGCCGCACCCTGCGGCACCTCGAACGCGACGGCCTGGTGGAGCGCACGGTCTATCCGACCGTGCCCCCGCGCGTGGACTACGCGCTGACCCCCCTCGGCGGGAGTCTGCACACCACCATCAAGGCACTGGTCACCTGGACCGAGGCGCACCAGAACCAGATCGCCGCCGCGCGAGACGCGTACGACCGGCAGCAGGCGCTGGCCGAGGCGGGCACGCTGCCCGTGGCGCTCGCGCACTGAGGTTCGGAAGTCGTCGGCTGTCGCGAAAATTCAGTCCACCGAGCGGATCGACTCCCGCGAGATCTCGGCCGACCTCGAAGTGTGCTGGTACGCAGCCGGATTTGTAGGCAGCCGCGGGCACGCACGTCGCCGGGAGCCCGTTCGGTCGGCGCGGCCCGCACACCCACCCGGATTCCGCCGCCTACACAGGCAGGCGCGCAGGCGGGGACTCGGACCGCCTCCGCGGTGACGGCCCGTCGGATCAGGCCGTCTCGAGGAACTCGGCGATGATGCGCGCCAACGCTTTCGGGTCCTCCAGCATCGGGAGGTGGCCCGTCGCCAGCTCGCGGGGCGCGGCGGGGGTCAACCGGGCGGCGTAGCGGTGTTGCAGCGCGGGGGCGAACTCGCGGTCGGCGGTCGTCACCACGTAGCCGGCCCGTTCGGGAAAAGCGTGCGGGGACAGGCGATCCCGGTACAGCCGCTGCGACTCCGGGGTGAAATCGGCGATGAGCCGGGCGAGGTCGTCCTCCCCCAGTCCGGAGCCGAGCCCGGCGCGAATTGCCTTCTCCGGCGGGCGGGTACCGGCGATGCGCATGATCGGCCCGATGACATAGCGCTGCGGCACGGGCAGGGCCGAGACGAACGAGCCGCCGGGCACGGGGATCGAGGCGGCGACCCCGAGCACCCCCGCCACCCGATCGGGTGCGGCCGCGACGATCTCACCGGCCACGGCCCCGCCCGCCGAATGCGCGACGACTACGAAACGCCCCTCGGGCGCCTGGGCCAGCGCGGCCTCGGCGTACTCCCGCAGGCTCGCCCGGCCGCCCCGGGGATACTCCGCGACCACCGAGGACACCGGCAGCTCGGCGCGCACCCCGTCCCAGATCCACGCGGGCAGCCCCGCGCCGCTGAGGAACAGCACCGGGGTGGAGGACTCGAGCGGCATATCCGCTCCTTTCCGACTAGTGGCGAGCCCGGATCGGGCACGGGCCGGCGGCGGTCGGCACGACCGCGCCGCCGAACACGCGACACCTGCAACCGGATCGCGCACAGTGATCTTCCCCGCTCGGCCGCGAACTCGACGGCCCGGGGCCGGGCGCGGAGATCCGCGCGACGTGGGCGAAACCCCTGCCGCGGACCGGGGGACGATACGGACGCGGCCGGGATGGGATGCTTGGCGGATGGTGTCGGAAAGCGCGGATGTTCCCGGTGGACGGTGGGGTGACCACAACCTGGAGCGCCGGCGCGCGATCATGGAGGCCCTGATCGCCCTCATCGAGGAGTCCGAGCCCGGGGCCGAGATTCCCCTGCAGCTCATCGCCGAACGAGCGGGGATCCGGCGGTCGGTGGTCTACCGGCACTTCACCGATCGCAAGGATCTGGACGCCAAGACCCGCGAGTTCGCGGTCGAGTCCAATGTGGACCGATTACTGCCGACCCTGGACCTGTCGGACAGCCTGTACGACACCGTCTTCGGGATCGTCGGGCCGTATGTGGCGCTGGTGGAAGCGCATCCGCGCCTGCACGAGTGGGTCGAACACGGTCCCGGCAGTCACGACCCGGCCGGGCGCGCGGTGGTGACCGGCACGAAAGCAGCTATCGCGGAACGCGTTTCGACACTGTTCAGCATGTCGATGGCGCTGCTCGACATCCAGGAGCCCGGGGTGGAGGTCGCCGCCTTCGCCGTGGTGTCCATGGCGGACGGCGCGATCACGCGCTGGATGCGGACGAGCCCGAGGGAGTACCCGGCGACCGAGGTGACCCGGCTGCTCACCGATTCCATCTGCTACATGATCGACGGCCATGCCCGCGCGCACGGCGTCGAGATCGATCCGCGCCTGCCGCTGCGCGAGTTGCTGGACCGGACCACCACCGACGCCTGATCCGGCCGCCGCACCCGCGGCCGCCCGCACATTCTGTTTGCGACACGATGTCGCGATCACCCTTGTTCGACGCCACCCGGCCGGGGTACGGTCGTGTCACGACGTGATCGAGACACCGTGTCACGTTCATTCGATCAGGAGTGCTGGGGATGAATTCCACAACGCAGACCGCGGCCGCGCAGTCCGACGCGCACTACACCGACACGCTGGCGACCCTGTCCTACGGGTCCGTACACAAACGTTTCGACCCGTACCTCGATATCGACTGGGACCACCCGGATTTCGCGGTCCGAACCGATGACCCACGCTGGGTGATGCCCCCGGAGGACGCGCTCGGCGCGCACCCCTGGTACCGCGCGCTGCCGCTGGATCGGCAGATCGAGATCGGCATGTGGCGGCAGGCCAACATCGCCAAGGTCGGCCTGCAGTTCGAGAACATCCTGATTCGCGGGCTCATGCAGTACGTGTTCTCGGTGCCCAACGGCTCACCCGAATTCCGCTACTGCACACACGAATCCATCGAAGAGTGCAACCACACCATGATGTTCCAGGAGGTGGTGAACCGGATCGGCATGGATACCCCGGGGATGCGGACCTGGGTGCGCTACGTCGGGCCGCTGGTCCCGTTCCTGGCCTCGATCTTCCCCGAGTGGTTCTTCGTCATGGTGCTGGCCGGCGAGGAGCCCATCGACCACGGGCAGAAGCTGCTGCTGCGCGCGGGCCGCGACACGCACCCGATGATCCAGCGGGTGATGGCGATCCACGTGGCCGAGGAGGCCCGGCACATCAGCTTCGCGCACAACTACCTGGAGAACGCGGTGCCGCGGATGGGCCGGATCCGCAAATTCGCGCTGTCCCTGCTGTTCGCGCCGACCATGCGCATCATCTGCGACCTCATCGCGGTGCCGACGCGCAAGTTCCGCGAGGACTGCGACGTGCCGAAACACGTGGTGGACGAGATCTTCTGGAGCAGCCCGGACTCCCGGAAGAACCTGCGCGACTTCTTCGCCGACGTTCGCATGCTCGCCCACGGCCTCGGCCTGATGAATCCGGTCGCGCGGGTGCTGTGGAAGCTCTGCAAGATCGACGGCCCGGTCTCGCGCTACCGCAGCGAGCCCGCCCGTACCGCGCACTGAGGCGCGCCCGCACCACCTTTCGGCAAGCTCCTATCTCGAAGAAGAGAGTTCCGCACGTGACAACCCCCTACCGCTCCCGTTGGATGGACGATGACCTGGACGCGCTGCGCGATCTGGCGCGCTCGTTCTGCGAGAAGGAGATCGCCCCGCACATCGAGCGGTTCATCGACCAGCACCACGTGGATCGCGAACTGTGGCAGGTCGCGGGGTCGCTCGGGCTGCTGTGCATGTCGATTCCCGAGGAATACGGCGGCGGCGGTGGCACTTTCGCGCACGAGGCCGTGCTCATCGAGGAGCAGGCCCGGATCGGCGACTCCTCGTGGGGCGCCGCGCTGCACAGCGGCATCGTCGCGCACTACCTGCTCGCCTACGGCACCGAGGAGCAGAAGCGGCACTGGCTGCCGCTGCTGGCCTCGGGCGAGGTGGTGGGTGCGATCGCCATGACCGAACCCGGTACCGGCTCCGACCTGCAGAACGTGAAGACGCGCGCGGTGCGCGACGGTGACGAGTACGTCGTGGACGGCGCGAAGACCTTCATCACCAACGGCGGCCAGGCCGATTTGATCATCGTCGTGGCCAAGACAGGCGGCGAAGGCGCACAGGGGATTTCGCTGATCCTGGTCGAGGGCGACCGGCCCGGCTTCCGGCGCGGCCGGGTGCTGGACAAGATCGGCCAGCGCGGGCAGGACACCTCCGAGCTGTTCTTCGACGCGGTGCGGGTGCCCGCGACCAACCTGCTGGGCACGGTCGAGGGCCAGGGCTTCATCCAGCTCATGCAGCAGCTGCCCCAGGAGCGCCTGATCATCGCGGTGGGCTCGACCGTCGCGGTGGAAACCGCACTGGCGCAAACCCTCACGTACACCAAGGCGCGAGAAGCGTTCGGCAAACCGGTGTTCGGCTTCCAGAACACCAAGTTCACCCTGGCCGAGGTGGCCACCGAGGCACGGATCATGCGCGTGTTCACCGACGACTGCGTGGAGCGCCACATCCGCGGCGAGCTCGATATCCCCACGGTGGCCATGGCCAAGTGGTGGACCAGCGAGCGGGCGATGGCCAACATCGACCAGTGCCTGCAACTGCACGGCGGATACGGCTACATGACCGAGTACCCGATCTCCCGGCTGTGGGTGGACAACCGGGTACAGAAGATCTACGCGGGCACCAACGAGATCATGAAGGAGATCATCGCCCGCACGCTGTGAGCCCCGCCGCCCGGCTAGCCGGAGGTGATGACGGGCGGCTTCCAGCTGTGGTCCACGGCCTGCGGCTGGGGCGCGTACAGCCGCATGGTCAGGGTGAACGCGCCGTTCTCCGGGATGGGCAGCCAGTTCGCGGTCGCGGCTTCCGGTGCCGGCCCGGCGTTCTGCACGACGACGTCCACCGGCGGCACTCGGGACGCTAGCCGGCGCGAGTCAGCCTGCGGCTCAGCTCTTCCCACGGCCAGGTGTTGATGACGCGGGCAGCGGGGACACCGTTGTCGGTCGCGCGCTGGGCGCCGTAGCCGAGGAAGTCGAGCTGGCCCGGGGCGTGGGCGTCGCTGTCGATCGAGAAGTCGCAGCCGATCTCCAGGGCCCGGCGTAGGAGGCGGGACGGGGGATCGCGGCGTTCGGGGCGGGAGTTGATCTCGACGGCCACGCCGTGGTCGCGGCAGGCGGTGAAGACCTGGTCGGGGTCGAAGGCCGATTCGGGGCGGGTGCCGCGGGCGCCCTCGACCAGGCGGCCGGTGCAGTGGCCCAGGACGTGGGCTCGGCCGCCCGACACCGCGCGCACCATGCGTCTGGTCATGGCGTCGCGTTCCATGCGGAGCTTGGAGTGCACGCTCGCGACCACCACGTCGAGGCGGGCCAGCAGGTCGGCGTCTTGATCGAGTGAGCCGTCGTCGAGGATGTCGACCTCGATGCCGGTGAGGATCCGCATCGGGGCGAAGCGTTCGCGCAGTTCGTCGATGACGTCGAGTTGCGCTCGCAGCCGGTCCGCGGACAGGCCGTTGGCCACCGTGAGGCGCGGCGAGTGATCGGTGAGGGCGCAGTACTCGTGGCCCAGAGCCTGTGCGGCGGCCATCATCTCGTCGATCGGCGCCGAGCCGTCCGACCAATTCGAGTGCAGGTGCAGGTCCCCTTTGAGGGCCGCCCGCAGCTCGCCGCCGCCCAGGTCCCCGGCCGCGGCCCGCAGCTCCACGAGCAGGTCCGGTTCGCCGCCCGCCCACGCCTGGGCGATCACCGCGGCCGTCTTGGGCCCGATGCCGGACAGGGACTGCCAGCCGCCGGATCGGCCCAGCGTCTCGCGCTGGGCGGGGTCGAGCCGTTCGACGATGTCGGCGGCCCGGCGATAGGCCATGACCCGCCGAGACTCCTCGCGGGCGCGATCCTTGAAATAGGCGATCTCACGCAGTGCGGCGACCGGATCCATCACTCCAGTGTGCGCGCGGACCGGGACGGGACGCGGGTGCGGCTACGGTTACCGGGTGACGAGTTCGACTACGCGCACCTACGGCGGGCTGTCCGTCGACGACCGCAGGGCCCAGCGGCGGCGGCAGTTCCTGGCCGCCGCGCTCGTGGTCTTCGGCGACGACGGGTACGCCAACAGCTCCATCGCGAGCATCTGCCGGACCGCCGGCCTGGCCCGCGCGCAGCTGTACGAGCACTTCGACAATCGCGAGGATCTGCTGCTCGCGGTGTACGACATGATCCAGGAGGACGCGCGGACCGCGCTGGTGACCGCGCTGTCCGAGACCGACGCGACCGGTATCGCGGCCCGGGCCCGGATCGCGGTCACCGCCTATGCCGAATCGCTCGGCCAGGATCCGCGCCGGGCGGCGATCTCGTTCGTGGAGATCATCGGGGTCAGTGCGCGCGTGGAACAGCACCGGGTGGATCAGCGCCGGATCTGGCTGCAGTTCGCCGAGGCCGAGTTGCGCTACACCTTCGGCGCGGACTACACGCCGCCGGGCGGATATGCTTCCGCCGCAATGGGATTCGTCGGCGCCCTGATGGCGCTGGTGCACAATTGGAGCGCCGCGCCGTCGCGGGCCGCACTCGACGACATCATCGAGACGCTGACCTGCTTCCTGACCGGACTGGCGCCCGCGCCGAGCTGACGGCCCGGGCCACGGCCGGTGCCGCGGCGACCCGCGCGGCCCTGAAGCCGACCGGCAACGACCGCGGGTACTCGGCCTACTGCGTCTCGGTACGCGCCCGAAGGTGAGACTGTTCAGTATCACAATTGAGACAACCCGGGAGCCTTCGCGCCACCGGCCAGCTACCATCGGCGATTTGTTAGACGTTTTCGTTCAACAATCTGTCCAGGTACGGATCCGGGATACGCTCGACCACGAGTCTGCCCCGCGTCGAACTACTTCGTGAAGGGAGCATTCCTCGCCGATGCCGCAGCACAGCAGGACGGCGCCGCACCTGTACGGACGCGACCGGGAATGCCGGGAACTGGACCGGCTGCTGGACCGGGCACGGGCCGGCGACGGCTCGGCGCTGCTACTCATCGGCGAGCCCGGCATCGGGAAGACCGCGCTGCTGCGCTACGCCGGGTCTCGCGCCACGGACTTCCGGGTACTGCACTGTCGTGGCGTTCCCAGCGAATCCGAATTGGCCTTCGCGGCACTGCACCAGTTGCTGTGGCCGGTGCTCGACCGGGTGGACGCACTGCCCACCGCCCAGGCCGCGGTGCTGCGCGGCGCGCTGGGGCTCGGCGGGCACGCCGGGGACCGCATGCTCATCGGCGTCGCCGTCCTGACCCTGCTCTCGGAGCTGGCCGAGGAGCGCCCGGTGCTGATCGTCATCGACGACCTCTATCTGCTGGACGAACCCAGCCGCAACTGCCTGCGCTTCGTGGCCCGGCGCGTCGCGGAGGAATCCGTGGTCGTCTTGGCGGCGACCCACCCCGGGACCGCCAACGCCGAGGCGACGCCCAGCCTGACCCTCGCGGGGCTGGATGCGCTCAGCGCCAAAGAGCTTGTCGCCGAGAATAATCCGGGACTGAGTCCGCCGCGCACCAAGCGGCTCGTCCAGCTCACCGGCGGAAATCCCCTCGCGCTACTGGAATTGGGCCGCGGCGCGAGCGTCGAACTCGGTCCGGCCGCGAACGCTCCCCTGCCGCTGGGGCCGCGCCTGCGGGCCTCGTTCGATGCCAGGTTGCGGACGCTGCCCACGACCGAACGCACAGTCGCGCTCGTCGCGGCCGCCGACGACGGCGCGGACGCGCGCACGGTGCGCACAGCCGCGGAACTGCTCGGCGTATCCGCCGAGAATTGGTCCGCCGCACTGAACTCCGACCTCCTGCACCTGGCCGATGGCCGAATAACGGTCGAGCACCCGCTGATTCGCGCGGCGGTGTACGAGAGTGCCGAACCACGGGCGCGCCGGGCCGCGCACGCGGCGCTGGCGCGGGCGTACGCGGACATCGATCCGGACCGGCACGACTGGCACCTCGCGGCCACGGCCACCGAACCCGACGAGAACATCGCCGCCACCCTGGACGCCGCCGCCGAACGCGCGCGCATCCGCGGCGGCGCGCTGTCGGCGGCTCGGCTGTATCGACGGGCCGCCGCACTGTCGCCGGACGCGGAGGCCGCCGCGTATCGGCTGGCACGGGCCGGGCGGGCGGCCTGGGACGGCGGCGACGTCGAATCCGCACGGGAGCTGCTGACCGGGGCCGAGGAGCGGATCGGGTCCGCGCGGGTCGGCGCGGCCGCAGGTGGCCTCGCCGGACTGCTGGAACTGGGGCTCGGCGATCCCGAGCGCGCGCGGCACATGCTGCTGCGGGACGCGGAATCCGCCGCACCGGGCTTCGGCGCGGAACTGCGGCATCTGGCGCTGCGCGCATCCTGGGCGTTGCGCGATCCGCTCGGTGCGCCGCAGCTGCGCGACATCGCCGCGATCGACATCGCGAGCGGCGCCGACCTGCTCCCGTACCGCCTGCCGATCGCCGAGGTCGCCATCGACCTCGGCGCGGAAACCCATGCGCTGCGGCTGTATTCGGAGTGCATCGAGCGCATGCGCGCCGAAGGACCCATCACCTGGCTCGGCTACTCACTGAGCCAGCGGGCCATGCTGCGCTGCGCACTGGGCGCCTGGGACGACGCCATCGCCGACGCCCGGGAGGCGATCGCGCTCGCCGAGGACTTCGGCGGTCTGCAGACCCCCGCCTATGGTTACAGCGCACTGGGTTTCATCGCCGCGGTGCGCGGCGACACCGCCGCCGCGGCCGAGCTGACCGAGCACACCCTGGGATTCGCGATTCCGCGCCGCTTCTATCCGCTGACCGCCGGGGTGCATTGGTCACGCGGTGTCGGCGCGCTCGGCGCGGGGCGACCGGACGAGGCGTTCGACGCCCTGGACCCGATCTCGGCCCCGGGGCATATCGCGCACCACCCGACCGTTGCCGTGCTGAGCGCGGCCGATACCGCGGAGGCCGCCATCCGGATCGGCCGATTCGACCACGCCCGTTCCTGCCTCGACCGTTTGATCGCGCACGCGGAACGCGGCGGCGCGGCCTGGGCGGTGGCGGACCGGCATCGGGTCGAGGCACTGCTGACCGGTGACGACGGGGCCGAAGCGCTGTTCGCGGCCGCGCTGGTGGCCGCGCCCGCCGGTCGCCCCTTCACCTACGCCCGCATCCAGCTGCTGTTCGGCGAATGGCTGCGGCGGGTGCGCCGACGTCACGAGGCCCTGGAACTACTTCGTGCGGCACACAACACCTTCCAGCGTTCGGGAGCGCGCCCGTGGGCCGAACGCGCCGGGCGCGAGATCATCATGGCCGGCGACCGCGCCACGACCGCGACGCCCGCGACCTCGCCCGCCGCCGACGTTCTCACCGCCCAGGAATTGCAGGTGGCCCGCCTGGCCGCGACCGGCCTGACCAACCGCGAGATCGCCGCCCGCCTGCTGATCAGTCCCCGCACGGTGGGAAACCACCTGTCCCACATCTTCGCCAAACTCGGCCTGGCCGGTCGCGGCGATCTGGGCAACATCGATTTCGAGAACGGCTTCCGGCTGACGACCTGATTGGACGGCAGCGAAGTTGCTGCGGCGCAGCGCCCCCGGCCCGAACACCGCACGATCGCACACGGCGGAAGCGCTCCGCCCTGAGGCTTTCGCGTGGGCCGCTCCTCAGCGAGACGACAGCCGACTCAACGAGTGCTTCGGCGTTGTACCCGACCAGCTTCCGCACGGCGTGGCACCCGGGGCCGGCTGATTCCGCTGCGGCGGGTGCTCGTGCGGCGGCCCCCTCAGTGCGTCGGAATCGGGCGCGAGTCAGCCCGAGCCGGGAGCTCGGGTTCGGACGTCGCTGAGCGCAGCCGCCACACCGCCGGCGCGACCGCGCCGCAGCCGATCGCGACGACGACCGTGGTCCAGCCCGGAACCCAGGGGTCGGCGGGCGGGCCGTGAAACCACACCTTGGCCTCGCCGACGTGCCCGAAGCGACGGCTGGTGATCACCGCGACCACCGAGGGCGCGACCAGCGTCATCAGGGCCAGCGCGGACGTGGACAGTTCGCGCGGCACGATCGTCCCGAAACAGTAGCCGCCGATCGCAGCCGTCACGGCAGCCCCCGCGACGGTGAGCGACTCGGCGCGCACCGCGTTGTTGAGCACGGCTTCGAAGACGGCGAGCGACACCGTGGCCGCCACGGCGAGCACCGGGCGCGGATATCGAGCCCCCGCGGCCAGGCCGACGGCCACCGCCACCACCAGCACCGGCGCGGCCCAGCCCGGACTCGGCCCGGTCCCGACCACGCCGCCCGCCACCGCGAACGTCACCGCCATGGCGACGAGCACGCCGTCGCGCGCGGGCAGCAGCAGGGCGGCCAGCAATGTCGCGAGCACCACGAGCGCGCTCCCGGCGATCACCCGGAAGAACCAGTTATCTTGTTCGGCAAGTACTTCGGTGCGGATCAGGGACGCCGACACCAGCACCAGCACCGCCGCGACCGGGCGCAGCGGGATCTCCTCGACCGGCACCGCCGAGTCATAGCGGTGCCGCCACAGACCCCAGCCGAGCAGCCCAAGCGCGATCACGAGGAGCACCAGGGAGGGCGGGTCGACCAGGGCCCACCGCACGAGGGGGTGCAGGTGCTCGCGATCGGCCGTCGGCGTGACGCGGTTGCCGATGATGATGCCGGACAGCGCGCCGAGCAGCAGTCCCGCCCGGGCGAGGCTACGCCGGCCCGCGAGCGCGGTCAGCGCGCCCAGTAGAGCGCCGCCGACGATGGCGTCGGCGTAGCCGAAGGTCGCCAGTTCGTGGGTCAGTCCGCGGGCCACCACGTGGCTGAGCGAGAGCAGCGCGCCGAATCCGACGGCGGTCAGCCACACCATACGCATCGTCGCCGCCGCACACAGCACCGCGACGACCACCGCCGCCAGCGCCGCGGTGGCGGTGGCCCGCGGGACGTTGAAAATGAGCATCTGCAATTCCACGACCGAACCCCTTGCTGCCCAGGGGAAGTCGACCGGCACGGTGACCGCGAGACCCGCGACCGCCGCCGCGATGCACAGGGTCGCGACTTCCAGCCGATACCGCGCACCGCCGCCCATCGCACACTTCCTTCCGAACCGCCCCGGCCACTCCGGCCGGGTTCGATCGCACGCTACGAGCCCGCACGACGCCCGGCCTCACGCGATCCGGGTGAACAGCGCACCGTGTGACGGGCCGCACACCCGGAGTACGCTTTCTTCCGGTTGTCCGGTTCACCAGGCGCTTTGTCCGGTTCACCACGTGCCGATCGGGTCGCTTCACCCGCAATGGGTGGGGTCCGGCGGTCGCGGCGCTCCTAGCGTGAAAACGAATCGATCGGAGCACCGCTCGGATACCCGTGTAGCCCCGCAGGACCGGTCCGGAAACGGAACAGGAGCATCCATGCGAATCGATGTACACGCGCACTACTGGACCGACGACTATCTCGATCTCCTGGTCGGCCTCGGCAAGACCGACACCGATACCCAGCGCGGAATGGGCGCGGGCCGGGGCGCGGAACTCGCGGCCAGACTCCGGCTCATGGATCGCGCCGGGGTCGACATGCAGGTGCTGTCCAGCGCACCGCAGAACCCCTACGGCGAGGATCGGGAAAAGGCCGTTGCCGCAGCGCGTTTCGTGAACGACCAGTACGCCGGCGTCGTCTCCGCCTATCCGGACCGGTTCCTGGCCTTCACATCCGCGCCACTACCGCACATCGATGCCGCCATCACCGAAATACGCCGGGCCCTCGATGATCTCGGCATGGTCGGGGTGGCGCTGAACACCACGGTGCTCGATCGCGCGCTGGTGGATCCCGAATTCGCCCCGATCTTCGCCGAACTCGATCGGCGCGGCGCGGTGCTGTACCTGCATCCGGCGGGGAACAGCGCCTGCTCGCCGCTGATCTCCGGCTATCACCTGACCTGGATGGCGGGCGCGCCGATCGAGGACACGATCAGCGTCATGCAGTTGATCACCAACGGTTTTCCGCTGCGCTATCCCAACATCAAGATCATCAACTCGCATCTGGGCGGTGCGCTTCCCATGCTGTTGCAGCGCGCCGACAACCAGTACCTGTGGGAGGCCCCGCAGACCCCCGAAGCGCCCAGCGTTCTCGCGCGCATGATGTGGTACGACACCGTCGGGCACGGGCACCTGCCCGCCCTGCGGGCCGCCATCGACTCCTTCGGCGCGGATCGGCTCGTCCTGGGCACCGACTTCCCCTACGAGGCCGACAAGATCTTCGTTCGCGCGATCGACTACATCTCCGATCCGAGCATCGCACCCGAGGATTCGAGCGCGATCCTGGAAACCAACGCCGAGCGATTGTTCGGACTCGTGCACGCCGCGAGTCGCACCGCGTGATCTCCACGGCCGGCCCGCGTGGCCGGCGCGCCCGGATGCTCCCGGTCGCATTCGTTTCGAAAAGGCACGACATCAGCAGGCACGACATCAATGGAGAGGTAGACCCGTAATGGCCAAGCCCGCAATCGTTCTCGTCCACGGATTCTGGGGCGGCGCCGCCCACTGGGCGAATGTCATCGTCGAACTGAGGCAGCGCGGATACACCGACCTGCACGCCGTGGAGAACCCGCTGACCTCGCTCGCCGACGACGCCGAGCGCACCCGCAAGATGGTTCGACAGATCGACGGGCCGGTGTTGCTGGTCGGTCACTCGTACGGCGGAGCGGTCATCACCGAGGCCGGTGACCTGCCGAACGTGGTGGGCCTGGTCTACATCGCGGCCTTCGCCCCGGACGCGGGCGAGAGCCCCGGGCAGATCACCCAGGAGCAGCCGCCCGCCGCCGCCGCGAACCTGGCCCCCGATTCCGACGGCTACCTCTGGGTCCGGCAGGACAAATTCCAGGAGAGCTTCTGCCAGGATCTGTCCGATGACGACGCCCTGGTCATGGCGGTGACCCAGAAGGCGCCGCTGGCCTCCACCTTCGGCGACACCGTCACCGCGCCGGCCTGGAAGGTCAAGCCCAGCTGGTACCAGGTGTCCACCGAGGATCGAATGATCCACCCGGACAACGAACGTCGCATGGCGGCGCGGATCGAGCCGCGCAAGACCATCGAACTGGCCGCGAGCCACGCGTCGCTGGCCTCGCAGCCCAAGGCCGTGGCCGATCTGATCGACGAGGCCGCCGCCGATCTCGGCTGAGTCCGGGCCCGGCACGCGGGCGCGGCGTCCCACGCATCATCGGCGATGCCGCGCCCGCGACCTGCTTCACTACCCGCGAACGCGTGTGAGGAAGACCATCGTCCGCTGGACCAGTTCCTATTTGCTGTAAAGTCGCCGGTGGCGGTTGTGATGTGTCTGCACTCGAACCGGAGGTTTCGGTGACCACCTCACAACGAACATCTGAATGTCCCCGGTCGGCCCTGGAGCGCGAAGCGCCCTACCGGCCGCCCACCCTGACCTGTGAACCGCTCCCCCGGCCCGCGCTCTACGAACGCCTGGCCGCCGCCGACCCCGCGCGGGGTGGCGCCGTGGTGGTGCTCAGCGCACCCGCCGGCGCGGGAAAGACCGTGCTGCTGCTGGATTGGATCGAGCGTCGGCTGCGCCCGAACGCACCCGAGACCGCCGTCGCCTGGCTGACCATCACCGAATCCTTCGACGCCGATCGCGGCCGCTGGCCCGTCGTCACCGACGCGCTCTGCGCGGCGCTCGGAATCGGCACGCCGCCACCGGGAATCACCTTCGCCGCGCACGTGATCAACACCCTCGCCGACCGCGCGACCCCGACCGTGCTGGTGGTCGACGACGCGCATCTGATCACCGACTCCTTCGTGCTGGCCGCGGTCGAATACCTCATCAGGCACGCGCCGCGCACCCTCACCGTCGTGCTGTCCGGGCGGTACGAACCGCCACTGCGCTGGCACACCCTCGGGGTGGAGGGCCGCGTGGTGCGGATCCGCAAATGGGATCTGGCGCTGTCCGAATCGCAAGTGGCGCAACTGTTCATCCGGAACGGCTGTCCGCTCGACCCCACCGAGCTCGCGACGGTGACGACCCTGACCCAGGGCTGGCCCGCGCTGGTGCGGATCGCCGCGCTGGTGGTGGCGGGCAGTGCCCGCGACCGCGCCGCGGCGTTCGCCGTGCTCGCGCGTCCGGCGCCCGCGGTGGTGGATTTCGTGGTCGCGGAGATCCTACGCCCGCTACCGGATCGGCTGCTGGAGTTCCTGATTCGCACCAGCGTCCCGGAGCGATTCACCGAGGCGCTCGCGGACCGGCTGCTCGGCGAGCGCACGCACGCGATGCTGGACGAGTTGCAGCGCAAGGGTTTCCCCTTCACCCGGGGCACCGGGGACGGGGAGCTGTGGTTCACCTACCACCCCATGATCCGGGCGTATCTGCTCACCGAGGCTCGCGGCCGCGGTGACGCGGCGCTGACCGAACTGCGCCTGACCACGGCGGGCTGGCTGAGCGAGACCGGACGGCCCGCCGCCGCATTCCCGCACCTGGTGGACCTGCTCGATCCCGAACCGCTGCGCGAGTTCGTGCGCGACAGGGGCCTCGGGCTCGTCTTCGACGGCTCAGGCCCGCACCTGCTCGCGGCACTCGATCGCGCGGGCTCGGCGCTGTCCGATGATCCGTTCGTCTGGCGCCTGCGCGCCATCGACGCCGTCATGCGCGGCGCGGACCGCGATGCCCTGGCCTACCTCGACCTGATTCGCAGCCAGCCCGCGCACCTGCCGTCCCTCGCCCCGCCGGAGTGGCTGGACGCCCTCGGTTACGCCCTGACGATCGACGCGGTACTGAGTTCCGGTGCGAGCCCGGACGATCCGGCCACCCACTCGGACTCGCTCGCGACCGGCAATCTCGACATCGACTGCTATCTCGCGATTCAGGTGGCCGGAGCCATGCTGCTGCGCGGGCGCCTCGAGCACGGTGAAGCCCTGCTGCGCACGGGTATCACGCTGGCCGAGCGCACCGGCCGGCATCGCCTCGTGACCCGGGCACTGGCCCGGCTGACCGTGGCCGCCATCTACGCGGGCGCGATCACCGGCGCGCGCGCCCGGGCCGAACACGCCCTCGAGTACGCGGCCCGGTACGAGGTCACCGATGTGGGTGACACCCAGCGCATGCAGCTGGTGGTCGCCCTGACCCGGTACGTGCAGGGTGAGAAGTTCGACGAACAGCAGATCCACGACATCGCGGCGGCCACGTACGAGGTCGATCACGCGGGCCTGCCCGCCGCCGGCCTCACCGCCCTGGTCTCCTGCCAATTCCTGCTGAGCCGGGTCGCCACCGACCGGTACACCGCCGTCCATCGGGTGCGCGCCGGCCTGCTCCGGCTGCTGGAATCCGATCCGCTGCCCACCGGCAACCAGGGCGTACAACTGCCCGGCATCGTGCGGTCGCTGCTGCAGCTGCGGGAGCCGCGACCGGCCCGGGAACTGGTGGACCGGGCGCGTGCGGTGCTCGGCGATACCCCGGAAGTGATTCTGGCGCAGGCCATGCTGGCCGATGCCGCCCACAAGCCCAGGTCGGCGCGCGCGCTGCTCGAACCGCTGCTGTCGGGCGGCCGGCGGCTGTACTCGGTCACCGAGGTCTCGGCGTGGCTGCGCTACGCGAGCGTCCTGCACACCCTCGGCATGCCGTCCAAGGCGGCGTCGGCATTGGAAGCGGCGCTGCGGCTCGCGGCCGCGGACACGCTGGTGTCGCCGTGGCTGGACGTGCCGGAGGCGATCGAACTGCTCGATATCTACGCGGGGCGCTTCGGGCGCCTCGACGACTACGCCGAGCGGCTCCGGCATCACCCGGCGGCGGTGCGCGGCGGCACGCTGCCGCCGCTGACCGAGTCGGAAACGATTGTGCTCAAACAGCTTCCCTCCGGGCGCACGACGGGACAGATCGCCGCGGACCTCGGGGTGTCCATCAATACGATCAAGACTCATCTGCGCGGGATCTACACCAAACTCGAAGCCAATACGCGGGTCAACGCCGTGGAGCGGGCCCGCCTGGTCGGTCTGCTTTAGCCGCTCGCGGAAGAGACGGGCCGCCTCCGGCGGCGGTTGTGCTGGAAGGGGTGGAGGGCGGCCCTTCTCGTCCGGGAGCGTCGGACGATCTGCGGGGGATCGACCGACTCCGCCATGGTCCCCCGCGCTCGGCGGGCGCCGCCAGGGCATTACCCATAGGGATACCCATACCCGCCACCCCGTGGACGCGAGGCGCTCCGGATGCCACGAAGCGCCTCGCGTCGACGGGTCATGAACCGGCCGGATGGCACCGAATCACCGTTGATTCCACCGTCCACCCGGCCGGGAAGCAGGTCGCGCGCCGATTCGGCGCGCCCGCGCGAAAGATGGGAGGTCGCCGGGAATCGGGCGAATTCGGGGGCGACCTCCCGGCTTCCAGCCTGCCGGATGGCATGCCGCCCGCCCAGGGCCGAAGACGCCACGTTCGTACGAACACGCCACGGTGGCCGGAAAAAGCTCAGTTTCGCAGGGCCCAGCGGCGCAGTGCCCGGCGTAGCGAGGCGGGATCGGCGTAGCCGAGCAGGGCGGCCTGCTCATCCCTGGTGAGCCCCGACCCGGCGCTCGCCAGCAGGCGCCGGTGCCGGGCGCGTTCGAGTTCGCGTCGCCACGTGGTGCCCTCGTCCGCCAACCGGCGCTGCAGTGTGCGCGGGCTGACCGCGAGCCGCCGCGCCACCGCCTCCAGGCCCGCGTCGCCCGCGGTCAGCGCGGCGTCCACTTCGTGCTCCAGCCGGTCGGTCCATCGGATGGACCGAACCGGCGGCCCAGACGGTGCGATATCGAGAGCGGTGCTCCCCTCCGACTGTCTCCCGGCCATGAAACGCGCCCTGGGAGCGCGGAAAACGACATTCATGTGTCCTTACCCCGCCGCGGCACAAGTATGACCGGTACACACCGGAATTCCGCGGTCGAGTATCGAATTACGTTTCCGCGCAATAACTCTCGAGTTCGTCCGAGTATCGCGAACGCGCGCGCGAATTACGCGCGCCCGGTGAGGCCGACCACATCGGGGTGATGTCGCCCCCGCGACATCGCTTATTGCGGTCCGGGTCACAGGGATGGCATAGTGGGCGCAATTCTGAGACCGAGAAGTCTCACAGTCCGTGAAGGAATGTACCCATGAAGACCAGGGACAGGTTCGGCCGGTTGGCGCGGTTGGCGGTGATCCCCCTCTCCGCGCTGGTCGCGGTGATGGCGATGACCGTGCCCGCCGCCGCCGAGCCGGACGCACCGGCAACGCCGCCGATCGAACCCGTGAAGGTGATCCCGCTCCCGCCCGAGCTCGACCCGGGGTTCTACCGCCCCGCGCCCGAGATCGTGGCCGCCACCGCGCCCGGTGGGATCATCGCCGCCCGCCAGGTGAATCTCGCGAATTTCGGGCTCATCCCGCTCAACGTGGACGCCTGGCAGGTGTCCTACCGGTCCAATGACAGCCGGGACGACGCCATCGCGGCGGTCGCCACCCTGATCAAGCCGCGGGGCACCTCGCCGACCCCGCGGAAATTGCTCTCGGTGCAGATCGCGGAGGATTCCACCCAGGGCTACTGCAGCCCGTCGTACGCGCTGCAGCACCTGTCGCCCTCGACCTTCCTGGGGCAGATCGTCGCGCCCGCCGAATTCCTCTTCGCACAGGCCGCGCTGCAGCAGGGCATGGCCGTGGTGATCCCCGACCACCAGGGCCCGAACTCCGCGTACGCCGCCGGCCCGCTCGGCGGCCGCATCACCCTCGACGGCGTGCGCGCCGCGACCTCGTTCGCGCCGCTGGAGGCCGGACCGGGCGCGCCGACCGCGCTCTACGGCTACTCCGGCGGGTCCATGCCGACCATGCACGCCGCCGAGATGCGCAAAACCTATGCGCCCGAACTGAATATCGTCGGCGCGGCCTCCGGCGGCACCGGCGCCGATCTGGGCGCGGCGCTGAACATGGCCAACAACCAGGCCACCGCGGGCCTGGTCTTCGGCGCGGTGCTCGGCCTCTCCCGCGAGTACCCGGAGTTCAAGGCGCTGCTCGACACCAAGCTCAACCCGGTCGGGCAGGTGCTCAGCGCGATCAAGGCGCCGCTGTGCGTGCAGTACCAGACCGCGCTGCTGCCCTTCCTGAACATCTACGGCCTGATCAACAGCCCGGATCCGTTCGCCGAGCCCGCGGTGCAGAAGGTGCTCGCCGATACCAAGCTGGGCACCACGCTGCCGGATATGCCGCTGTTCCTGTGGCATTCGCAGTTCGACGAGATCCTGCCGCTGCACTCGGCGAATGAGCTGGTGGACACCTACTGCCGCGATTCCTCCGCGCAGGTGACCTATACCCGAGACTGGGCGAGCGAGCACATCGTGGCCGAGGTCGTCGGCGGCCCGGCCGCGCTCCTGTGGCTGTTCGACCGGCTCGACGGCAAGCCCGCGCCGACCGGCTGCTCCACCACCGACATGCCGTCCATGCTCGGCACCCCGGGTGAGCTGGAGATGCTCGGCCACACCCTGGGCGAGACCCTGGCGTCCTTCTTCGGAAAGCCCATCGGCGCGGCCTGATTCGGCCCCCGGCGATGACAAGAACGCCGGCACGACACCTTCCGCGAGTGTCGTGCCGGCGTTCTGCTGTCCGGCGGGCGAGCGCTAGTGCGCGGTCGGTGCCTCGGCGCGGGCGAGCAGGTCCTCGACGAACCGCAGCGTCTCCCCCGCGCCGTCTTCCGCAGCTATACGGTCCGCGACCCGGGCGGCGTTGGCGCGCAACGCGGTATCGGTCACGGCCCTGGTGATCGCGTCGGTGAGCCGGGGCGCGGTCAGCTCGGACTCGGCGATCAGGTCGGCGGTCACGCCGAGCAGTGCGGTGCGGTGCGCCCAGAACCGCTGTTCGGGGATCTTCGGCACCGCGACGGTCGGGATGCCGGCGCGCAGCGCGGCGGCGCAGGTGCCCGCGCCGCAGTGGTGCACGGCCGCTGCCAGGTGGGGAAAGAGCCAGTCGTAGGGAATCTCACCGATGTTCAGCACGTCGTCGTCGGTGACGCCCAGCCCGGACCAGCCCGCCTGGACCAGGCCGCGCACCCCGGCCGCGCGCAGGGCGATGCGCACCATCGCGCCCAGCTCGGCGGTGCGCTCCGGGGAGTTCATGTTGCTGCCGAAGCTCACCAGCACCGGGGGCGGGCCCGCCGCGAGGAACTCCACCAGCGCCGCGGGCGGTTCGAAATCGGCGGGCCGGGCGGGCCACCAGAAGCCCATGACCTCGAGTCCGGGCCGCCAATCCGCCGGTCGCGGCACCAGGGTGGGTGAGAACCCGTGCAGGATAGGCCATCCCGCCGCGGTGCGGCGGCGGCGCAGCGTGCGCGCCGAGACCCGGGGCAGCCCGAGTTCGCGCCGGAACCCGGCGATGACCGGGCGGTAGTACCGATCCACCACCCACGCTCCGGCGTCGGCGAACAGCCGATTGCCGAGCCGCCCGCGCGACCAGGCGCCGGTGAAGGACGGCGGGAAGTCACCGGTGGCGGACATGTGCTGCAAACGCACACCGGCGGTGGGGATTCCGCGCGCCTCGGCGAACGGATGCCCCGCGAACTCGGCGTACGGCGAGAGCAGCAGCAGGTCGACGGGCTCGTTCCGCAGCGCCGCGATCAGCCCCTCGCCGATCACCCGGAAACCGAGTCGAGTGTTGAACTCCTTGGTGATCCGGTCCTGGATCTCCGCCTCGGTCCCCTCGAACCCGAAGTTCAGACCCAGCTCGATGAACCGCAGTCCGCACCCGGAAATCATTGCCGCATAGGGCTCGTGGGCGGCGATGGCCACCTCGTGCCCCGCCTCCCGCAGCCGCAGGCCGAGCCCGGTCAACGGCGCGACATCCCCCCGCGTACCGATCGCGACGATCACAATCCGGCTCATCGATCTCCCGCTTCCGTGGACGCCGATGTCGCGGTGGTCTGCACCGAAGTCGCCGGAATCGTCGCGGTCGGCGCCGCATCCACCCGAGGCGCGGCGAACTCCGTTGTAGCCGGACCAGTCTCGGCGGACCGCATTGTCGCCACTGGCGTCTCGCCGGTCGGCACCGCGGCAGACGGTGCGTCGAGCGGCTGTGTCGAGGCTGCTGCCCCCGGCGCCGCCTCGGTCCCGGCCGGTGAATTCGCCAGGTGCGCTTCGATGATGCGCACGGCGGCGCCGATCCCGTCCTCGTCCGCGAGGGCGGCGGCCGTGCGGGCCGCGTTCATCCGAACCCCACTGCCGGTGACCGCCAGGCGGATCGCGGCGGCCAGGCGGTCGGCGGTCAGTTTCGGGTACGGGATCGTCGCGGCGCTCACCCCGAGCCGCTGCAGTCGGTCGGCCCAGAAGGGTTGATCCGAATAGACCGGGACGCCGACCACGGGCACGCCCGCGCGCAGCCCCGCCGCGGTGGTCCCGGCGCCGCAGTGGTGCACGACCGCCGCCGTGCGCGGGAAGAGCCAGTCGTGCGGCACCTCCCCGATGGTCAGGATGTCCTCCCCGGTGACGTCGAGCTGGAGCCAGCCCGCCTGCACGACGCCGCGCACACCGGCCTGCGCCAACGCCTCGCCCACGAGCTTCGAGGCCCGCGCGCTGTGTTCGGCGCTGTCGACCATGCTGCCGAAGCTCAGGAAGACCGGGGGCGGTCCGGCTTCCAGGAATTCCACCAGCTCGGCGGGCGGTTCCCAGTTCAGCGGCCGCGGCGGCCACCAGTACCCGGTCACCTCCAGTCCCGGACGCCAGTCCGCCGGACGGGGCACGACATGCTCGGAATACCCGTGCAGCACCGGCCATTCCGCCGCGGTGCGGCGACGGCGCAGTTCGCGGGCGGGCACGACGGGCAGACCCAGTTCCGCGCGCAGATCCGCGATCGCCCCGCCGTAGGCGCGATCCACGATCCACGCGCCCGCCTCGGCGGCCATCCGGTTGCCGAACCCGCCCAGCGAGAACGCGCCCATGGACGAGGGCGGATTGTCGGCGGTCGCGGACATCGGCTGGAATCGCAGCCCGATCGCGGGAATCCCCTTGGCCTCCGCGAGCGCGAGAGCGGCGAATTCCGCGGGCTGTGAGCACAGCAGCAGATCGGCGGGCTCGTCGCGCAGAGCCTCGATGATGCCCCGGCCGGTGGCGCGCACCCCGGCGGGCGAGGCGAAAGCCCAACCGGCCTTGCGCTTGTCGACATCCGGGGAGGTCATGTCGATGTCGAGATTGGTAGCCATGAGCCGGAATTCGAGTCCGCAACCGGTGACCAGTTCCTCGAAGACCGAATGCGCCGCGACCGTCACCCGGTGCCCGGCCTCGCGCAGGCGCACCCCCAGACCGGTCAGCGGCGCGATGTCGCCGCGACTGCCGATGGTGACGATGACTATGCGGCTCACGCTCCCGCCTCCACCGTCGCCAGGATCGAAAGCCACTGCGCCACGATCTCGTTCACCCGCTCGATGCCGATGCCGCCGGTGGGCGAGTGCACCGAGTAGTGCACGCTGCGCACGCCGTCGAGTTCGCTGGTGCCCAGGAACATGCTCATGTCGAAGACCGTCAGGCGCGCCTGTTCGGCCGAATGCGCGCCCGGAATCCACACGCCGACATCGCCGAGGAAGTTGAAGTAGTACTTCGGGAAATTGAAGCGTGCCACGTGCGGCCAATTGCCCGGGTCGTGCCAGAAGAGCAGGGTGAAGTCCTCGGGGTGGGCGGGATAGCGCGCGATGGCATCGCGCAGGCGGGCACCGTGGTCGCCGGGCGCCGGGCGGACCAGCCAGGGATAGTCGTCCGAGAGCCAGGCCACGGTGCGGCTCAGGTCGGTGCCGGGGCGCAGGCGACTGTAGCGGCCGTGCTTCTGGACCTGGATCGAGCGCGGCACCCCGAGCACGTCTTCGATGGCCAATCCCAGAGCCACCAGCAGGATTCGCGTGTAGGAGGCGTCGAACGCGCCGGGCAGCGTGTCGAGCAGGCGGGCGGCGACCGCGCCCTCGATGACGCCGTCCCGGTGCGCGGAGGCCGGTTCGGCGGCGCGCTCGAGCTGATTGGGTTCCGAATCCGAGGCCGCGAGCCAGGATTCCAATTCCCCGGCGCGGGTGGGCGCGAGTTCGTCCAGGAATTTCGCCCATTCCGAACCGGTGATGGGTTCGGGCGTCAGCGAAATGGCCTCGCCCGCTTCCCATTGCCGGACATAGGTGGCGACGTCGTCCCACATGACCCACATGGCCACGCCGTCGATGGCGATGTGGTGAATGGTGAGCAGCAGGATATTGACGTCGAACGAGCGGGTGAGCAGCGCGGCGGTCACGATCTTGCCGCTCGGCGGATCGATGCGCAGATTGCTCTTCGCGGTCTCCTCCGCGATCACCCCCGCGATCTCCTCGGGTCCCACGTCGTCGATGTCGACGAGCCGCAGATCGATTCTGTCGCTGTCGGTTTCGGCGCCGATCTCGGTGTCGATCAGGCAGGCGGCCTCATCGCCGTAGGTGTACCGACTGCGCAGCGATTCGTGATTGTCGATGAGTGCGCCGAGTAGTCTGCGGCCGTCGTCCGCGCCCATCGAGACCGGCACGGGGCAGGGAATGGTTATCCCGAATACGCCCGGATTCGCGTCCCAGGTCAGGAATTTCTTGGCGGCTGCGGTGAGCCGCCCGGGGCGCAGGGCCGACTGGTCCGTCCGGGTGGAATTCATCAGGCAAATATTGAATGCGCAGTGCCGGTTGGCAACCGGCCGGATACCCCAGTCATGACCTCGATCGGCGGCCGGTACCACCGGGCGGAATACCGGCGGCGCCGGGTACCACCGGCAGGGGTACTCGCGCCCGCGCCCGCCGGCACGGTCACGGGCCGGCCGAATCCGGCGATTCGCCGGGGCGAAATACCGTTCCGGCCACCGGATCGCAAGTCCGCCGGGTACATTCGATCGGCCCGTCACGATCTCGACCATCGCTGCCGTGAGGTTCCCGCGCGTCCACCGGAGGAGTCATGACACCGCTGCATGTTCTCGCGCTCGTCGGCAGTCTGCGCGAGGCCCCGGTGAGCAGACGGTTGGCCGAAGCCGCCGAGCGGACGGCGCCGCCGGGTATCGAGGTGGCGATCTTCGAGGGGCTGGACCGCATACCCGACGCCGTCCCGGAGTCCGACGAGCCCGCCGAGGTGCCCGACGCGGTCGCGAACCTGCGCGAGTCGATCCTGGTCGCGGACGCGGTCCTGGTGCTCGCCCCCGCGATCGACGACCTCCTGCCCGAGCAGTTGCGCACCGCGATCGACTGGGCCTCGCGCCCCTACGGCGAGGGCGCGCTGGAGGGGAAGAAGACCGCGCTGTTCGCGCCCGCCGGCGGGGTGAGCGCGCAGGCGCGGGCCCTGGTCGATCTGCGCCGGATCATCACCGTGGCCGGTGGCGTCCTGGTGGAGAACGCGTGCGCGACCATCGGCCGGGGCGCGGACCGGCCCGAGCACGAGCATCCCGCCGACGACGCCGACACCGTCGCGCAACTCGTCGCACAACTGCGCCTGCTCGGCGCGGCGGTGCGGCCCGGAGCGGTCCGGGCCTGATCACGGCACCCGGCACCGGGTGGTAAGCCGAAGTTCCGCGGGGCACCGTTCGGTGTTCATGGAGCGGCCCGGGTACGGGAAGTACCGTGAGATATGGCCATGTCGCGTCGGCAGTTGTTGAGATTCGGCGCCGCCGGATCCGCCGCGGTGCTCGCGGGCACGGGCGTCGCCGCCGGTAGCCGCTTCGCCCGGACCCGCCCGCTGGGCGGTTATCCCTTTCGGCTCGGGGTCGCCTCGGGCGATCCGCTGCCGGACGGAGTGGTGCTGTGGACCCGGCTCGCGCCCGATCCACTCGCCCCGGACGGGCACGCGGGCATGGCCAACGCGCCGGTCACCGTGGAGTACGAGGTGGCGCACGACGAGGCGTTCACCCGGGTCGTGGCGCGCGGGAGCGCGGTGGCCGCCCGCGAGCTCGGGCACAGCGTGCATCCGGAGGTCAACGGCCTCGAGCCGGACCGGTGGTACTTCTACCGCTTCCGTGCGGGCTCGGACATCTCCCCGGTCGGGCGGACGCGCACCGCACCCGCGATCGGACAGGCCATGGCGCGCATGCGTTTCGCCTTCGCCTCGTGCCAGTCCTGGAGCTCGGGGTTCTTCACCGCCTACGACCACATGGCCCGCGAGGACCTGAATCTCGTGGTGCACCTGGGTGATTACATCTACGAGCGCGGCTGGACCAACGGCCGGGGCAAGCCGGACGAGGAGGCGCCCACCGGCGAAGCCGTGGATCTGCGCGGTTACCGGCTGCGCTACGCCCAGGCCAAATCCGATGATTCGCTCATGTCCGCGCACGCGGCGTTCCCGTGGCTGGTGACCATGGACGACCACGAGGTGGACAACAACTGGGCCGGGAACTCCGGCGGCATCGGCGTGGACGTGTATCGCCTGTCGCCCATCTTCCGGCGTCGCCGGGCCGCGGCCTTCCAGGCCCTGTACGAGCATCAGCCGCTGCGGATCGCGCAGCTGCCCTCGGGCCCGAACATGCTGCTGCACCGCCGCTACGGTTTCGGCGACCTGGCGGACTTCACCCTGCTCGACACCCGCCAGTACCGCACGAAGCAGGCGTGCGGCGACGGCAGCCTGGTGGCGGGCTGTTCCGACAGATTCGCCGGCGATCGCACGATTCTGGGCGCCCGGCAACGGGATTGGCTGCTGGACGGGCTCACCTCCTCCCCCGCGCGCTGGCAGATCCTGGGCAACCAGGTGGCCATGGCGCGCTCGGACTACGACACCGGTCCGGGGGTGAAGCTCGGCACCGACGCCTGGGACGGCTATGTCGCGGATCGCAATACGCTGCTCGGGACCGCCGCCGATCGCGACGTGCGCAACCTGGTGGTGATCACCGGCGACCGGCATCACAACTACGCGGCGGATCTGCGGCGCGACTTCGACGATCTCGACTCCGCCGTCGTGGCGGCCGAATTCACCGGCACCTCGATCAGCAGCGGCGGCGACGGCGCGGACATGAACGACACCGGCCGCACCCTGCTGGCCGCCAATCCGGACGTGAAGTTCTTCAACAGCCAGCGCGGGTACGTCCGGGTCACCCTCGATCACGATCGGCTGCACAGCGATTTCCGGGTGGTCCCGTACATCCGCCGGCGGGGCGCGCCCATCGCCACCCGCGCCGGCTACGTGGTGAACGACGGCGTGCCCGGTGTGGTGGAGGCGTGGACGCCCGCCGCACCCGACTCCTCCGCGCCCGGCGCCGCCAATCAGGCGGGCGGGGCGGGCGGCAGCGGCAACTGATCAGTCCAGCGGGCCGGTGATCGACTCGGCGGCCGCGACCAGGGCTCCGGTGGCGGCCAGGCGCACCGCCGCGTCGATCTCGGGCGCGAGGTAGCGGTCGGCCCCGGGACCGGGGACCGATGCGCGCAGCGCGGCGACGACCGCGGCGGTCGCGGGCGCGGGGGTCAGCGGCGCGCGCAGGTCGATTCCGCGTGCGGCGGTGAGGATCTCGATGGCGAGTACCCGGGTGAGGCCGTCGACCGAACGGCGCAGCTTGCGCGCCGCGGCCCAGCCCATGGACACGTGGTCCTCCTGCATCGCCGAGGACGGAATCGAGTCGGTGCTGGCCGGATTCGCCAGCCGCTTGAGTTCGGACACGATGGCGGCCTGGGTGTACTGGGCGATCATGTGCCCGCTGTCGACGCCCGGGTCGTCGGCGAGGAAGGCGGGCAGCCCGTGGTTTCGGGCCACGTCCAGGAAGCGGTCGGTGCGCCGCTCGCTCATGCTCGCCACGTCCGCGGCGACGATGGCCAAAAAGTCCAGCACGTACGCGACGGGCGCACCGTGGAAGTTGCCGTTGGACTCCACGCGCCCGTCGAGGGTGACCACCGGATTGTCCACCGCGGCCGCGAGTTCGCGCTCGGCCACGGTCCGCGCGTGCGCGAGGGTGTCGCGGGCCGCCCCCGCGACCTGCGGGGCGCAGCGCAGGGAGTACGCATCCTGAACGCGGGCGCAGTCCGCGCCGCGATGGCTGGCCACGATCGCCGAATCCGCCAGCACCCGGCGCATGTTCGAGGCGGCGACGGCCTGTCCCGGATGCGGCCGTAGCGCCTGCAGGTCCGCGGCGAACACCCGGTCGGTGCCGAGCTGGCCCTCCACGCTCATGGCCGCGGCCACGTCGGCCAGCGTCAGCAACCGCTCGAGGTCGGCCAGCGCGAGCACCAGCATGCCGAGCATGCCGTCGGTGCCGTTGATCAGGGCCAGGCCCTCCTTCTCCCCGAGCACCACGGGAGTCAGGCCGTGCCGGTCCAGAGCGGCTGCGGCGTCCAGGGTTTCACCGTCGGCGGTGCGCACCCGGCCCTCGCCCATGACGGCCAGGGCCACGTGCGCCAGCGGCGCGAGGTCGCCGGAACAGCCGAGGCTGCCGTACTCGTACACGATCGGGGTGATCCCGGCGCCGAGCAGATCGGCGTAGGCGCGGGCGAGTTCGGGGCGCACGCCGGTCCGGCCGGTGGCCAGGGTCGACAGCCGCAGCAGCATGAGCGCGCGCACCACCTCCGGCTCGACCTCGGCTCCCGAGCCCGCGGCGTGCGAGCGAATGAGACTGCGCTGCAACTGGGTTCGCAGCTCCGGCGGAATGTGCCGGGTGGCCAGGGCGCCGAAACCGGTGGACACCCCGTACACGGGTTCGGGGTGTCCGGCGAGCTCGCGGATCCGGGCGTGGCTCGCGGTCATGGCGGCCACCGACTCCGCGGACAGTTCCACCGCCGCGCCGTGCCGCGCCACGCGGAGCACGTCATCGCGACCGACGGGCCCGACCCCCACCGTCACGGGATCGCTTCCCGCAGGTCGAGCGGCGGTGTGATCGATCGAGGCGCGCAACGGCCTCTCCCTTCTCCTCGGCGAGCCTGACCCCCCGGGCACAATCGTGCCTAGTATCGGAGTATGCGGGCGGGACGAGGAATTTCCGGGCTTCTGGCATTCGCGCTACTGCTGGTGTTGGCGGTGGTGACGGCGTGGGATCAGCAACCACGTGGTTTCCGCGCCGAATCGGCGCCCGCGGAGGTCTTCAGTGCCGAACGGGCGCAGCGCGTCATCGAGGAGATAGCCAAGGCCCCGCACGCGGTCGGCTCGGCCGAACACGCCCGGGTGCGTGATCATCTGGTCGCCGAACTGCGGAAGCTGGGACTGGCGGCCGAGATTCGGCGCGGCGTCGGCACCTACCCGGCCGGCCTGCGCACCCCCGAGGCCGCCTTCGCGGATGTCGCCAACATCGTCGCCACGCTGCCCGGCACCGATTCGACCGGCACGGTCTACCTGACCGCGCACTACGATTCGGTGACCTCGGGACCCGGCGCGAACGACGACAGCGTCGGCGTCGCGGCGATCATGGAGACTGTCCGCGCGCTGCGCGAGGGCGAGGACACGCTGCGCAACGACGTGGTGATCCTGCTGACCGACGCCGAGGAGCCCGGTCTGCTCGGCGCGGAGGCCTTCGTGGCGGCGGGCGGCTACGACAAGCGCGGCGCGGTGGTCAATCACGACGCCCGCGGCGCGAGCGGCCCGCCGCTGCTGTGGCGCATCACCCATCCCGACGGTCCGCTGATCCGCGCGGTGGCCCGGGCGCCGCACCCCAACACCGATTCCACGACCACCGCGGCCGCCGGCGCGGGCATCCCCAGCAGCACCGACTTCGTCTCCTTCGAATCGGGCGAGTTGCGGGTGCTGGATTGGGCTTTCGCGGGCAGCAGCGCCTACTACCACAATCGCGAGGACACCCCCGAGCACGTGAGCCTGCCCACGGTGCAGCAGCTGGGCGACAACACCCTCGCGCTGACAAGGGATTTCGGGCAGCGCGATTTCGGGGCCGACACCGACAGCTCCGACGCCGCCTACTTCCCACTGCCTTTCGGCGGCCTGGTCGTGGTCCCCGCGTGGGTGATCCTGGTGCTCGCGGCGCTGGCGACACTGGGCGCCTGCCTGCTGGTGTGGCACGTCCGGCGCAGCCGCGACGCGAGCCTGAAGGCGGTGCTCGGCGGTGCGGTGACGCTGCTGATCGCGATGCCGCTCGCGGTCGCGGCGACCTACGGGCTGTGGTGGGTGGTGCAGTGGATCCGCCCGGAGTACCGGGCCTCGCCGGTGGACCCGTACCGCCCGGAGTTCTTCCACACGGCGGTCCTGGTGCTGTCCGCGGCGGTCCTCGTCGGCTGGTATGCCCTCGCGCGCAAGCTGTTCGGGCCGAGCGGCACCGCGATCGGCCTGCTGCTGGGGGTGACGCTGCTGGGCGCGGGGCTGGCGCTGGTGTCGCCGCCCGCGGCACAGGTGCTGGTGGTGCCCGCGGCCGCCGCCGTGCTGGGGGTGGGCGCGAGCTTCGTCATCGGTGATCCCTGGCGACTGCCGGTGCTGACCCTGCTGCTGGCTCCGGCGGCCCTGTTCCTGGGTTCCACGGCCTGGGCCGGAGTGCAGACCGGTATGGTCACCGCCCCGTTCCTGACCGCGCCCGCGGTGGTGCTGCTGGGCGCGCTGCTGATGCTGACCCTGAGCCGCAGCCGGCCCGGCCGCCGCGGCTGGCTGATTCCCGGTGCGGCCGTGACGCTCACGGTCGCGCTGGTGGCCGCGGGACTGGCCGTGGACACCTTCGACGAGCGGCATCCCCGACTGTCGCAGATCATCTACGCCCTGGACGCCGACCGGGCGCAGGCGCGCTGGGTGTCGATGCTCGCCCCGGACTCGTGGTCGCGGGACTTCGTGCGCGACGGCGCGCCGGACGGCCCCTTCGGCGAGGTGGTCAAGAAGGCGGTCTCCTCGGGTGACGCTCCGGCACAGGCGCTTTCGGCGCCCGTCGCCCAGGTGGTCGCCGACCGGACCGAGGCGGGCAAGCGCACGGTGACCCTGCGGTTGCGGTCGACGCGCGGCGCCTATCGCCTGGATCTGCGCTGGCCGGACGGGGCGCTGGAGACGCTGAAGGTCCAGGGCCGCACGCCGGACACGATGCCCGAGTACGGATTCCGATTCTGGGCGCCGCCCGCCGACGGCGTCGAGGTGGAGTTGACCGCGCCCGCCGGGCCGCTGTCCCTGCGGCTGGTGGACTACACCTGGCTGCCGGACTCGGGCATCGAAGCCTTCGGCACGCCACCGCTGGACACCTACTTCCGGCAGGACAGCACGGCGGCGGTCTTCGTCACGGTGCCGGGTCTGTAGGTCCCCCGAACAGGTGCCGGCGCAGGTAGCGGCCGGTCGGGCTGCCGGGCGTTTCGGCGATCTGCCGGGGCGTTCCGGTGGCCACGATCCGGCCGCCCTCGGGCCCGCCGCCGGGTCCCATGTCGATGACGTGGTCGGCGTCGCCGATGAGATCCAGGTCGTGGTCGATGGCGACGATGGTGGCCCCGGCCCGCAGCAGCCGCTCGAACACCCCGACCAGGGTGCGCACGTCGCCGGGGTGCAGTCCGGTCGTCGGCTCGTCGAAGACGTAGAGCACACCGGTCTGGTCCGAGCGCAAACCGCCGGCCAGGCGCATCCGCTGGGCCTCGCCGCCGGACAGCGCGGGCGTGGGCTCGCCGAGCGCGAGGTAGCCGAGCCCGACCTCGCGCAGCGCCTGCAGCGGCGGGCCGACCCGCGCGACGCTCGCGTAGCGGTCCGCGGCGTCGGCGACGGTGAGGGCCAGGACGTCGGCGATGGTCAGGCCGTCCACCCGCGCCTCGAGCGTCTCGGCGTTGTACCGGGCGCCGTGGCAGGTCGGGCAGGTGATCGTCATGTCGGGCAGGTACTGCACGTCCAGCGACACCTCGCCGAGTCCGGCGCACACCGGGCACTGCCCGCCCTTGACGTTGTAGGAGAAACGGCCCGCGCCCCAGTGCCGTTCGCGCGCGAGCGGGGTGGCCGCGAACAGCGCGCGCAGCCCGTCGAACGCGCCGGAGTAGGTGGCCGGGGTGGAGCGGCTGTTGTTGCCGATCGGCGTCGAGTCGACCGTGACCACCCGGGTGAGACCCGCGCTGTCCAGTGCCGCAACGTGTTCGGGGAGTTCCCGCCCGCGTAGCACGCGGTCCAGAGCCGGTACCAGGCTCTCCAGGATGAGACTGGTCTTGCCGGATCCGGAGACGCCGGTGACCAGGGTGAGGCGCTCCAGCGGGATCCGCGCGGTCACCCCGTGCAGGGTGTAGAAGTCGCCGACGGTGATCTCCAGCCGGGGATCGGTGTCCCGCACCGGCCGGGCCCTGCGGGCGTGCGTCTCGGCCGCGCCCGACAGATAGGGCCCGGTGATCGAATTCGGGTCGGCGGCGAGTTCGGCGGCGGTGCCCCGGGCGATGACGCGGCCGCCCGCGCGGCCCGCCCCCGGTCCCATCTCGATGAGGTGGTCCGCCGCGCGCAGCAGATCGATCTCGTGATCCACCATGACCACCGAGTTGCCGTTGCCGACCAGGGCGCGGATGACCTCGCGCAGGCCCTCGACATTGGCCGGGTGCAGGCCGATCGAGGGTTCGTCGAGCACGTAGAGCATTCCGGTGGAACGGGTTTGCAGGGTCGAGGTCAGCTGGATGCGCTGGCGCTCCCCCGTCGACAGCGATTCGCCCGCGCGGTCCAGGCTCAGGTAGCCCAGCCCCAGGGTGCACAGCGGCTCGATCGCGCGCACGAACTCGGTGGTCAGCCGGGTGGCCAGACCGTGCATGTCGGCGGGCAGCGTATCGGCCAATGCGCGTGCCCAGGGCACCAATTCGGCCAGCGTCAGCGCGCTGGTCGCGGCGATGTCGTGGTCCCCGATCAGGGTGGTGAGCGCCTCGGGGCGCAACCGCGTGCCGTGGCAGGCCGGGCAGGTGTGCAGGGTGAAGAATTTGCTCAGCCGCTCGCGGGTGGTCTGGCTCGAGCTGTTGGCGAGCGAATGCCGCACCGCCGCACGGGCGTTCTCGTAGGTGCCGTTGAGTTCGGCGGCCCGCCCGGATTTGGTGGTGACCACCACGTGCCGCTTCTCGGCGGGCCCGTTCAGGACGATCTCGCGCTCGTGCGCGGTCAGCTCGCGATAGGGCACGTCGATGCGGACGCCGAGCTGTTCGGCGATCTGCGGCTGGAAGTCGCGCAGCGGGAGCTTCCACGGCGCGACCGCGCCGTCGGCGATCGACAGGTCCGGATTCGGGATCAGGGCGGCGTCGTCGATCTCCTCGACGGTGCCGAGGCCGCCGCAGCGCGGGCAGGCGCCGAAGCTGTCGAAGGCGAAGGACTCCGCGCCCGGCAGCTCGAACTCGCCGCCGCATTCGGGCAGGTCCACCCGGCCGCGCAGCGCGGCGTCCAGCGCCGGTGGCAGCCGGAAACCGGTGGGGCACAGGTGCGAACCGAGCCGCGAGTACATCAGGCGCAGCACGTTGTAGACCTCGGTCATGGTGCCGACGGTGCTGCGCCGTCCCGGGATCGGCGGGCGCTGGCGCAGGGCCAGGGTCGCGGGCAGGTAGTCGATCCGGTCCACGTCGGGGCGTTCGGCCTGGCTGATCCGGCGCCGCGTGTAGGTGGACAGCCCGCCGAGCAGGCGCTGATAGCCCTCGCCGTAGAGCACGTCCAGGGCGAGCGAGGACTTGCCCGAACCCGACAGCCCGGTGATCGCCACCCAGGACCAGAGCGGGATGTCGACGGTCAGGTCGTCGAGGTTGTGCACGCGCGCGCCGACCACGTGGATGGCCGCGGGCAGGTGCGCGGTGCTCATGCGCCGTGCCAGTGCCGGGTCAGGCCCCGGGCGATCTCGGTCAGCGGAATCGGCTGTGCCATACCGATATGCGTGGCCGCGACGGGGATGTCGGCGATGTCGCCGGTGACGTGGTCGCGCCAGCTCGCGGCGGGCCGCCGGTCACCCGCGGCGACGGTCGCGGTGAAGTGCACCAGGTTCCCGCGATAGCGGCCGCCGGGCCGGCCGGTCACGGGCCGGGTGAGAGCGGCGGTGGCGCGCTCGACCATCTCGGGCGGGAAGCTCTCGGCCGCGCGCGTCAGCTCCGCCATGCCGTGCAGTTCGGCCCACGCCGCCGCGGTGTCCCGCGGATCGAGCACCGTGCCGCCGTCGTCCGCGGCACTGTCCATCATGGCCAGCAGCGCGACCTCCGCACCCTGATCCTGGAGCCGGACGGCGATCTCGTGCGCGATGCGCCCGCCGAGCGACCAGCCCAGCAGCCGATACGGTCCGGCCGGGCGCACGCGCAGGATCTCGTCCACGTAGCGGGCCGCGTAGTCGTGCAGGCTGTCGTACGGCTCCCCGGCGCCGAGCACCCAGGGATCCTGCAGGCCATACAGCGCGACCGCGGGGTCGAGCCGGTCGAGCAGTCCGGCGTAGGGCCAGGCCAGGCCGCCGCCGGGATGCACGCAGAACAGGATGTCGCCGTCGGTGCGGCGCAGCGGCAGCAGGACCTCGTAGGACTCGTTGGCGCGGGGGTGAATCGAGCCCGCGGAATCGTCGAGTCGCTCGGCCAGCTCGCGCACCCGGGGGGCTTCGAAGAGATCGCGCAGGGCGACTCCGCCGTCGAGCCGCGCGATGACCCGGGCGGCGCCCAGGGAATTGCCGCCGAGCGCGAAGAACTCGTCGTTCAGTCCCACACGGTCGAGGCCGAGGACCTCGGCGTAGGCGGCGGCGACCCGGCGTTCGGCCGGGCGCACCGGTGCCAGGTAGTCCGAGCGGACCGGCGCCGGGGCGGGCAGGGCGGCTCGATCGATCTTGCCGTTGGCGCGCAGGGGCAGGCGGTCGAGCACGATCACGGTGGGGCGCAGGTAATCCGGCAGCTGCCGCGCCGCGAGGGCGGTCAGCTCGCCGGGGTCGAGGGCGCGGCCGGGCTCGGGCACCGCGTAGGCCGTCAGGGCCGCACCCGCGGGGCCGTCGGTGCGGACGGCGAGGATCTGCGCCACGCCGGGTGCGCGGGACAGGACCGCCTCGATCTCACCGGGTTCGACCCGCATGCCGCGAATCTTGACCTGGAAGTCGCCGCGGCCCCGGTAGCGCAGCTCGCCGGTGTCGGTCCAGGACACGAGATCGCCGGTGCGGTACAGCCTTTCGCCGGGCGGGCCGAAGGGGTCCGGGACGAAGCGGGTTGCCGTGCCCGCGGGCCTGCCGAAGTAGCCGCGCGCCACTCCGGGGCCGCCGATGTACAGCTCGCCGACGGCGCCGACGGGCAGCGGGCGCAGGGCGCGGTCCAGGACGTAGCAGCGGGTGCCCACGGCGGGGCCGCCGATGGTGATCGGGGCGCTGCCGTCGAGCGCCCCGCTGACGGTGCTGACGACGGTGGTCTCGGTGGGGCCGTAGGCGTTGACGAGGCGGCGCCCGGCACCCCAGGTCGCCGCGACGGCCGGCGGGCAGGCTTCGCCGCCGGTGACGACCACCGCTAGGTCGGGCAGGTCCGCGGCGGGGGTGCAGGCCAGCACCCCGGGCGTCACGACGGCGTGTGTCACCCGTTCGCGCCGCAGCAGTTCGGCGAGCTCGGGGCCGGCGTAGACCCCGGGCGGGGCGATGATCAGGGTGGCGGCCGCGTCCGCGGCCAGCACCAGTTCCCACACCGAGACGTCGAAACTCGGTGCGGCGACGCACAGTACCCGCGCGGTGCGCTCGGCGCCGATGCAGCGCGCCTGGGTGGCGGCCATGTTCGCGAGCCCGGCGTGCGACACGACCACGGCCTTGGGGACGCCGGTCGAGCCCGAGGTGTGGATGACGTAGGCGGCGTTGCCGGGGCGCGCGTCCCGGGCCGGGGACGGCGGCTGTTCGGGTTCCGGACCGGATGCCGCGCCGTCCGGATCCAGGATCAGCACCTCGAGGTTCGGCAGCGTGTCGAAGACCGCGCGCTCGGCGGCGGTGGTGAGCACGACGCGGGCGCCGGTCGCGGCGAGCATCGCCGACAGGCGCGCGGGCGGCGCGGCGGGATCCAGCGGCATGAAGGCGGCGCCGGATTCGGTGATGCCCCAGAGGGCCGCCGCCCAGGCCACCGAGCGCGATATCCCCAGGGCCACCACGTCTTCGGGGCCGATGCCGCGGGCCCGCAACCGCCGGGCCAGCCGTTGTGCCCGCGCGTCCAGCTCGCGGTAGGTCAGGGCGATCTCGCCGCACCGCAGCGCCTCGGACTCGGCCGCACGGCGTACGGCCGCGTCCAGCAGGTCCGGCAGCAGCAGATCGACCTCGCCGGTCTCGGTGCGATTCCATTCGCGCACGACCAGCCGGTGTTCGTGCGGGCCCAGGATGCCCAGGCGAGCGGTCGGGCGATGCGGCGCGGCGGCGGCGGACTCCAGCAGGCGCCGGTAGCGGCCGAGCAGGGCGGTGACGGTGCCGTGGTCGAAGAGCTCGGTCGCGTACTGCAGGTCGATCCGGAGGCCGGAATCCACCGGGGTGCAGACGAATTCGAGATCGAAGCGCGCGGTGGTGATCGGCGCGGGCACGGGCTCCGCGCGCAGGCCGGGTAGTCGCAGCCCGATCGGGTCCAGGTTCTGCAGCGCCAGCACGACCTGGAAGAGCGGGTGGCGCGCGCGGGAACGCGGTGGATCCAGGGCCTCGACCACCCGGTCGAAGGGCAGTTCGGCGTGGGCGAAGGCCGCCAGATCCGCCTCCCGCACGCGCGTCAGCAGCGACGAGAACGACTCGGCCGCATCGACTTCCACGCGCAGGGCCAGGGTGTTGACGAACATGCCGACCAGATCGTCGAGCGCGGCCGCGCCCCGGCCTGCCACCGCGGTGCCGATGGTGATGTCGTCGCCGCCGGACCATGCCGACAGCAGCAGGGCCAGCCCGGCGTGCAGGGTCATGAAGAAGGAGGCGTCGTGCTGTTCGGCCAGGTCCCGCAGCGCGGTGACGGTGGATTCGGGAACGACGCAGGTGACGGTGCGGCCGTGCGTCGCGGCCACCGCCGGGCGGGGGCGATCGACGGGCAGGCCGAGGTCGGCCGGCGCCTGGGCGAGAGTGGTTGTCCAGTAGTCGAGTTGGCGACTGTGCTCGGACAGCGGATCGTCGGCGGCGCCGAGCACCTCGCGCTGCCATCGGGCATAGTCGGCGTACTGCACCCCGAGCGGTGCGCGGTCGGGCCGTTCGCCGCGTGTCGCCGCCGCGTAGCCCTCCCCCAGATCGCGGGCCAGCGGGGCGAGCGAGTAGCCGTCCGCGTTGGCGTGGTGCACGACGAAGACCAGCAGCCACTCGCGCGGTTCGCCCGCACCCTCGCCCACCGCGAACAGGGCGCAGCGCACGGGTACTTCGGCGGTGAGATCGAAAGGCGCCGCGCAGATTTCGGTGATCCACGCGTCGGCGTCGAAGGTGTCGCAGCGGTGGACGGCCACGTCGCCGAGCACCGAACCGGCCGGGACCACCCGCTGCTCGCCGACGCCGTCGCGTTCGGGGTAGTACGTCCGCAGCGCCTCGTGCCGGTCCACCACGTAGTGCAGCGCCGCTCGCAGCGCGGCGTGGTCCAGTGTTCCGGTCAGGCGCAGCACGAGCTGGATGTTGTAGGCCGGGGAGTCCGGATCGAGGCGGTTCAGCAGCCACAGGCGCTGCTGCGCGAAGGACAGCGGCGTCCGCTCGCCCCGCTCCCCCGCCCGCGGTTCCGGCCGGGCCGGGTGCGGTGAATCCGACAGGCGCGCGGCCAATCCCGCGACCGTCGGCGCGTCGAAGACCTCCCGGACCGGCACCCCGGCGCGCAGCGCGGCGCCGATCCGGGCCGCGACGCGGGTGGCGCTGAGCGAGTTGCCGCCCAGCCGGAAGAAGTCGTCATCCAGGCCGACCCGCTCCACCCCCAGCACCTCGGCGAAGGCTCGCGCCACCGCGCGTTCGGCCGCGGTGACCGGCTCCCGGAAGGGCTCGGTCTCCGCCGCGGGCGCGGGCAGCGCGGCCCGGTCGAGCTTGCCGTTCACGGTCAGCGGCAGGTGCTCGCAACACGCGATGGCCGATGGCATCAGGTACCCCGGAAGCTGACGGGACAGCATGGTGCGCAACCGGATCGGGTCGAGCTTCACCCCGCGCGCGGGCGTGGCGTACGCGACGATCCGGGGTTCGCCGGGATCGTCCGCCCGCACCAGTGCGGCCGCCTGGGCGACACCGGGCAGGCTCGCCAGCGCGGCCTCGATCTCGCCGAGCTCGATGCGCTGCCCGCGTACCTTGACCTGGGAATCGGTGCGGCCGAAGAAGATCAGGGCGCCGTCGGCGCGCCTGCGCACCGCGTCGCCGGTGCGATACATGCGGCCCGGGGCGAACGGATCGGGCAGGAAGCGCCCGGCGGTCAGGCCGGGCCGCGCGCAGTATCCGCGCGCCACACCGGGACCCGCCACGTAGAGTTCGCCGATCACGCCGTCGGGCACGAGCGCCAGCCGGTTGTCGAGCACGTAGCAGCGCATACCGGCGGCGGGCCCGCCGATGGTCACGGGCCGATCCGGGCCCAGCGGCGCGCTGATGGTGGCGACGATGGTGACCTCGGTGGGCCCGTAGGCGACGAGCAGCTCACGCCCGGCGGCCCAGCGCGCGGCCACCCCCGGCGCCACCACCTCGCCCCCGGTCACCACGGTGCGCAGAATCGGTGCGCCCCCGGCTGTTTCGAGCGTGTCCGGGTCCATGGTGGCCAGCACCGCCGGCGTGATGAACGCGTGCGTGACCCGCGCCGCGGACAGCAGCGCCGCGAGCTCCGCACCCCCGTACACGTCCGGCGGCGCGATAACGAGCGTCGCCCCCGCCCCCGTCGCGAGCAGGACCTCCCACAGCGAGGCGTCGAACCCCGGCGAAGCGAGTTGCAGGACACGGGAATCCGCCCCGACCCCGCAGTGCTCGTCCTGCGCCGCGAGCATGTGCGCCAGGCCCGCGTGGGTGACGACCACGCCCTTGGGCGCCCCGGTGGATCCGGACGTGAACAGCACGTACGCGGCATCCGCCGGATGGATCGGCCGACGCCGGTCCGCGTCGGTGACGGGCTCGGTGGACGCCGGCGTCCGAGCGGCCCCGGCGACGCCGGGCACGGCGCCACCGGTAGATACGTCGGGCATGTCGGGCGCGTCGCCCGCGTGGGCCCGACCGGCCGAGCCGGGCGAATCCGCCGGAACGACCCGGACAGCCGACAGGGACAGGCCGGCCGAAACAGCCGGAACGGCAGAGTTCGTACGACCACGCGGGGCAACCGAGTCGGCCGGAGCAGCCGAGCGGGCGAGCTCAGCCAGGGCCGCCGGGTCTGCCATGTCGGACAGATAGGCCGAGTCCGCCGGGTCTGCCGCGTCGGCCATGGCGGCCGAATCCGCCAGCGCAGCCGAGCAGGTCGGTTCTGTTGTGGCAGCAGAGTCACCCAAGGCAGCCGAATCCGCCTGATCAGCCGGGGCCGCGGGGACTGCCGGGACGGGATCGTGGACCACCAGCCAAGGGAGGTCGGGGAGTTCGTGGCGGGTGGCGGCGGTGGTCAAGCCGAGGGCCGCGGACGAATCCGCGAGCATGCCGGTGATGCGGTGGGACGGGTGGGCCGGATCGACCGGGAGGTAGGCCGCGCCGGTCTTGGCCACCGCCCACAGGGCGACCAGCCAGGCGGGCGACCGGCGCATCGCGACGGCGACCACGTCGCCGGGGCCGATGCCGCCGCCGATCAGTAGGCGGGCCAGACGATTCGCGTGTTCGTCCAGTTCGCGGTAGGTCAGGGTGGTCGCGCCGTACACCAGGGCACGGGACTCCGGTGCGTGGGCCACCGTCCGGGCGAGTATCTCGGGCAGGGTGATCGGGGCGGGGTTCGCGGTGTTCACGGCGACCCGGGGCAGGCGGCGGCGTTCCCGGGGCGAGAGCACGTCCACGGTGTGGATCGGGCGGTCGGGGCGGGCGGCCACGGCGGTGAGCGTTCGCTCGAATCGTTCGAGCAGTCCCCGGGTGGTCTCGGAGTCGAACAGCGCGGTGTCGTAGCGCAGCGTCACCGTGAGGCCCGAATCATGCTCCGCCAGTTCGAATTCCAGATCGAAGCGGATGGCGTGGGCGGGGGTGGTGAGCGTCTCCACCCGCACGCCGGGCAGGCGCAGTTCGGGCACCTCGAAGTTCCGGAAGGACAGCGCCACCTGGAACAGCGGATGCCGGGCCGCCGAGCGCGGCAGCCGCAGCGCCTCCACGATGTGCTCGAACGGGGTGTGCGCGTGCGCGAGCGCGTCCAGGTCCACCGCGCGCACCCGGTCCAGGTGCGCGGCGAAGGACGCGTCGGGATCGACGGCCACCCGCAGCGGCACGGAGTTGACGAACATGCCGACCAGATCGTCCAGGCCGGGCGCGGACCGGCCCGCGGTGGGCGTGCCGATCACGATGTCACCGGTGCCGGACAGCTTCGCCAGCAGCACCGCGAGCGCGGCATGGGTCACCATGAACATCGACGCGCGATGGGCGGTGGCCAGCGCGCGCAGCCGTGCCGTCATCGGCTGCGGCAGTGTCGTTTCGACGCTCGCGCCCACATGCGCGGCGATGTCCGGGCGGGGGCGGTCCAGCGGCAGCGGCAGTTCCAGCGGCGCGTCCGCGAGCACCGCGCGCCAGTACGTGAGCTGCCGTGCCAGTTCCGAATCGGGGTCGTCGGGCCGGCCGAGCGCGCGGTGCTGCGCGCGGGTGTGGTCGGCGTACCGCGTGCCGAGAACGGGCCAGTACGGCGTCGTGCCGGTGGTCCGCGCGGCGTACGCCGCGGCGAGATCGCGGGCGAGCGGGGCCAGGGAGAAGCCGTCCGCGTTCACGTGGTGCACCACCAGGGCCAGCACCCATTCCGAACGGTGCGCGGCGTCCCCCGAGGCGTCGACCGCGAAGAGCCTGGCCCGCACCGGCGGGGCGGCGGCGAGGTCGAAGGGCTGTGCCTCGAAGGTGGCCAGCGCGCGTTCGAGGCGGGCGGGCGGGATGCGGCGGATGTCCATCGCGCCGACGTCCTCCTGCGCCACCGCCTGATACGGCACGCCCTCGTGCTCGGGGAAGTAGGTGCGCAGCGGCTCGTGCCGCTGCACCACATCGGCCACCGCCGCCGCCAGCGCGGCCACGTCCAGCGCGCCGCCCAGCCGCACGGCCAGCAGAATGTGGTACGCCGCGCCCGCTCCGCTCCGGTCCAGCAGCCAGATCCCCTGCTGTGCGAACGACAGCGGAACCCGTTCCGGCCCTGTACCGTCCGGTTCCGGATCGGGCGATCCGGGCTCACCGGCGGGCCGCGCGGCCCGCCGGTCGTCGAGCAGCCGGGCCAGTCCCGCAACCGTGGGCTCGTCGAAGAGGTCGCGCGGTTCCACCGTCGCCGCGCCCGCGAGTTCGGTGCGCAGCAGGCTCACCGCGCCGGCCGCGCTGAGGGAGTTGCCGCCGAGCGCGAAGAAGTCGTCGGCCCGGCCGGCCCGGTCGGCGGCGAGGGCCCGGGCGAACACGCGCGCGACGAGTTCCTCGGTGGGCGTTGCGGGTTCGTCGAACACCGCCCGCGCGGCCTCGGGCGCGGGCAGGGCGGCGCGATCGAGTTTGCCCGCCGGGGTGAGCGGCAGGTGGTCGAGTATGCGCACCTGGGCCGGCACGTGCTGCGCCGGTAGGCGTCGCGCGAGGACGGCGCACAGCCCCTCGGTGTCGACGGTCGCGCCGGGCACGGGCACCACGTAGCCGAGGAGTTCGGGCCCCGCGGCGCCGGGGCGCACCACCACCGCGGCCGCGGCCACTTCGGGCGCCGCCGACAGCGCGGCCTCGACCTCGCCGGGCTCCAGCCGCACCCCGTGCACCTTGACCTGGAAGTCGTTGCGCCCGTGGTAGTCCAGCTCGCCGTCGGCGCGCCGGGCACCGAGATCGCCGGTGCGGTACATGCGCGTACCGGGCGCGCCGAAGGGATCGGGCACGAAGCGCGCGCCGGTCTGCCCGGGCCGATGGGCGTACCCGCGCGCCACCCCGGCGCCCGCCACGTAGATCTCGCCGACGACACCGGGCGGGACCGGGCGCAAACGCGCGTCCAGCACGCGGATCCGGGCGCCGACGACGGGATCGCCGATCGGGACCGGTCCCGCCCCGGAGCGCAGCGGGCGGGTGACGGTGGCCCAGATGGTGGCCTCGGTGGGCCCGTAGGCGTTCACGAAGCACCGGTCCGCGGACCACCGGGCGGTCAGCTCCGGCGGGCAGGTTTCCCCGCCGGTGGCCAGCAGCCGCAGGTCCGGCAGATCCCCCTCCGGCAGGGTCGCCAGTACGCGCGGCGTCAGCAGGGCATGCGTAACGCGCTCTCCGGCAAGGAAATCGAACAGCTCGAAGCCCGCGTACGCGGCGGGCGGCGCGATCACCAGCGCGCCACCCGCCCCCAGCGCCTGCAGCAGTTCCCAGATCGAGGCGTCGAACGCCGGTGAGGCGACCGCGAGCACCCGGGCGCGCGGGTCGGCGTCGCAGCGCTGCGCCTGGGTGACCACCACGTTCGCCAGTCCGGCGTGCGTCACGCACACGGCCTTGGGAATTCCGGTGGAGCCCGAGGTGTAGATCAAATAGGCCGGATGGGTCAGTCGCAACGGGCGGATCCGGTCGGCGTCGGTGACGGGCTCGTCGCAGCCGTCGAGCTCGTCGAAGTCGACGGCGAGCCAGGAACCGCCGGGCAGGTCCGGCAGCTCGGCGCCGGGGCCGGTGAGCCCGAGGCGAACCTCGGAATCGGTGAGCATGAGGCGCACGCGCTCGGCGGGTGCGCCCGGGTCGAGCGGCAGCGCCGCCGCGCCCGCCTGCGCGACCGCGCACATCGCCACGACCCATTCGAGGGAGCGGGGCAGCGCCACCGCCACGACGTCCTCCGGCCCGGCCCCCAGCGCTATCAGCCTGCGCGCCAAATGGTTCACGCGCGGAAGCAGCTCGCCGTAGGTGAGCGTGCGGTCCCCGCACACCACCGCGGTGGCCCCCGGCGCGTACGCCGCGGCCCGGGTCAGCAGGTGCGGCAGCGGCGCGGGCACCGCCTCGCCCTCGTCGTCGCGCTCCCGCAGCGCCGCCCGCTCGGCGGCCGAGAGCAGGTCGATGTCGCCCACCGGCACGCTCGAATCCCGGGCCAGCTGGTCGAACACCCGGACCGCGCGTTCGGCGAGGGCCGCCATGTCCGCGGCCTCGAACAGCTCGGTGGCGTAGTCCAGGGTCAGCGTCAGCCCCGCCGCCGATTCGACGACGGTGAACTCCAGATCGAACTTGGCCACCGGCACCGCGAGGCCGATCGTATCTGCCTGCAGCCCGGGCAGTTCGAACGCGACCGTCTCGCCGGACCGCACCGACAGCATCACCTGGAACAGCGGGTGCTGGGCGGGGGTGTGCGGCACGCCTGCCGCCCGCACGACCCGCTCGAACGGCACCTCGCCGTGCGCGAAGGCCGCGAGGTCGATGTCGCGCACCCGGGACAGCAACGCGTCGCCGGACTCCGAGCCGTCCACCGGAACGCGCAGGACCAGGGTGTTGACGAACATGCCGATGAGATCGTCCAGCCGCGCGTCCCCGCGCCCAGCCACCGGGGTGCCCAGGGCGATGTCGGCGCCGCCGGAGACCCGGGCCAGCAGGGCGGCCAGACCCGCGTGCGCGACCATGAACAGGGTCGCGCCGTGCCGCCGCGCGAGGTCGCGCAGCCCGTGCACGATGTGCTCGGGCAGCTCGGCGGTGACCCGCGCCGCCCGCCGCGTACCCCGGCCGCGACGCGAACGATGCGGCGGCAGTGCCGATTCCGGCGGCAGACCGCCGAGCACGCCGCGCCAGTAGCCGAGTTGCCGGGACAGTTCCGAATCCGGATCGGACTCGTCCCCGAGCAGTTCGCGCTGCCACAGCGTGTAGTCGGCGTACTGCACCGGCAGCGGGTTCCACTCCGGCGCGGAGCTGCGCAGCCGGGCCCGGTAGGCGGTCGCCAGATCGCGCGCGAACGGGGCCAGCGACATGCCGTCGGCGACGATGTGATGCGCCAGCACGAGCAGGACATGCTGTTCGGATTGCGGGCCGAGCACCCGGAGCAGGCGCAGGCGCAGCGGCGCCTCGTGCGCCAGATCGAAACCGGCGCGGACGAATTCGCGCAGTTCGTGCTCGACAAGCGCGGCGTCGATCGGCTCCGGGGACAGCGGGTTCACCACGGCGCCGGCCGGCGCCAGTCGCTGGCGGACGCCGCCGTCGGACTCGGCGAACACGGTGCGCAGCGCTTCGTGCCTGCCGACGACGTCGGTCAGGGCGGCGGTCAGCGCGCTGACGTCGAGGGCTCCGGTCAGGCGCAGGCCGAGCGGCATGTTGTAGGCCGGCGACGCCGGGTCCAGGCGGTTGATCAGCCAGAGCCGCCGTTGCGCGTACGACAGCGGCACCCGGTCGGGGCGGGGGCGCCGGGCCGGGCGCGTGCGCTCGGCCAAGAGTTCACGGGCGCCGACACGTTCGGCGAAACCGGCGACCGTGGGGGCTTCGAACAGATCGCGCACCCCGGCCTCCACGCCCAGGGCCGCACCCACCCGCGCGGCGACCACGGCCGCGCTGAGCGAATCCCCGCCGAGCGCGAAGAAGTCCTCGTCCAGGCCGATGCGGGCGACGCCGTCCGCGGGCACGGCGGGCAGGTCCGCGAACGCCGCCGCGACCGCCTTCTCCGCCGCAGTGACGGGGGCGCGGTAGACGACGGCGGGCGCGACGGGAGCGGGCAGCGCCCGCCGGTCCACCTTGCCGCTCGGGGACAGCGGGAAGCGGTCGAGCAGGATGATGGTGGGCACCATGTACGCCGGAAGCCGTTGCGCGGCAGCCACTTCCAGTTCGCGCGTGGTGAGCAGGAAGCCGGGCTCCGGCATGGCGTAGGCGACGATGCGCGGGGCGGACGCCGCGCCGTGCAGCACCACCACCGCCTGGGCGACGCCGGGGCAGTCGGCGAGCACGGCTTCGATCTCGCCGAGTTCGATGCGCAGGCCGCGCACCTTCACCTGCGCGTCGGCGCGGCCGTGGAAGACCAGGTCGCCCGCGGCGTCCCCGGTCACCAGGTCGCCGGTGCGGTAGAGCCGCGCGCCGGAATCGCCGAACGGGTCCGCCACGAAACGGGCGGCGGTGAGCGGGAATCGGGCGAGGTAACCGCGCGCGAGCCCCGGACCGCCCAGGTAGAGCTCGCCCACCACGCCCGGCGGCACCGGTCGCAGCCAGGGGTCCAGGACGTGGGCGCGCACGCCGGGAACGGGCGCGCCGAGGGTGATCGGGCGGTCCGGCGCCATCGGGCCCAGGTGCGTGACGATGCTGGCCTCGGTGGGCCCGTACGCGTTGACCAGGGTGCGCCCGCGCGCCCACGCGGCCACCACGGACTGCGGGCAGGCCTCGCCGCCGGTGGCGAGCAGGCGCAGCTCGCCCAGCCCGGCGGGATCGGTGGCCGCCAGGACGGCCGGGGTGAGGAACGCGTGCGTAATGCGCTCGCGCCGCAGGAATTCGGCGAGCCGGGGACCCGCGTAGACGTCGTCGGGCGCGATGACCAGGGTGGCGCCGGTGGTGGCGAAGAGCAGCTCCCACAGCGAGGCGTCGAAGGTCGGCGCGGCACCGCACAGCACCCGGTCGCCGGGCCTGGCGGGCAGCAGGGCGGACCGCGCGGCGCAGAGATTCGCCAGACCGGCGTGGGTCACCGCGACGCCCTTGGGGGTTCCGGTGGAGCCCGAGGTGTAGATGACGTAGGCCGGGTGCGCGGGGTGCGCGGGCCGGGGGCGGTCGGCGTCGGTGACGGGCCGGGTTCCGGACCCGGTGTGGTTCCGCACCAGCTCGGCCAGGTCGAGCCAGTCCCGGCCCGAGCGCACCGCGTCGGTCAGTTCCGCTGCGCCGGTGTCGATTCCGACTCGTACGTCGGATTCGTCGAGCTGCGCCCGCACCCGCTCGGCGGGATGGGCCGGATCGATCGGCAGGTAGGCGGCGCCGGCGGCGAGCACGCCCCGGATCGCGATCAGCCAGTGCACGCTCCGGCGCGCCGGGACGGCCACCACGTCGCCCGGCCCGATGCCCCGCTCGCACAGCCTGTGCGCCAGGGTATTCGAGAGCTCGTCCCAGCGCGCGCCGTCCAGCGCGGTGTCACCGTGGACCACCGCCGGGTCCGCGTCGTGGCGCGCGGCCGCGGCGAACAGGTCCGGGAGCAGGACGGGTTCCACCGCGTCACCGCGCGTCTCCGCGCGCAGCCCGCGCGCCTCCGCCTCGGACAGCAGCCCGATCCGCGCGACCGGGGTGTCCGGACCGGCCGCGACGAAGTTGCCCAGGAACAGCAGGAAGCGATCGAGCAGCTCGCCGAGCTCGGTCCGGTCGTATCGGTCGGGATTGCCGAGCAGGTCGACCGACAGCCCGTCCGCGGCGCCCGCGCGGTACAGATTGAAGTGGAGGTCGGCGACCGATCCGGAAGCGAGAATGCGGTATTCGCCGATCGCCTCCCCGAAGCGGCCGGTGCGATCGAAGAACATCAGGTTCACGGTCGGGCCCGCCACCTGGTCCGCGCCGATGCCGAGCTCGCGGCGCAGCTCCTCGAAGCGATAGCGCTGATGGCGCAGTCCCCCGGTGATGTCGCGCGCGGCCGCGGCGACGAGGTCGCGCACCGTCACCGCGCCCGCGCAGCACAACCGGATGGGCAGCACGTTGGCGAGCATGCCGCCCGACTTCTTCAACACCGCGGTGGTGCGCGCCGAGGCCGCCAGCCGCACCAGGGGTTCGACGTCACCCGTGGTGCCCGCGCGGAACGCGCAGATCGCCGCGACCAGCACCTGCGCGGGACTCGCGTCGCACTGCGCGGCACGCTTTTCCAGCTCCCGCCAGTGCGCCGGGGACAGCGCGCCGGCGGCCCGCAGCGCCGCGGGCACCGGCGCTCGACCGCGGCGCACGCGCGCCGGGCCGGGCGCGGGCAGCGGTGCGTTCCAGTCCGCGAAGCGCTCCCGCCAGTACTCGCGGTCGGCGAGAAAGCGTGCCGAGGCACGATATTCGACGTCGGCGGCCTGGATGCGGGCCGGGGACAGCCCGCCGAAGGGCTCGGGCTCGGACTCCGCCAGTAGCGCGTCGTACCACTGCCCGATCCGCGCGATCAGGCTCAGGCCGCCGTAACCGTCGATGGCCACGTGGTGCATCTGCCCGTACCAGATGTGATGGCCGGGCCCGATCCGCAGCAGCGCGGCCGCCCAGAGCGGTGCGTCGAGCAGGTCGATCGCGCACCGGTGCCGCCGATTCATCCAGTCCAGCGCGGCCGCACGCGGATCCGGTTCCCCCGAGCAGTCCACGTGTTCGAGACGGCCGCCGATATCGGCCGCCATCCACTGGTACGGCCGCCCGTCCACCTGTCCGATGCGTAGCCGGCCGACGCCGAATTCCTCGAAGGCCCGGTGCGAGGCAACGTCGAAGAGATCGGCGTCCAGCGCACCGCGCAGTTCCAGGTAGTGCGCCTGCCCGGGCAGCGCGCGCGGGCGGTGGCCGGTGGCGTCGTCGGCGCGCCCGATATCGTCGGCGAGCCACAATTCCATTTGCGCCCTGGACAATTCGAACGGCACGGCGTGGAGAACATCCGGAGAATCGGCGAGCACTGTCCCTCCCGGAGTCGAGACCTGCGGAAAAACGCCGGGCGAGTTCGATGTACGCGCCCGTGATTGCGGACAGTACCGCAAGTTTGCTGAAAGTCTGCTGCCATTCGGTCCGCGCCGCAGGTGGACGAATGATCAGGCAGCGGGCGGCGCCGATCACCCTGCAGCCCAACGACAGCCGTAAAGCCGGAGTCGGCCGCGCCGCACGGAACTCGAAATAGCCGGTGGGACGCCACACTTCACCCCGGACAGCGAAACGGCGGCCGCCCCGAAGGACGACCGCCGTTCGACGGCAGCGGGCGGATCAGCCGGTGATCGACTCCCGATCGTCGGCGGTGTGCGGCCGGGTGCCCCAGCCCACGTGGGCCTCGGCGCGCATGCGCTCCACCATGTGCGGGTAGTGCAGCTCGAATGCCGGTCGCTCCGAACGGATCTGGGGCAGCTCGTAGAAGTTGTGGCGCGGCGGCGGGCAGGTGGTCGCCCACTCGAGGGAGTTGCCGTAGCCCCACGGATCGTCCACGGTCACGACCTCGCCGTAGCGGTAGGACTTGAAGACGTTCCACACGAACGGCAGCATCGAGGCGCCGAGGATGAAGGCGCCGATGGTCGAGATCGTGTTGAGCAGCGTGAACCCGTCGGTGGGCAGGTAGTCCGCGTAGCGGCGCGGCATGCCCTCGTTGCCCAGCCAGTGCTGCACCAGGAACGTGGTGTGGAAACCGACGAAGGTCGTCCAGAAGTGCCACTTGCCCAGGCGCTCGTCCATCATGCGACCGGTCATCTTCGGGAACCAGAAGTAGATGCCGGCGAACGTCGCGAACACGATCGTGCCGAACAGCACGTAGTGGAAGTGCGCGACCACGAAATAGGTGTCGGACAC